>NZ_JBCDMV010000020.1:0-187822 GCF_038433135.1 Luteococcus sp. H91 | reverse complement strand
GGCAGTGGAACCGACGCCTACCCGCAGCGCATGCGGGACCTTGTCACACCCCCATGCCAGAATCATGACTACGAGACCGGCAACGACGCTGGACCGTTGACCAACCAGCCCTCATGAAAGATCGAGGCTAGCAGGAAAGCGCGCTGGGGGGGGGCGAGTAGCGCCATGTCAAGGGTTTGCAGCGTGCTCGCTGTGAGATCTGCCCATGGATTCCCGAGTCGGGTACGGGCTTTCCCGGTTTGTCTGCCGGTGGACAGACGGTGCCCCTCAGTGTCATTGACATTGCGGGGTTCCTGGGTAAGCATTGGTCAACGGACTCGTGGATGCTGCTGCGTCTAAGTGTTGCAGCCCCAGTCCGCACTAATGCAAGGAGGCATCGTGGCAGAGGTGGGGCAGGATTTCAGGGCGTCGCAGACTCGGTACGCTCTTCTGTGTGCCGCCGGGTGGGTAGCAACTTTGATGCTCATGTTCGCGGTCGGTACCTGGTCACCCGAAGGAACTTGGACTATGGCCGGCCTTCTATGTGTGCTGGCAGTAGCGGCGGTCTTCTTCATGATCCGAGCACGCCGCTACTTCTTCGTCGCAGTAGGGGTCGCCGTCATCCTGCTGACACCCGTTGGCATTGTTGGTCTGTCCTATTGGTTGGGGTCACGCACCTAATCCTAATTTGAGCGCTGTGAGTCTGGCCCTGGATCTAAGAGATTCTAGACGCCAGATTCCCAGATGGATTGCGTGGAAGGCTATGTTAGGTGGATGCTTGGGATTCTTGGTTGAGGGGACGGCGTCGCGGCAGAATCCGATTTTGCACTACCCGACGCATGTGCAGTCATGCCAAAAATGCTGCCATCTCTTGTGGTGTGGTAAATCATGGCCGTCCAACGACTGAATATAGCGTAGAATCTCAGTGGTCGCCTCTCGTATATGTCTTAGTTCAGGGCCCGGTATTGTAAGTGACTCTTATGCGCCAAAGCAGATCCAAATGGCGGTCTTGTCGTCATGGATCTTGCTCCTGGGTCGCTTGGCCCCGTCGCGGTCGTTGGCCTCCTCCTCGTGCTGGGCTACCAAGAATTCCATGAGGTTCATTCGTGCGTCGGAGGGGTCGCGGAGGATCTCTCGGCGAGTGTAGTCATGGATGCCGTCTGTGCAGAGCAGTAGGCCTTGGACGGAGCCGAGCGGGAGTGAGCGGGTGTGTGCGTGGTGAGCCGCGTTGGGGTCGGCGCCTGCGATCCAGTAACCGAGAGGCTCATGGACGTTCCTGCGCGCCTGTTGGGCGGCCTGCAGGTCTTTGAGTATCGCCTGGTGGGTCGCGTCAAAGCCGTGGCCCTCTTTCAGGCGGTGCTTGTACTTGGTGCGAATGTCGTTTCCTGCGGCCTCGATGCGGAGGTCGGCAAGCTCGTCACTATCGCCGTTGATGCCGCGATATTGAATAAAGGAATCACCTAGGACGTACAGATCCACGTTGTGGCGCCATCGAGCCAGGGCGATGGTGCTGGTGGGGCACGGGCCTTGGGTGGCGGCGTCGTGGTCTGCGGCGGCGTCTTGGATGGAGTGGGCGACGATGCTGGCGGTATCGGTGGTGTGGTCTGCGGCTGCGAGGTGTTGTGCCAGGGCGTTCTTGAGTCGTTCGGCGTACCAGCCGCCGTCGTGGATGGGCGGGGTTTCGCTAAAGCTGGTGGCCCCGTCGAGGACGAAGGCCCAGCCGTCGCCGTAGGCGTAGCGGTCCTGGTTGTTGTCGCCGCCGGCGAGGGTGGCGGCTTCGATGTGGACTAGTGGGTCTTGGGTCCCCATAGTGCCTCCGAGTGAGTGACTTCTGCGCCATCGTAGGTAGATCCGACGATCATGGAGAAGGGCTCGTCGCCCACTTGGTCGTAGATGGCTCGTGCGTTCTTCGCTAGGTAGTCGACCGCGCCGACCGAGCCGAGAGCGTGCACACCGGCAATCACGAACATGCGCCCTCCCTGGTAGGGCAGTCGGGCGATGTAGGCGATATCGGCGTCCGGCTTGGCCCGGTCCAGTGGTGATACGAATTCGCCTCCGTCTCGGCCGCGCAGCGTCCAGACGCCTTGGGCATCTGGGGCGAAGTCGAGGAAGGGATCGGCTGCAATGGCGTCGGCTGTGACGTGGGATGACTTCGGGCCGCAGATGGCCACTGCATCTTCTGGGGGAGTCCATGCGCCAGTGGTGGGAATCAGGTACCGGCTGGTGCGGAAGCTGAGTGATTCCAGATAGGTCTGTAGGTGGTCGGCTGCTGCGGTGTCGTGGGCGGAGATGACCCCTTCGGGGCGTTCGCTGAGAGTTCGTTGGGGGATGGCTATGGTGAGCGGTCCCACGCCGAACAGTCCGCGCTCGGTGGGTGGGGCTGAGGATCGGATCTGGGAGACGCGGCCCTTGGTGAGGCCCAGTTCCTTGGCCAGCTCGGTGAAGGTGATGCCGCGCTGGGCCACAGCTGCGTTCATGGCCTCCTTGCGGATGCGCGACAGTTCTGTGGATCGCTGTTGGTAGACGCCGATCAGCTCGCCAGCGGCGCGCGCTTGCGCTAGTGGGTCAGTTATCTGACGCACTGCCTCGAACTCCGGGTCGCTCTGCATGGGGTCCAGTTTAGATCCTCTTGACATGACTCACACATGCGATACCTTTCTGTTTACACCCTACGAACTTCGCATCGGCTCTCGAGGCACTAGGAGTTCACACCCACTAAACAGGAGGTTGTCATGGCTGTTCAGCGCAAGTTGCAGGTGACCCACCAGAGCGTCTTCCCGGCGCCGGTCTATCTGGTGGGGGAGGTGGCGGCGGTGATGGACTTCCAGGCACCGCAGCGTGCTGATGGGTCTCGTCCGCAGCAGCTCGACAAGGACACGGGCCTGCCGCTGTGGCAGGTGCCTGTGCTGGACTCGGACCCTGAGGCGGGGAACCGTGACAAGACGGTGGTCGTCAAGATCATTGCTCAGCACCAGCCTGTGCCGCCGGCGAACAAGTCGGGCTTCCCGTTCACCCCGGTCATGTTCGAGGGTCTGACGCTGACCCCGTGGATTGATGACAACGGTGCCCGGCCCAAGCTGGCCTGGTCGATCAAGGCCACCGGGTTCGCCAACACCGAGACTCCGGCCCGTGACCAGGGCAAGGCGGCCTGATCATGTCGGTGGTCGTGGAGTCGAGTGCCGCTCGTGGCACGGTGCTGGCCCAGGCTGCCCGCACCGTCGCGGCGGGTGTGCGGGCCATGTGGACCGTGCTGGCTCGCTTCTTGGGGGCTGTGTGGGTGACGCGGCGCTGGGGCCGGGCGTGCATCGCCGGGATGCTGCTCGGCGTTGCTGTGTCCTGGCCGAACCACATGGGGTTGATCGAGGCCGCCGCTGTGGCCGTCTACCTGCTGCCGGTGGTGGTTGGGATGGTGTGGTCGCTGGTCGATCCATTCGGCTTCGAGAAGCGCATCGCCGGGCCGTGGCGCCGTCGCCAGTGGCGTCGCTGGGCCCGCAAGAACTGGGACCATCTGGCCCGCGAGTGTGGCCTGTCGGTGCAGCGCACCCGCACCGTGAAGGTGTCACGCAAGGTCCGGGTCGGGGATCACACCGAATACGTCCGTGAACCCAAGGAGGTGTCCCATTGGGTCGCCCCCTATCTGTCCCGGGTGGAAACGCATGGGGACAAGCTCACCCTGCGGATCCGCGCCCGCGTCGGCCAGACCCTGGACGAGGTCGAGGCCGCTGCTCCGAAGTTGCAGGTCGCTGCCGCTGCGCAGTCGTCCCGGTGCGTGCAGGTGTCGTCGTGTGAGGTGCTGGTCGAACTGATGATGGGCAACGCGCTGGCCACGGGCCGCGAAGCCACCCTCCTCACCCGGCAGGAGATCGTGGCGGTGGGTCGGGTGCCTGCGGGTCGTGCCCAGGACGGCAGCATTTGGTGGCTTCCCGTCGCGGGCCGCCACACGCTGGTTGCGGGCTGCTCCGGCTCCGGCAAGGGCTCGGTCCTCTGGTCCGTGGTCGGGAACCTCGCCCCCGCCGTCCCGACCGGTGAGGTGCAGGTGTGGGGCATCGATTTGAAGCGCGGCATCGAACTCGCCATGGGCAAGCAGCTGTTCAGCTGCATGGCCACCACCCCGACCCAGGCCGCCGAGGTGCTCAAGAAGCTGCTCGCGGTGATCGACGAGCGTGGCCCTCGCATGGCCGGACAGGTGCGTGAGCACACTCCGCGTCCGAGTGATCCTCTGCACGTGCTGGTGATCGACGAGCTGGCCGTGCTCACCTCGTATGGCCCGCCGGAGGTGGTGAAGGAAGCGAACCGTCTGTTGGCCGAGATCCTGACCCAGGGCCGCGCGCTGGGCGTGGTGGTGCTGGCGTGTGTGCAGGACCCGCGCAAGGAAGTCGTCGGCATGCGCGGCCTGTTCACCCAGACCATCGCTCTGCGCCAGATGGGCGCCACCGAAACCCGCCTCGTCCTGGGCGACGGCACCGCCCAGACGTGCCCGGCCCATCGCATCCCGGTCTCCCAGCAGGGTACCGGCTGGGTCCAGGACGAGACCGGCGCCTTTGACCAGGTCCGCGCCGACTACTGGCCCGACGCACTCATTCGCTCCACTGCGAGGCGCTACCCGTCCCCGGTCACCGTGGCCTTGCCCACCCCGCAGCAGGTCAAGGAGGACACCCTGCTGCCCGCCAGCGGACATCCCGGAGGCGCTGCCCAGGAGCCGGCCACTGGTCAGGCGGGGGAGCGGAAGCCGCGCAAGCCCCGGGCCCCGCGCAAGCCCCGCACCACCACCCACCACGCTGAGGAGGATCTGGCGGCATGAGCAGCCCTGTGGGGGTCGTCTTCGAGGGATTCGGGGACCACGCGCCCCTTGATCTCGAGGCCGGCCCCCACGCGGCCGCTGACATCCTCGCCCGCATCCACAACGGCACGTGGGACGCCTTCGCCGACACCGCCGCCCACGTCGGCTACTGCGCCCACCCCGTGCGCCTGCACGGCTCCACCACCCGCATCGACGCCCACACCGGCGAGGTGCTCTCGCGCTTCAGCTCTACCGATCAGCCCCTCGGCGCGCTGTTCCAGCGCTGCGGCAACCGCCGCGCGTCGGTTTGTCCTGCCTGCAGCCGGGTCTATGCCCGCGACACCTTCGAGGTAGTCCGCTGCGGCGTCACCGGCGGCAAAACCGTCCCCGAGTCTGTGGCGGACAATCCGCTGCTCTTCCTCACCCTGACCGCCCCGTCCTTCGGCCCCGTCCACGGTCACCGGAATGGCAAGCCCTGCCGCCTCCGCCGCGCCAACGACCGCGCCCTGTGTGAGCACGGCCGCCCCACTTGGTGCATGGCCAAGCACGGCGACCACGACGAGTGCCTTGGCCAGCCCCTGTGCTCCGACTGCTACCGCTACGACCACCACCTGGTGTGGCAGTGGTGGGCCCCCGAACTGTGGCGACGCTTCACCATCAGCCTCGGCCGCGCCCTCGCCAATGAACTCGGCATCAAGCCCGGCAAGCTCCGCGACCACTGCTCCATCCAGTACGCCAAAGTGGCCGAAGTCCAGGCCCGCGGCGCGATCCACTACCACGCCCTGATCCGCCTCGACGGCCCCGCCCTCCTCGGCATCGGCGCCCCCGCCCCCGACACGATCACCACCAGCCGCCTCGCCGACCTGGTCGAGCACGCCGCCACCTCGTTGCGCTACACCGCCCCGCCGCCCGTCGAGGGACAGGCGCCGGTGGTGCTGGCCTTCGGCCCCCAGGTCGACGTCAAGCAGGTCCGCGACCACCACCGCCCCGACGACCCCGACGCTGCCTTGAAGCCCGCGCAGGTCGCGGCCTACCTCGCCAAGTACGCCACCAAGGACGCCAGCGACGCCACCACCAACCGGAACAACCCCCACTTTCAGCGCCTCAACGCCCTGTGCCGGACATGGGCCACCGAAGCAGCCCTCCGCCAGACCCGCCGCGACACCGGCCAGCCGTGCACCATCCCGCTATGGCGAGGCGGCATCGACCCCTACGCCAAGATCGGCAAACGCACCCGAGACCTCGGCTACCGCGGCCACTTCGCCACCAAGAGCCGCCGCTACAGCCTCACCCTCGGCGCCCTGCGACGGGCCCGCGCACGCTTCCAGACCCTCCTGGCCCAGTCCGGTGGCCAGCCGGTCAACCTGTCCTTCGTCGACCTGCTCGCCCTCGACGCCCACGACACCGACGACCAGGTCATCACCGTGAAGGACTGGCGCTACGAATCCACCGGATGGGACACCTCCACAGACCAAGCCCTCGCCACCGCCGCCGCAGTCCGTGCTCGCGAGTACGCCCAATGGAAGGCCGCAACCACCCACCCCCACTACTCAAAGGAGAGTTGACCGTGACCACCACCGCAACTTTGGAGCGCCTGCTGACCCTCGAAGAGGCGGGCGAATACCTGGGCACCGGGCCTCGCTTCCCGCGTCGCCTGGTGACCGAGCGGCGTATCCGCTTCGTTCGGGTCGGCAAGTTCATCCGCATTCCCGAGACCGCCCTGCATGAGTTCGTTGATGCTGGAACGGTTGCCCCGATCCTGCGCAAGCGGGCTGCCTGATGGCCGGAAAGCGCGTCCACGGCTCTTTCCGCAAGCTTCCGTCCGGCCGGTGGCAGGTCCGCTACACCGGCCCGGACGGGCTTCGGCACCGCTTGTCCACGACCTACGAGACGCGGCGTGCGGCAGAGAGCGCTTGGGCCACGGTGGCTTCCGACATTGGGCTTGGACAGTGGGTGAGCCCCATCACCTCGGCCGTCACCGTGCAGGACTACGCCGAGCGATGGATCGACGAGCGAGCCGGTCTGTCAGCTCGGACTCGTGACCTGTACTCGTCGCTCCTGCGTCTGCACATTGCCCCCACCCTGGGTGACCATGAGCTGCGTGCCGTCACGCCCGCTGCTGTTCGTCAGTGGCGCCAGCGGCTGCTGACCAAGGGCGTTGGGGAGAGCACCGTGGCGAAGGCCTACCGCCTGCTCCGTGCGATCCTGGCAACGGCCGTCGACGACGACCTGCTCTCACGCAATCCGTGCCGCATTCGTGGGGCCTCGGTCGAGAATCCCGCTGAACGTCCGGTGCTCACCCTGGCCCAGGTGATGGACCTCGCCGATGCCATCGAGCCGCGATATCGCCTGCTGGTGCTGCTGGCCGTGTTCGGCTCGCTGCGCTGGGGTGAGCTGATGGGGCTGCAGCGGCGCGACTTCGACCTGAATGCCATGACGGTCAACGTTGCCCGTTCCGTGGCAGAGATCGACGGTGATCTGGTGGTGAAGGCGCCCAAGACGGTGGCCGGGGTCCGGCGTGTGAGCCTGCCCGCTGGCCTGCGTGACGAGATCCGCGACCACCTCGACGTCTATGCCGAGGATGGGGCGACCGGGCGTGTGTTCGTCGGCCCTCGTGGGCAGACGCTGCGGCGGTCGAACTGGACCAAGATCTGGCGTCCCGCGAAGGCAGCGGCGGGAATCCCGGACGAGGTTCACCTGCACGACTTGCGGCATACCGGCAACCACCTGGCGGCCGCCTCTGGGGCTTCGACCAAGGAACTGATGACCCGCATGGGTCACGCCAGCATGCGTGCCGCACTGATCTACCAGCACGCCACGGTGGACCGCGACAAGGCCATTGCGGAGTCCCTGGACCGCCTGATGAAGCGCGGTGCCGCGAAGTGATTGGGCACGACATGGCTGCTGCTATGTGCTCTGAAATGCTCGAAGGGCCTCGCCAACTGTGTGTTGGCAAGGCCCTTCGTTGTGGAGCGGGCGACGGGAATCGAACCCGCGTGTCCAGCTTGGGAAGCTGGCGCTCTACCATTGAGCTACGCCCGCGCGCCTCGTCGTTCTCGTTGAGGCATAGGACATGCTAGCGCACCCGCGGGGTAGGGCAAGCACGGCACCCCGTGTGGCCCGGGGATCAGCCGTTGGCGCGCTCGCGCACCGCGTCGGCCACCCGGTCGAAGACCTCCCGGTCCAGGGCGGCGCCCGTGCGGCGCACGCTGCCGGGTGCCACCCGGACGATCCGGTCCACCCGAGCCTCGCTGGGGCGGCCCTGAGGATCCCACGCCCCGGTGCCGACGTCGGTCCAGTGCCGCCCCTGGCTGGTCTCCTGGGCGGCGTCGCGGTCATGGTCCTTGCTGGTCAGCGGTAGGGCGATCAGCCAGTCACCGTCGCGGCCCAGCAGCAGCACCGGGCGGTCCTTGCCCTGGGCGTGGTCCTCCTCATAGGGCACCCAGGCCCAGACCACCTCGCCCGGGTCCGGGGTTTCGCCAGCCCGCGGTGAGTAGCTGATCTGGGGGCTACCGGTGAAGTCGCCCGGGTAGTCCGTGGAAACGCTGGGTCGGCTGGGCTGTCGGTTCTGGCGGCCCTGCCGTTGGCCCTGGTCCAGCGAGCGCACCCCCTCGCGCAGCAGGCCACGGGCGACGTCGGTGAGCAGGGACTTCCAGGAGAATGCCATGGTTCCTTCCAGGTGTGGACAGGTCAGAGGTAGCGGGCCAGCGGCCCGTAGACGACGGGTTCATCGGGCGCCAGTGGCACCGGATCACCGCCGCGGAAGGACTGCCAGTGCCCGAAGTAGCGGGAGACCGGCGGCGTCCAGAGCAGCGCCGCACCGATCAGGGACAGCGCCGGAGCTGCCCAGGCGAACGGATTGAGCAGGTAGCCCAGGCCGCTCACCAGCACCGCGACGATCGCGGCGATCCGGGACCAGCGATGCCCATTCCAGGAGTTCAGCGCGGCCACCGCCGGGGCCGCGGTCATCACGGCGCCGATCGCACACACCAACGTCACCGCCACCACCGACCGCCAGCCGCCGGGGCGGGGCTGCCACAGCTCCACCAGCTTCGACGACTGCGGGAAGGTGGCGATGTGGATCGCCGTCCACCAGGACCAGACGAGCGCCGCCGCCGAAACCACCGCGGCGGCATAGAGGAAGACATTGGCCAGCACCATCACCTTGGCCCGGCGCGGCTGACCGGTGTTGCGGCTGATCGGCAGCCCCGGCGTGATCTCGCCGAGCGGCGGCAGGGTGGCGATCTCCCGATCCGCCACCGCAACGGGGGCCCCGAGACCATCGGCCTGCTGATCGCTCACGACGCCTCCCTCGGTTCTGCCGCCTGCTGGTGCCGTGCCAGCCTACCCGAGCTTCAGCAGTGGGGGCCGGTCCAGCCGATCGTCCAGATAGCGCTGCACAGATGGCCCCACCCAGTCAGCCAGCTGCGCCGGGCTCGCGTTCACGATCGCCGGCAACTGCAGGACGTAGCGGGTCATCGCCAGCCCCATCAGCTGGCTGGCCATCAGCTCGCTGCGTCGCGGATCCACCGCGCCGTCGGGGCCGTGGGCGGGCAGCTTGCTGAGCACCTCGGAGACCAGGAATTCCCGGAAGGGACGCACTCCCTCGTCGGGAGTCATCGCCGTCTGGATGATTCCCTTGGCGGCGCTCTTCTGCGCCGGGTTGTCCCAGAGTTCCACGAAGACCTTCACGATGGTGCGGCCCACCTCGTCGTGCGGCGCCTGGGCGATCAGGGCCAACCTGGACGACGGATTGGACTCGGCCGTCATCAGGCTGGCGGCGAAGACCGCCGGTTTGCCGTCGAAGTAGTGGTGCACCAGCGCAGGGTCGACGTCTGCATCCCGGGCGATGGAGCGCAGGGAGACGGCGTCGTAGCCGCGGGTCGCGAAGAGCCGTCGGGCGCTGGCCAGGATGGTGGCGCGGGTGTCGGCCCCGGCCGGGCGTCGGCCGCGGCGACGGCGGCTGGCGCTGCTTGGGCTGGTGGCGCTGCCCGGGCTGGTGGCGCTCGTCGGCGACTCCGGGGCTGGGACGGCGGTCTCGGGGAGGACGGGGGCGGATGGGCTTTCGGGGATGCTGCTCATGTTGCTCTTGCTCTGTTGTCGGGCGATCGGAAAGGTATCTGGGTGGAGTCGAACGGGTCAGGAAGGCGCGAGCCGGCGGCGGCCCGCCAGGACCAGCGCCCGGACCTCTTCGAAGATATCGGGGAGTTGGTCAACCGACCACCACCGCACGTCATGGGATTCGTCGCTGACCAGTGGCTCGGCCTGCCGGGCGACCGCCAGGAAGCGAATGTCGAAGTGTCGGGTGGGGCCGGCCGCACCGCGGCAGGTGATCGGATGCACGTCCAGGTGGAGCGGTTCCGGGTCGATCCGCAGATCGGCCAGCCCCGTCTCCTCGCGGGCCTCGCGCAATGCCGCGTCGGCAGGGTTCGTGTCGGAGGCCTCCAGGTGGCCGCCGGGCTGGAGCCAGGCGTTCACGATCTTGTGGTGCACCAGGCAGGTGTGGGTGCCGTCGGCGGTCAGGACCAGGGCCGAAGCGGTCAGATGCCCGGGCAGGCAGCTGCGGGAGCAGACATCTTCTCGGGCGGCGATCAGCCCGAGGAAGGCCTCCCGCAGCGCACGCTGGTCGGGGGTGGGCGGTTGCCACGCACGCAAGCTCGCCTCGGCGGCGTCACGCACATCTGGATGCATGAGGAAAAGGTACCCCAAAGGGTGAGGTGTTCGGGCGCTTGGCACCCATCGATAGGGTTGGGCCGTGACTTCCCACGCCCGCTGGCGGACCGTCGTCTTCGATCTGGACGGAACGCTGTGCAACACCATCGCCCTGATCCTCGCATCCTTCCAGCACGCCCACCGGGAGGTGCTCGGCGAGGAGCTCGACGAAGAGGTGGCGCGCGGCTGGATCGGTCGTACCCTGCCGGACATCTACGCGCCCTACGGGGAACGGGCCGAGGCGCTGCGCTCCAGCTACCTGGGCTTCAACCTGGCCAACCTGGAGCGGCTGCAGACCAGCTTCGACGGCGTGCAGCAGTTGTTGCGGGATCTGCGCGCGGCGGGCGTCGTGCTGGGGGTCGCCACCAGCAAGCAGCGCGGCTCCGCGGATCGCAGCCTGGCGGCCTCGGGGCTGGCCGGGCTGGTGCCGGTGGTGGCCGCGATGGGTGAGACCGAGCACCACAAGCCGCATGCCGAACCGATCCGGCACGCCCTGGCCCAGCTGGGGGCGGATCCGGAAACGGCGGTCTACATCGGCGATGCGGTGGTCGACGTCCAGGCCGCGCAGGCCGCGGGTATCAGCCAGATCGCCGTCACCTGGGGTGCGGGTGACCGGACCGAGCTGATGCTGAGCAGCCCCACCGCCGTCGTGGACAGCGTCGATGAGCTGGCCCGCTGGCTGCTGCCCGAGAGCTGAACACACGAAACGTCCCGCACCGGAAGCCCGGTGCGGGACGTTTGCGTTGTCAGGCCTGGATCAGGGCTTCATGGTGCCTTCGGCCAGGAACTTGGAGTGCCAGCTGAGCGACTTGGTCAGGTCGTGCGGGGTGTGCTGACCATTGGCCACCTTCTGGGCGTGCTCGAAGTAGTCCAGCAGCGCATCCTTGTAGTCCGGGTGCGCGCAGTTCTCGATGATCACCTTGGCCCGCTGACGCGGGGCCAGGCCGCGCAGGTCGGCCAGACCCTGCTCGGTGATGACGACCGACACATCGTGCTCGGTGTGGTCGACGTGGTTGACCATCGGGACGATCGCCGAGATGGCGCCACCCTTGGCCGTCGACGGGGAGACGAAGACGCTGAAGGCGCCATTGCGGGTGAAGTCGCCCGAGCCACCGATGCCGTTCTGCATCTTGGAGCCCATCACGTGGGTGGAGTTCACGTTGCCGTAGATGTCGGCCTCGATCATGCCGTTGCAGGCGATGACACCCATGCGGCGGATCGCCTCGGGGTGGTTGGAGACGTCCTGCGGGCGCAGGATGATCTTCTTGGCGTATTCAGCGGCGTTGTCGTTCATCTTCTCCGCGTACTCCGGGGAGAGCGAGAAGGCGGTGGCCGAGGCTACGGTCAGCTTGCCCGAATCGAGCAGGTCGACCATGCCGTCCTGGATCACCTCGGTGTAGCTGGTGAGGTTCTCGAAGTGGCCGTCCTTCAGGCCGGCGAGCACGGCATTGGCGATGTTGCCCACGCCGGACTGCAGCGGGTTCAGGCTCTTGCCCAGACGGCCGGCCTTGACCTCGACGTCGAAGAAGTCCAGCAGGTACTGGGCGATCTGCTTCGAGTCGTCGTCGAGCGGCTTGAAGGGGGAGTTGCGGTCGGGATCGTTGGTCTCGATCACCGCGACGACCTTCTCCGGGTCGATCGTGTAGACCTTGTCACCAATCCGGTCGCCGGGGCTCATGATGGGCAGCGGGGGACGATTCGGCGGCAGGGTGGCGATGTCGTAGTAGATGTCGTGCATGCCGAAGAGCTCTTCGGACTGCCACTCGTTGACCTCGATGATGATCTTCTTGGCCAGCGTCAGGTATGTGCGGTTCATGCCCACCGACGACGACGGGACGACGGTGCCGTCCTCGTTGATCCGGGTGGCCTCGATGACGGCGTAGTCCAGATCGCCGAAGAAGCCGTAGGCCATCTGGTTGGCCAGGTGGCTCAGGTGGATGTCCGAGTAGAAGGTGGTGCCGTCGTTGATCTTGGCGCGGGAGATCGGATCCGACTGGTAGGGGGTGCGGAAGTTCATTCCGCCGGTCTCGGCCAGGGCGCCGTCGAGTTCGGGCGCGGTGGAGGCGCCGGTGAAGACGTCAATCTTGAAGTCCTCACCCTTGTCCTTGGCTTCCTTGATCCGGGCGGCCAGGGCGACGGGGAATTCCTTGGGGTAGCCGGAGCCGGTGAAGCCGGAGAAGCCGATCTTGGCACCCGGGGTGACCAGTGCGGCCGCCTCTGCGGGGGACATCACCTTGCTCTGGAACTTCGCATTGTGAATGCGACCTGCCATCTTTCCTCCTTGAAGACGTGTACCCCGTCATGTGCGGATTGCTCCGCCAGCCCACCGTCACTGGTGGCAGGGGCCTGTGGGTGTCAGGTTACCCTGACAAGCGGCTCCAGTGGGAGGGCCAGCGTCGTCGTTCCACGTTGAATTCAGGCGAGCAATCGGATGCCGTTCCACCGGCGACCGATCTGCGCGCCCTCGGCCCAGCGGCCGCCGCGGTTGATGTACTTGTACAGGTTGCCGTCGCTGCGCCGGGCGATCAGGTCGGAAAGCAGGTCGCCGTTCAGGGAGCCGGGCGAGGAGACGGTCTGCATCGCACCCCAGCTGGTGCCAATTCGCCGCGGCGCCGCAAACAGGGTCTCGCCGGTCTTCATGGCCTTGTGGAACCACATGGTGCCGTCGCGCCGGATGGTGATCAGGTCGCCCTCGTTGTTGGCATCGAAGTCTCGCATGGCGATCATCTTGACCACGCTGCCGAAGCCGGTGCCGATCTCATAGGGGTCGTCCAGCCCGTCGTCGTAGAGCGGGAAGGCGATCAGGCTGTCACCCTTGGTGGCCACCAGGGTGTGCGCGCCGAAGTCCAGGACGTGGTTGGTCTGGGTGACGGTGAAGTTGGTGTACCCCGTCAGCCCGCTGCCAATCTGCACCCCGTTGGAGAACTTGCCGTAACCCTTGTTCAGGTAGCGCCAGAGCGTGCCGTCATTGCGCACGGCGATCAGGTAGTTGGGGGTGCCGGTGCCCTCGATCTCGTTCACCTGCTGCATGAAGACCATGTTGTTCCAGCCATTGCCCGCCTTGACGCCATCGGCCAGGGTGGTGGCGGTCATCCGGTAGTAGTACAGGTTTCCGGTGCCGGCCTGGATGCCGAGCACGTCGGCCTTGCCGTCGCCATTCTGGTCACCGTCGATGGGGCGGCTCGGGCTGCCGGTGCAGGACTTGACCGACGTGCGGTAGGTGGCGGTGAAGGCGTCGGAATTGGCCGGTGCCGCATCCCAGATGTAGGTGCCGCCACCACCCACGTTGACCTTGACGGTCGCCTGGCCACGAACGGTGATCGACTGACCGCTGTCCAGCGACACCACCCAGGCCCCCGAGTCGCCGTTCGTCACCTGCAGGGTGTTGCACGACGGCGAGGTGACGGTGATCGGATCTACCGCGTGCGCCACGGGTGCACCCAATGCCAGACCAGAGACCAGAGCGGTGAGGCCCGCGGCCACCACGAACTTGCGAGACATGATCGTCCTTGCTTTGAGGGCACTCGAACGGCGCCGCTGAGCACAGAATATGGCTACCGTCCTGTCGAATGGAAGACCGGGGTCCGCTCCGGAGCCGACGGCTCAGGCGAGTAGCCGGATGCCGTTCCACCGGCGGCCGATCTGCACGCCCTCGGCCCAGCGGCCGCCGCGGTTGATGTACTTGTACAGGTTGCCGTCGCTGCGTCGAGCGATCAGGTCGCTGAGCTTGTCGCCGTCGAGCGAGCCAGGGGATGAGACGGTCTGCATCGCACCCCACCCGGTGCCGACGCGTTTGTCTCCTGCGACTGTGTGGCTCCACATGGTGCCATCCGAGCGAATGGCGATCAGATCGCCAAGGTTGTCATTGTCGAAGTCCCGGAGGGCCATCAAACTGACGGTGTCAGCCCAGCCTGAGTCCAAGTGCATCGGGTCCATGATGGAATCCCGGTTTAAGGGCATGAAGTGGAGATCATCGCCGCTGGTTGCGAGCAAGACGTGCTCGCCGAAGCTCAAAGGGTCGGTGGTCTTGGTGATGGTGAAGTTGGAGAACTCCGCCAGCCCCTGACCGATCTGTCGGCCGTTGGCGAACTTCCCGTAGCCCTTGTTGTCGTAGCGCCAGACAGTACCGTCCTTGCGCACCGCGATCAGGTAGTTCCCGCTGGGGCCACCCTCGATCTCGTTCACCTGCTGCATGAAGACCATGCTGCTCCAGCCATGACCGGCCTTGATGCCATTGGCCAGCGTGGTGTTGGTCATTCGGTAGTAGTAGAGGTCGCCGGTTGTGGTGATGCCCAGCACATCGGCCTTGCCATCGCCATTCTGGTCTCCGTCGACGGGGCGGGTGGCGCCGCCAGCGCATCGCTTCACAGTCACGTACCCGGCTGGCGCAGTGAACTGCGATCGGGAGGTGCCGCTCAGCCAGCTGTAGGAGCCTCCGGGCATGCCGGTGCCAGACCTGCCCCGCAAATTCTTGCTGGAGTGTGCGGGCACCCATTCAAGGTTTCCGGAGTCGAATTCGACAAGCATGGTGACCGATGAGGTGTTGGTCATCCGGATGGTGCCGCATGAGGGCGAGGTGACGCTCACTGCTCCCGCCGCCTGCGCGGGCGTGGCGGCCACCGCGGTGGCCAAGGCGAATGTTGCAGCGAATGGGATGAGGACCTTGGTGTTCACGGGTGGTCTCCTGCCGGGGCGTTATTGCCTCAATTATGAGGGGCATCATGGCGCTCTGGGGCTCGAACTGGCCACCCAGAGTGGAGTTGCCGAGATCAGCCCAGGCAGAGGAAGGCGCGCACGGCATCCAGCCGGGGGAAGCTGATCGTCGCGTCGGCCTGGGTGGCGGCCACCGGCTTGGCGCAGAAGGCGACGCCGAGACCGGCCTCGCCCAGCATGTCCAGGTCATTGGCGCCGTCGCCGATCGCGACCACCTCTTCGGGGCTGCAGCCGGCCAGGGCGGCGCAACGCAGCAGGTGACGACGCTTGGCGGCCCGGTCGATCACCTCACCGCGGGTCAGGCCCGTGAGCTTGCCGTCGCGCACCTCGAAGTGGTTGGCATTGATGTGGTCGATCCCCAGGCCGGCGACCAGTGGTTCCACCACCTCGGTGAAACCACCCGAGACCAGCCCCACCTGGGCGCCGGCCGCCTTGGCCGCAGCAACCAGTTCGGGGGCGCCGGGGGTGAAGGAGATGCTCTGGCGGACTTCGTCGAGCACCGACGCGTCCAACCCGGCCAGGGTCGCCACCCGCGCCCGCAGCGAGGCGCCGAAGTCCAGCTCGCCGTGCATCGCGCGTTCGGTGATGGCCGCCACCTGCTCGCCGGTGCCGGCCCTGGCGGCGACCTCGTCGATCACCTCGGCGGTGATCAGGGTGGAGTCGACGTCCATCATCAGCAGCTTGGGAGCGGAAGTGGCCAGGGGACCGTCGACGACGGCGGCGTCCACCCCGACACGACCGGCGGCCCCGCGCACCAAGGAGCGGGCGCGCGGCAGATCGTCCAGCTCACCGAGTGAGCTGAAGACATGCCCCCACTCGGTTTGCTCGTCGCGCGTCTCCCGGGGGCCGCGAAGCTGGTCGGTGACCAGCGCGGCGAGCGCCTCCGGGATGGGGTCTGCGGCGGTCAGGACGATGCGTACGGTCTGCGGCACGGCACCAGACTAGGAGAAGAAACCCCATGCAGGGGGAGTTGCTCAGGCAAGCAGACGGATGGCATTCCAGCGCTGGCCGATCCGCACGCCGGCTGCCCACTTGCCACCCTTGTTCGTGTAGGTGTACAGGTTTCCGTCGTTGCGACGCGCGATCACATCGTTCAGCCGGTCACCGTTGAGCGAGCCGGGCGAGGCGACGATGCCCATCTGGTTCCAGGATGTGCCGACACGCTTGGGTGCCGCGAAGGACTGAAACATCGTGGCTTGGTACTTGTGGAACCAGAAATTGCCGGAGGAGTCGATATCCAATAGGTCACCGTCGCCATTGCCATCGAAGTTGCGCATCGCCAGCAGCTTGCGGCTGTTGGTGCGCCACTCGTTGATGGTCCCCCAGGAATCACTGTCGACGGCGTCGTGTCGTGTCATGCCACCCACTGACGAGGCGCTCACTCGCGCGGAGTAGAGCCACCCATTGCGGACTGCCAGAAGTTCGTGGGCGCCGATGCCGTAGCCGTTGGCGCCCATCATGTTGGTGTTGGTCGTGGTGACGGCAAAGGCCGAATAGCCCTTGAGGCCCGAGCCAATCTGGCGGCCACCGGACAGGCGGCCCCGACCCAGATTGTCGTAGCTCCAGACCGTGCCATTCCTGTGGATCGCGATCAGCACATTGCGCGAGCGCGGCCCCTGGATCTCGTTGACCCGCTGCATGAAGACCATGTTGCCCCAGCCAGTGCCGGCCTTGATGCCATTGGCGAGCCCACGGCCGGTCATGCGGTAGTAGTACAGATTTCCGGTGCCGGCCTGGATGCCGAGCACGTCGGCCTTGCCATCCCCGTCCTCGTCGCCGTCCTTGGGACGCATCGGTGTCCCCCCGCAGGGCTTGACGGAGATCATCCGGACCTGGCCAGGATCGTCCGACTGCGCCGCCGCTTCCAGGAAGTAGTGGTCGCCACCAGCCTTCACCTTCATCGTGGCGGAGCTGCGTGCACCCACGATCATCGTCCGTCCATCGTCCAGTCGGATGTAGGCCCCCCGCCCTCGGCCACAGACGCAGGTCCGGGTGGTCGTTGGCCCACAGGCGCCGATGCCGTGGTGTGTGATTCCGCTCGGAATCATCTCACGAACCCCGAGGCCAGAGGAGTGAAATCAGGCGGCCAGACAGATCGCCAGCACGGCCAGGCTCAGCACGACCTCCAATGCCCCCACCTGACCGGGGCGGATCAGGCGCCCGCGTCGCGGGCCGAACCAGGGCAGCGCCCAGGCCCGAAGGGCGCCGACGGTGAAGAAGACGATCCACCACGGGCTGGCTGCCCCCAGCCGCCAGGCCAGCGCGGCGAGCACCGTCCAGCCCAGGTGCCAGCCGATCGAGGCCAACACCCAGCCCGGCTTGTTGCGCTCCCGGATCAGGGTCTTCACCACGAAGACGGTGCCGAAGAAGTAACCGAACAGCCCGACCGCCAGCCACGACGTCGGCCCCAGCCCGGAGCGCCAGACCGCCCCCGGGGTGGTGAAGGGCAGGATCCAGGCCAGCAGGCAGGCGGCGAGCACCGTGCACAGGCCGGAGAGCAGCGCCCGCTCATGCCGACGGCTGGTCAGCCACAACGCCGTGCCCAGCAGTGGCAGGTAGACCGGCAGCCACCAGAGCAGGGGCCAGCCGCCCAGGGCCAGCGTCGCCAGCCCTGCCACGCCGGAGACGGCGCCATAGGTCAACATGGCGGGCAGGTAGGTTCGGCGCCGGCGGGCGGCGGCCTTCAGCCACAGTCCGCAGGCGTTGAAGCAGAAGTAGCCCACCAGCCAGGTGACGGCCAGCGGCCAGGCCCAGCCGGGCAGGCCGGTGCGGGAACGCACCCCCAGGCCCACCACCAATGGGACGACCAGCATCGCCCACGCGCCGTGCTGCTGGGGGATCCACCCGGCCTTGCCCTTGCCCGCCATCACGGCGTCAGCGCACCTCGCTGCAGGTCAGGGTGTACTTGGGGTTCTGGTCGATCACCTTGGTCATGCCCACCAGTTCGTTCAGGCGGGCCCGCCACGGCAGGTGTGAGTTGTAGATGCACCACAGCTCGCCACCCTTGCGCAGCACCCGGGAGGCCTCGGCAAACATCTCCAGCGCCGGGGTGGAGTCCTTGGCATTGCCGATGTGGAAGGGCGGGTTGGTCACCAGGATGTCCAGGGAGTCGTCGGCGAAGTCGGTCAGGCCGTCACGCCACAGCACCTCGACGCGCACCTTGTTGGCCCTGGCGGTCAGCTTCGTCGCCTCGACGGCGGCCCAGCTGACGTCACTGGCCATCACGTTCGCGGTGCGGAAGCGCTTGGCCAGCAGGGTGGCCAGCACGCCATTGCCGCAGCCCAGATCCAGGATCTGCAGCGCACCGCCCCCGACGGAGGCCTCCGAACGGCCCCCGCCCACCAGCTTGCCGACCCGGCCCAGCTTGTCCACCAGCACCTTGGTGCCGGGATCGATCTTGGCGCCGGCAAAGGTGTTGCCGTGTGCCCACAGCTCGACGCCGGCCTCGGCATGGGTCTTGCTGCGCGGCCAGGTTG
The DNA here is from genome assembly GCF_038433135.1 of Luteococcus sp. H91. Lineage (NCBI taxonomy): Bacteria > Bacillati > Actinomycetota > Actinomycetes > Propionibacteriales > Propionibacteriaceae > Luteococcus > Luteococcus sp. H91. The sequence goes on along the minus strand of NZ_JBCDMV010000020.1, from coordinate 169,162 downwards.
GGTCGGCGGGGTAGGGGAGCCGGGCGTGCAGCACCCGGGACTTCTGCCGGCCCAGCGACGCGTTCACGCTGCCGAAGTGGGCCTGCAGCACCTCATTCATGCTCAGCGTCATGTGCTTCACCCGTCCGCCGGCCACCAGGCGGACCTCCGGATCCGCGTGGTTGGCGATCAGTTCCGCATACTCGTCCAGCGCCCCCAGCCCCTTGGGCAGCCGCAGCCAGACCAGGTCCGCCCCGGTCAGCGCGGCGGACAGGTCGTCTGCCAACAGTTCCGCGGGCACCTGCTGGCGCTCACGCAGGTCGTCGCACCAGATGACCACCTCGTCGGCGGCCTGGCGGGCGCGCTCCACCAGGGCGGGGGCATCCAGCAACACCAGGCGACGGGCGCGGGCCCCCTCGGTGATGGTGTGGGACTCGTCGGCGATCAGCAGGTCTACGGGGTCGGTTTCAAGCACGGCACCATTCTCCCAGTACCGGCGTCGAAAGGCCGCATCGTCGCGTCTCGACAAACCCCCCGGCTGGGTGATGTCGGAGGGGCTTGGTAGGTTCAGGGCATGGCAATGGAGCCGCTGCAGATCCACGTGATCGCCGACTCGACGGGAGAGACGGCGGCGAGGTTGGCGCGCGCCGGGCAGGCGCAGTTCACCGAGACCTCCTTCACGATCGTCCGCCACCCGCGGATCAGTACTCCCGAGGCGCTGATTGCCGTCTTCGACCAATTGCGGGCGGCGGTGGCCGACGAGCCCCAGATCAAGCGCGTCGTGCTGTTCACCCTGGTCAACGAGCACATGCGGACTCTGGTCCAGACCGCCTGCGAGGAACTCGGCATCCCCAGCGCGGATCTGCTCAGCGGCACCCTGGAGGCCTTCGAGCAGGCCACCGGCTCGGAGGCGGAAGAGGTGGTGCGCCGTCCCGTCGGTGTGGAGGCCGACTACTTCGAGCGGATCAGCGCGATGGAATTCGCGGTGCGCAATGACGACGGCGCGATGCCGGAGGCGCTGCGGGAGTGCGACATCTGCCTGGTGGGGGCGTCGCGTTCCGGAAAGACGCCGCTGAGCATCTACCTGGGTTACCTGGGCTACAAGACCGTCAACGTGCCGCTGGTGCCGGGGATCGCCCCGCCCACGGAATTGCTGGGGCTGGAGCGCTGGCGGATCGTCGGGCTGACCATCGACGCCGAACGGCTGTTGCAGATCCGCAACCGACGGGTACGCGGGCTGGGCGGCTTCGGCACCAAGGATGGCTATGCAGACCTGGTGCAGATCTACGACGAACTGGACGAGATCGGCAAGGTGCAGCGTCGGCTGGGGTGCCCCGTGATCGACACCACCGGGCTGGCGCTGGAGGAGGCGGCGGCCCGGGTGATCGACATCGTCGACGAGCGGGCCAAAAGGGCCGGCGCGGCCTTGCGTCGGCCGGCCGGAAGCCTGAAGATCAGGCCGTGAGACCTCCCCGGGGCGAAGTGGCCACGGGGCACAACTGAACACCAGCTGGACAACATCCCATCAGGGTTCACCGCCACGGCGGCACGTTGAAGGAACCAAAGGAGATTCCACACATGAATCAGAAGTACATCTACGACCTGCACGAGGGCGACGCCACCATGCGCAACCTGCTGGGTGGCAAGGGCGCCGGCGTGGCCGAGATGAAGAAGGTTGGGGTTCCCGTTCCCGACGCCTTCACGGTGACCACCACCGCCAGCGTCGAGACGATGAAGCGTGGCGGGGAATGGCCCGAGGGGCTTGCCGACCAGGTGGCCGAGGGGCTGCAGCGGCTGGAGGAGCGCACCGGCAAGGTGCTGGGTGGCAAGGAGAACCCGCTGCTGCTGTCCGTCCGCTCCGGTGCCGTCGTCTCCATGCCCGGCATGATGGACACCATCCTGAACCTGGGCATCAGCGACGAGACCGTGCCGGCGATCATCGCCGAGACCGGCAATGAGCGCTTCGCCTGGGACTGCTACCGCCGCTTCATCCAGATGTACGGCGAGGTGGTGGAGGGCGTCGATGCCCACGCCTACGAGGATGCCCTGACCAACATGAAGGCCAGCAAGGGCGTCGAGCTGGACACCGACCTGACCGCCGAGGACCTCAAGGAACTGGTCGAGCAGTTCAAGCAGATCAGCAATGAGGCGCTGGGTGGCGACTGGACGACCGATCCGGTGGAGCAGCTGAACCGAGCCATCAACGCCGTCTTCAAGAGCTGGCTGAACCCGCGCGCCGACGTCTACCGCAAGGCCAATGGCATCTCGGCCGACTACGGCACCGCCGTCAACGTGATGCAGATGGTCTTCGGCAACCGTGGCGAAACCTCCGCCACCGGCGTCTGCTTCACCCGCAACCCGTCCACCGGCGCCAAGGAGCTCTACGGCGAGTTCCTGACCAATGCGCAGGGCGAGGACGTGGTGGCCGGCATCCGCACCCCGCGGCCGCTGGCCGAGATGCAGGAGGTACTGCCGGAGGCCTATGCGCAGCTGATCGACACCATGAAGAACATGGAGCTGCACTACAAGGACATGCAGGACATGGAGTTCACCATCGAGAATGGCAAGCTCTACCTGCTGCAGACCCGTAGCGGCAAGCGCACCGCCGCGGCGGCGCTGAAGGTGGCCAGCGATCTGGTGGACGAGGGCATCATCGACAAGGCCGAGGCCCTGAACCGCATCGAACCGGCCCAGCTCGACCAGCTGCTGCACCCGGCCATCGACCCGCACCACGGCACCGAGGCGATTGCTCGGGGCCTTCCGGCCAGCCCCGGCGCCGCCGTCGGTGAGCTGGTCTTCGACGCCGACACCGCCGCGGATCGTGGTGGCAAGGGCGAGCCCGTCGTGCTGGTCCGCTTCGAGACCACCCCCGACGACATCGCCGGTGTGATCGTCTGCCAGGGCATCCTCACCGCCCACGGCGGCATGACCTCGCACGCCGCCGTCGTGGCCCGCGGCATGGGCAAGCCCTGCGTCGCCGGCGCCGCCGGGATCAAGATCGACCCCGTGGGCAAGACCCTCACCATCGGTGACAAGGTCTTCAAGGAGGGCGACGTGATCACCCTGAACGGTTCCACCGGTGAGGTCTTCGGCAAGGCGCTCGCGCTGATCCCGCCGCAGATCAACGAGGACTTCCAGAAGGTGGTCGGCTGGGCCGACGAGGTGCGCACCATGGGCGTTCGTGCCAATGCGGAGAACTTCGAGGACGCCAGCAAGGCCCGCGAGCTGGGCGCCGAGGGCATCGGCCTGTGCCGCACCGAGCACATGTTCTTCGGCGCCGACCGGCTGCCCGCCGTGCGGGAGATGATCACCGCCGAGAACTCCGAGCAGCGCGCCGCTGCCCTTGAGAAGATCCTGCCGATGCAGCAGGCCGACTTCGAGGGTGTCTTCACCGCGATGAAGGGCCTGCCCGTCACCGTGCGCCTGCTGGATCCGCCGCTGCACGAATTCCTGCCCAACCTGGTGGAGCAGAGCCTGCTGGTGCAGAAGCTGGAGCTCACCAATGGGGACCCGGCCGAGCTGGAAGAGGCCCGCAAGGTGCTTGCCCAGGTCAAGAAGCTGCACGAGCAGAACCCGATGCTCGGCACCCGCGGTTGCCGCCTGGCCATGCTCTACCCGGAGATCCCGGACATGCAGGCCCGCGCCATCATCCGCGCGGCCCTGGCCGTGCTGGAGCGCGAGGGCGAGACCATCGACATCGAGATCATGATCCCGCTGGTGGCGCTGCCCACCGAGCTGAAGACCCAGCGGGCCATCGTCGATGCCGCGGTCAAGGACGAGTTCGCCAAGGCCGGCAAGGAGTTGCCGTACACGATCGGCACCATGATCGAGCTGCCGCGCGCCGCGATGGTGGCCGACCAGATCGCCGAGCACGCGGACTTCTACTCCTTCGGCACCAATGACCTGACCCAGACCACCATCGGCATCAGCCGCGACGACGCCGAGAACGGCTTCCTCAGCGCCTACGTCGTCGACGGCGTGCTGCCGAAGAACCCGTTCGAGTCGATCGACGTGGACGGCGTCGGCGAGGTGGTGAAGATCGGCGTCGGCAAGGGTCGGTCGGTCAAGCCCGAGCTGAAGTGCGGCGTCTGCGGCGAGCACGGCGGCGATCCGGAGTCGATCGACTTCTTCCAGGGCGTCGGGCTGAACTACGTGTCCTGCTCACCCTTCCGGGTGCCGGTGGCCCGTTTCGCGGCGGCCAAGGCGGCGATGGCGCAGCAGAAGTGATCCTCGGGCGCTGAGCCCGTCAACGGCGGCCCCGTCTCCCCTGTGGAGGCGGGGCCGCCGTCGGGGTGTGGCAGGGTGGAGGCCCGACGAAGCAGGGGAGAGGACCCACCATGGATGCACCGCAGCGAGCCGTCGAGCTGGCCGACGAGCACGGCCTGCACGTGGTCCGGATCACCGTCGAGGGGGTGCCCGAGGGCCTGCGCGCCCGGCTGGTGGCCGAGGCACTGGCGGAGGTGCAGGCGTTGTTGGATGCCGAGGGTCGCCCGATCTGGTGGGTTGAGCAGGAGGCCGACGCGGCGGTGGTGGTGGCCGACGGCCTGGCGATGGACATGAAGGCCGAGCTGATCGCCCTGGAGACCGAGCACGTCCTGGGGCCGTGGTGGAACCTGGATCTGGTCACCGTGCTGCAGGACGGCTCCACCGGTGCATGGCACCGCTCCCCGATGCGGCCACACGCACGAACCGCGCCCAGCTCCGAAGAACTGGACGCGGTCCTGAAGGGCTACGACTGGAGCGTGTGAGCTCCGATCACTCGGTGGGCAGCCAGACCCGCATCGGGCTGGAACCGCGGTTGGCCCAGCTGCTGTACGGCACCAGCGTCGTCTCCCGGACGTCGGGATCCACCGCCACCATGGTGCGCGAGTACAGCGCCTGCGGCTTGCGCCGGAAATTGGCGGGCACCGTGATCAGCGGCAGTTCGCCGTCAGTCGACGGCTGCACCGTGGCGGTGGTGTGGAAGACCAGGTTCTCCAACTGCGGGTTGTCCACGCCCTCGGCGCAGTAGACCACCGGGCCGCGCAGCAGCGCGCGGCAGCCGCGCACCGCGTCGACCCGCGGATGGGCGAAGACGAAGCGGGGATTCATCTGGAAGTCCAGCACCGCGGTGTAGTCCTCGGTCAACTTCTGGTCGAAATAGCCGTCCACCACCAGCGCATTGCGCCCGTTGTAGGTGTGCTTCTCGCACCAGGACGGGACGCGCATCCGCAGCCGGGCGCCCGGGGCGGGGGTGCCCTCCAGTCGGATGGTGATGTGGCCGCTGTTGGGGTAGTCGGTCTCGATCACCAGCTTTCCCTCGCCGATCTGCGACGGCAGGTCGATGCTGCCGGCCATCCACTGCTGGATGCTGAGCGTCTTGTCGGCGACGGTGGCCACGAAGGCGCCCATGCTGGCGGTCAGCCGGACGAGGCTGGTAGGGCCGGTGGCGTGGTTCAGCCAACTGGCTCGCTCGATCCGGTTGTTGTCCTCGTCGCGCTGGCGGGAACGCACCTGCAGCGGGTTGGAGCTGAAGAAGCTCACGCCATCCTTGCCCACCGCGGCGGGCAGGGCATTGTGCAGCACCTTCTCGATCGCGTCGGCATAACGAGCCTGGCCGGTCAGCAGCAGCAGCCGGTGGTTCACCTGCACGTCGGCGATGCTGGCGGTGGTTTCCGCATAGGCGCGGGAGGCGGGCAGCTCGTAGGGGGCGCCGAAGCTCTCGTCGAAGTGTCGCGAGCCCAGACCGCCGGTGATGTACAGCTTGGTCAGGTGGGCGCTCTCCCAGCGGGCGATCAGCGCCTTCTGCAGTTCCGCGTCGCCGGTGGCACCCACCACGTCGGCGCAGCTGGAATCCAGGTACTGCTGCCGGGCGGCGTGGCCCAGCGCCTCGACGGCCTCGCGGACCGGCTCGTGATCCTGGAAGAAGATCGGGCCCAGCACACCGCTGCGCATCAGGCCCTGGCCGCGACGGTCCAGGATGGCACGGGCAGTCTCCAGGTAGGCCGACTCCTCCGTCTCGTGGAAGAGCTCCACCAGAGCGCCCTCGATGCCGGCGTGGCCGTCGTAGCCCTGCTTGTCCGGGCCGAAGGTGGCCACCACCAGATCCGCCCACTTGCGGGCGATTGGCATCAGCCGCTCGCCGCGGCCGATCCGGTTCAGGGCGATGGCGGCCTTGAGCAGGTGGGAGCCGCTGAACAGCTCCATGCCCATCGCGGCATCGCTGAAGTGCTCGTAGCCGGCCATCGACTGGCCCCACGAGTTCAGGTAGCCGTCGTCCTGCTGCACGGACTCCAGCAGGTCGATGGTCTCGTTCAGGAAGTCGTCGAAGGCGGTGGTGCCGGTGCGGGCAATCTCCCAGGCGATCGCCTCCAGCACCATGTAGACCTCGGCATCACTGTTGGTGTTGCCGATGTGCTGGTGCTCCACGCCGTCGCGGACATCGCGCAGGTTTGCCAGCGACCGCTCCTGCAGCTGGGCGATCACATGGGGCATGGTGGCGTCAACATTGCGCGCCTGGAATCGACCCATCCAGCCCTCGTCACTGGGATGCACGCTGGTGAGCGCGACGGGCGCCTGGGCGGCGCTGAACAGGGCCGGGGTGGCTTGATGCGGCATGGGTGCTTCCTCCATGGCGTCGATGCGCCGGTTTGCAAAGTTTGGAACTTCTCACCCCCCACCCTATGAGACGCGGGCGGTCGTGGTGGGGGCTTGACCGGTTGATTCCGTCAGGCGGTGGCTCCAGCCAGAATCTGTTCAGTGGCGGAGACTCCCAGACGGGTGGCCCCAGCCTCGATCATCGCGACGGCGGTGGCCCAGTCCCGGATGCCACCGGAGGCCTTGACGCCCAGCCGGCCGCCGACGGTGCGTGCCATCAACTCGACCGCATGCACCGTCGCGCCGCCGCTGGCATGGAAGCCGGTGGAGGTCTTGACGAAGTCCGCACCCGCGGCCTCCGCGGCCCGGCAGGCGACGACGATCTCGTCGTCGCTCAGCGCACCGGACTCGATGATCACCTTCAGTACCTTCGGGGAGGGCACCTCGGCCTTGACCGCGGCGACCTCGGCCTGTACCGCGTCGGCCCGACCGGCCTTCAGCAGGCCGATGTCGATCACCATGTCCACCTCGTCGGCGCCGTTGGCTACGCACTCGCTCGCCTCGGCCGCCTTCATCGCAGCGGTGTGCTTGCCCGACGGGAAGCCGCAGACGGTGGCCAGTTTCACCTCACCCAGCTCCGGCAGCTCGGTGAGCATGTTGGGGGAGATGCAGATGGAGTAGGTGCCGAATTCCTGGGCCTGGGCGGCCAGGGCGGCGACGTCGGCGGGCGTCGCGTCGGTCTTGAGCAGCGTGTGGTCGATCATCTGGGCCACGTCGGCGGCAGTCAGCTCAGTCATGCGCCCAGCGTAGTGCCTGGCCGTCGGGTCAGCTGGCGGTCACCTTCCGGAATTGATCTTGGTTGCTGGTCCCGGGGAACACATAGGCTGTCCTGCGTGACTGATCCGGAATCCGAGCTCGAGCAACCCATGGCGCGTCCCCGACGCGGGAGGATCGAGCCGGACGATCCGGCCGTCGATGACGAGGCGGCTGGCCAGGACGATGCGGACCGTGCCTTCCGTCGCCCCGGCAGCCCCGCCAACCGACTGCGCTCGCCCTACTCGGGTGGGGCCACGGCCGCACCGGTCATCGAGGAGATCGACGACGGCCCGCGGCGTCCCCCGTGGCTCTGGCTGGCGGTGCCGCTGGTGGCGGGGCTGGGGCTGGGCGGATGGTGGCTGGCGGGGCGGGGCGGGGTGGAACCACCCGTCGCACAGCCCACGCCGACGACCAACCAGAGCATCGAGGCGGTGCAGCCCAAGGCCCCGGAGCAGCCGTCGGTGATCGAGGCGCCGGGCAAGGGCACCGTCGATTCGGTGCGCAAGCAGTTGACCGCCCAGGGCTTCACCTGCGAATCCGAGGCGAAGAAGCGGATGGACTCCTGGGTGTGCACGCACTACACCAGCAACCCGGCAATGACCGCCTACCTGGGTGGTGCCAGCGGGCGCAAGCTGGGCCGGGCTTCCCTGAATGTCCAGGACGGCAAGGGTGGGAAAAATCCGCAGGCCCTGAAGCTCCAGGCCTGGCTGGCTGAACAGTTCGTCGGAGACAAGGCCCGAACCCAAGGCGTGCTCAAGGCGGTCCGGGCAGGCAATGAGGACTCCTACGCCACGGCCACCAGCGAGGAGGTCAACGCCCGGGGCAGCGCGGACGGGTCCATCGTGCTCTTCGTCGACGGTTGGGTGCCGGACCAGGTGCAGCCGGAGAAGCTGCTCCAGGGCAAGCCGCTGGGCCAAGCGCTGGCCAAGCGCGGCTACTCCTGCACCGGGGAGGCGGAGGTGAAGTGCACGCGAACTGCCGACGGCTACAAGTACAGCCTCGAGTACCGGCCGGAGGGTATGGAGGTGAGCTACCTGAAGCTCAGGACCGAGGCCACCGGCAAGCAGCCCGTGCTCAAGGCCGCGGCCGACGAAGTGCAGGCCGTCGCGTCGTTCTTCCAACAGGGCCGCCAGATCCAGACCTGGTTGGCGGCCCACCAGCGCAGCGCCGCCGGTGCGACGGGCTACCAGGACGGACTCGCGTTGGACTGGTACCCGGGCTCATCCCAGCCCGGGGGAGCGGCGGCGGTCTTCTACCTGCGCCAGGCCTGCTGGACCGACACCGTGGAGACCTGCTGACAATCGCGCCCCACATCACGGCGAGTCAGGCCAGCGGGATCTTCAGCGTGAAGCAGGTGTGACCCGGCTGGGAGTCGAGCTGGGCGGAGCCGCCGTGGGCCTCCATCACCGCCGCGACGATCGCCAGGCCGAGCCCGGTGGAGCCCTCCGTGTTGTGGGCGCGGGCGGTGTCGGCGCGGGCGAAGCGCTCGAAGGCGGTGTGCCGGATGGATTCGTCGACGCCCGGGCCGTCGTCGATCACCATGATCACGGCATTGCCACAATCCTGGCTGACCCGGATCTCGACGTGGGTTCCGGCCGGGGTGTGCTTGCAGGCATTGGAGAGCAGGTTGGCCACCACCTGGTGCAGTTTGAGGGCATCGGCCCTGGCCAGCACCGGATTGTCCGGCAGATCGACGCTCCAGTCGTGGGTGGGGCCGGCCACCTGCGCGTCGCTGACGGCATTGAGCACCACCTCGACGACGTCGGTCTCCGCCAGGTCAAGGCTCGGGTCATTGTCCAGCCTGGCCAGCAGCAGCATGTCCTCCACCAGTCGGCTCATCCGGGTGCTCTCCGCCTCGATCCGGCCCATCGCGAAGGCGGTGTCCTGGGGCATCTCGTGGCGGGAACGACGGGTCAGCTCCGAATAACCGCGGATGGCGGCCAGGGGGTTGCGCAACTCGTGGCTGGCGTCGGCCACGAACTGGCGCACCTTGGTCTCCGACTCCTGGCGGGTGGCCAGCGCGCTCTCGACGTTCTCCAGCATGTGGTTGAAGGCATAACCCACCCGGCCCACCTCATTGGCGGGGTCGGCATCGGCGCCGGCGACGCGTTGCGGCAGCGCCACCTCGCCCCGGTCCAGGGCCAGGTTGGAGACCTCGGTGGCGGTGGCGGCCAACCGGTTGAGCGGTTTCAGTGCGCTGCTGACCAGGGCGCGGGCGGCCGCGATGGCACCCAGCAGCGCGGCCGCGGTGAGCGCAAGCTCGGTCAGGATCAGTTGCTTGAGCGAGTGGTTCACGACGTCGAGCGGTAGCGCCACGATCTGGCTGCCCGACGAGGTGGCCCGGCTCTGCACCCGATACTGCTGGTCCAGCCCGCCCAGATGGATGGTCGTCGGTTCGGACGAAGCCACCGTGGTCAGCTGCCGGGCCACCGCCGGCGCCAGGTCCTCCTTGCCGTCCTCGATCCAGATCACGGCCGGCTGGGCGGATCCCGAGGTCACCATCGTGATCTGGCCGATCTCGGTGCCGGGCGGTGGGCGGTCCCCGAAGCCCTGGTGGTCGTCATCCATGAACCTGTCCGAACGCACCAGCGCTGACTGCAGCTTCCCGTCGACGGTGTTGATCAGCTGGTGGCGCACAGCGATCGTCGACGCGGTGCCCAACAACAGGGCCAACAGCATCACCAGGCCGGCGACCCGCAGCACCAGCTGGCGGGACAGGGTGCCCTTGCCCATCGGGTTCAGGTCCATCGGTGCCAGCGCCTGCTTGCCGCGGGCGGGCACCCCCAGCTCGCTCATTCGGCGGCGGGGCGCAGCACGTAGCCGGCGCCGCGCATGGTGTGGATCATGGGCGCGCGGTTGTGGTCGATCTTCTTGCGCAGGTAGCTGATGTACAGCTCCACGACATTGGCCTGGCCGCCGAAGTCGTAGTTCCAGACCCGGTCCAGGATCTGCGCCTTGGACAGCACCCGTTTGGGATTGCGCATCAGGTAGCGCAGCAGCTCGAACTCGGTGGCCGTGAGGTTGATCTCGTCGCCGGCCCTGGTCACCTCGTGGGAGTCCTCGTCCAGTGTGAGGTCGCCGACGACCAGCAGGGAGTCGTTCTGCGGGGCGGTGGCGCCGCTGCGGCGCAGCAGGGCCCGCAGGCGGGCGATCAGCTCCTCCAGGCTGAAGGGCTTGGTTACGTAGTCGTCACCACCGGCGGTCAGGCCGCCGATCCGGTCCGCGACGGCATCCTTGGCGGTGAGGAAGATGACCGGCACGTCGGGTTGTTCCGTGCGGATCCGGCGCATCACCTCCAGGCCGTCGAAGTCCGGGAGCATCATGTCCAGCACGATCGCGTCGGGACGCACCTCGCGGGCGGTCTTCACCGCGGCGGTGCCGGTGGCGGCCGTGGACACGTCCCAACCCTCGTAGCGCATCGCCATGCTGAGCAGCTCGGTGAGGCTCGGCTCGTCGTCGACGCTCAGCACCCGGATGGGGGAGCCGTCGGGACGGGTGAGCTGTTCATGGTTCGGGTCAAAGCGTGCCATGGCACATACTCTCCACCATCAGGCCCGGTGCAGGCTGTGCCCAGGCTGTGTGCTTTCTGTGAGGCAATGCCGGTTGTGCGGGGGCCTTGCGGCGGGTTGGATGGGCACATGAGCACCGCCTTCACCTTTGCCACTGCCGGTTCGATCCGCTTCGGCGCGGGCGTCGCCGCCCAGCTCGACGAGGTGGTGGCCGGGCTCGGCAGCCGCGCGCTGCTTGTCACCGGCGGCAGCCCCGAGCGCTACCAGCATCTGCACGGCAGCCTGCCGGTGGTGGCGCACTACGCCGTCGGGCACGAACCAACCATGGCCGATGCCCGCGACGCCGTGGCCTTGGCCCGCGAGGTACGGGTGGACGTGGTGGTGGCGATCGGCGGCGGCTCCGCGATCGACCTGGCCAAGGCCGTCGGCATCCTGCTGGTCAGCGGCGGCGACCCGCTGGACCATGCCGAGGTGATCGGCAAGGGCCAGCCGCTGCCCACCAGCTCGATTCCCGTCGTCGCGCTCCCGACCACGGCCGGCACCGGCGCGGAGGTCACCGCAAACGCCGTGCTGGCATCGCCCGATGACCAGGTGAAGGTGAGCCTGCGGGGCCCCGCGATGCTGCCCCGCTTCGCGCTGGTGGATCCGGAACTCACCCTGGCCTGCCCCTCGCACGTCACCGCCTCGTCGGGCATGGACGCCCTCACCCAGTGCATCGAGCCCTTCACCTCGCCCTTCGCGACGCCGTTGACCGACGGATTCTGCCGCGCCGGCATCGAGGCGGCGGCGCGCAGCCTGCGCACCGCCTTCCAGACGCCCGACGACCTGGCGGCCCGCACCGACATGGCGCTGTGTTCGCTGATGGGTGGGCTGGCGCTGGCCAATGCCAAGCTGGGTGCCGTGCACGGCCTGGCCGGGCCGCTGGGTGGGATGATCGGCGCCCCGCACGGGGCCATCTGCGCGGCGCTGTTGCCGGCCATCACCTCGGCCAATGTGGCGGCGCTGACCGAACGCGACCCGCAGAATGTGGCGCTGGAGCGCTACCGGGAGCTGGCGCGGCTGGTCACCGGCGTCGACGAGGTGGAGGCATTGGTGGGCTGGCTCTCGGAGACCGACCGGGTGCTGGAGATCGGCGGTCTGGCCGAGCTGGGCCTGACCGAGGACCGGATCGACGAGGCCTGTGACAAGGCCTTCCGCAGCAGTTCGATGAAGGGCAACCCGATCGTGCTGACCCGCGAGGAGCTGGCCTTCGTGGTCCGCGGCTCCCTGTGATGCTGATCCTGCTGCCGCCGAGTGAGGGCAAGGCGGTCGGCCGTCGGGGCCGCCCGATGGACCTGGCCGCCCTGAGCCTGCCGGGGCTCACCGAGGCCCGCACCCGGGTGATCGACGCCCTGACCGTGGTCAGCGCCCGCGATGATGCGCTGACCGTGCTGAAGGTGGGCGCCAGCCTGGCCGACGACGTCGCCGCCAACACCCGGCTGCTCACCGCCCCCGCCCTGCGCGCCCGGGAGCTGTACACCGGGGTGCTCTACGACGCGCTGGACCTGAAGTCCCTGTCGGCGGCGGATTCCCGACGCGCCACCGGCCGGCTGCTGGTGATCAGCGCGTTGTACGGGGCGCTGCGGCCCAATGACCGGGTGAGCCCCTACCGCCTGGCGATGGACGTTGACCTGCCCGATGTCGGACCGTTGGCCCGCTTCTGGGCGCCCCGACTGGCCGAGTTGTTGCCCGCGCAGGTCGGTTCCGGGGTGGTGGTGGACTGCCGTTCGGCCAGCTACCGCACTGCGTGGAAGCCGACGCCACAATTGGCGGAGCGCTGGGTGAATGTCGACGTCCCGGGCGCCTCGCACTGGGCCAAGCACACCCGCGGCCTGGTGGCCCGTCGGCTCTGTCAGACCGACGTCGTGCGGCGGCCCGCGGATCTGCCCGAGGCGCTGGGCGACGCCTTCGCCGTTGAGCTGGTGCTTCCCGAGCGCCCCGGCAAGCCGTGGACGGCATTGGTCACAGCACGGCCCTGACCACGGACAGGCCCATCTGCACCACGATCAGCACCAGGATGCAGAAGAACAGGCCCTCCCAGCCGGCCATCCTTCGGGTGCGCCCGGCCGTGCCCCGGTTCAGCACCTCCAGCCAGAGGTAGCCCAACAGGCCCGCATCCAGCGGCAGACCGGGTACCAGAAGCACCCAGAACCAGAACCACCGGGTTCCTCGTCGGGCCGCCCCGGCGATCACCAGACCCAACTCCATCGCTCCCAGCAGCAGGCCGCCGGCGTACTCCCAACTGAAGTATGAGGTGTGCGCGTGTTCCCCGAATCGGTAGTAGGTCAGGGTGGCATCATCCGGCGGGCCGTCGGAGGTGCTGTCACCATACTGGCGGTCCTTGTCCGCGTACTTGGCGGCAACCGGTGCCGCATCGTCTAGCGTGGTCCAGTGCCAGCGGTGCGAACGGTCCTTCCACACCAGGTAGCCACCGCGGCTGGGGTCGTCCTCGTCGTTGACGGTGACGCTGGTCAGCAACCGCTCCACCGCACTGGCCGGAACCTGTTCCCGTCGTTCATGGAGAATGATGTTCTTGCTGGTGATCGCCCGCTCGACCTCGGCGACGCTGGCCCGCTGGGGCGTCGCCCAGACGGTGCCGGCCAGCATCAGCACCCAGCAGCTGAGCAGCAGGATCGTGATGATCCGCTCGCCGCGCCCCAGATCCCGAAAGGACAGGGCTGGTGGACAGGTCGTCGGGATGGTCATTTCCCCATTGTGAACCCCCGCCCGGGCCAGCACCGGCCGTAGGTGCCGGCCCGGGTCAGGGAAGTGCTCAGCGCTGGCCGGGGCCGCCGGTGCGCACGTCGACGGTCTTGAGATCCTTGGAGACCTCCACCATCACCCTGCTGCCAGCCTTGGTGCCCCGCACGTCATAGGACCCGTCGGGGTCCTTCTGCACGCCCTCCACGGTCACCGCGGAGTCCTTGGCCTTGACGGCGGCCGTGACCTTGGCGGTCTCGTCGGCGGTGGCCGCGGTGTGCTGGTGACCCGCCTGAGCACCCTGACCACTGGGGCCGCCGCCCTTGCCACCACGCTCGCCCATGGTGTGGGCGGTGATGGTCTTCAGGTCCTTGCTGACCTCATAACCCGCCCGATTGCCGCTCTTGGTGCCCATCACGTGGTAGGTGCCGTCGGAGTCCTTCAGCACGTGTTCGACGGTGAAGGCCGAGTCCTTGGCCTTCACGGCATCGGTGACCTTGGTCAGCTCATCGCCGGTCACCTCGGTGCCCGGCAGACGGCCGTGGCCGCGCCCACCCCTTTCGCCGTCTTGACCGGCCGGGGCGCCGTAGCTGGAGCCATTGGTGGGGGTGGTGGTTTCGGCATTCGCGTTCAGGGCTGCGGTGGCGCCACCGGCCACGATCAGGCCGGCGACCGCGACACTGGCAAACGTTGCGGCCTTCTTCTTGTCGGGCATGGTTCACTCCTGGTTCTGGCCGGCAGTCCTTCTGCCGGACAGCAACCACCATGGCGACGCGGGCTGGGGTGCCCCTGTCGCACACCTGTCAGCAGGCTGTGGATCGGGCGGGCGCGGGATCAGCCATGCGCCTGTTCCACCAGGGCAAAGGGTTCCGACGGGTCCGTGTCGCGACGGTGATAGAGCACCAGGGCCGCCAGCATCGCACCGAAGCTGGTGCCGGCCGCCAGGCCGATGGCCACATAGGTGGACCCGAGCAGCAACCAGGTGGCGTCCACCGGATTCTCGTCGGTGATGGCGAAGACGCCGCGGTAGAGCATCACGCCGGGCATCAACGCGGCGACGGCGGTGGAGGTGAGGGCCACCAGGGGAGTGTGCAACCAGTGCACCAGCATCCGCGCGACGAATCCCACCACCAAGGCGGCGATCGCAACGCGCGCCGGGTGGGAACCCGTCGCCCAGCCGGCCGCCAGGTAACTGGCCCACAGCAGCAGTCCCAGCGCCGTGGTGATGGCCAGGGCCTTGGCGCGCATCGTGAAGCGGACCCCGAAGGCCAACGCCACCAGGGCGGAGCAAACCAGCTGCAACAGGTGGTTGGGGTTCTGGCTGGCTCCGGGTTCCAACTGGGTGGTGACTCCGACGGCACGTGCGAGCCACAGCGTCGTCACCAGCCCCAGCACGATCCCGCCGGTGGTGACCACCACCTCGACGGTGCGGGCCCCGGCACCCAGGAAACTGCCGTCGATGGCGTCGCCCGCGGCGGCGACGGTCCCCATCCCCGCCAGGAGGGAGACCATGCCGGCGGCGATCACCAAGGACGGATCCATCGGCGGCACCCATGACGGGACCCAGCGCTGCACCGCGAGGGCCAGCATCGCCAGCGTGGTGGGGATCGCTGCACAGACTGCGGTGGTGAAGAAGCTGCCCGGGCTCCAGCGTTCCAGTTGCTGGCGCGCCTCGTCCACCAACAGCGTGGACACCGCACCGACGGCCATGTCTGTGCCGTTGCCGCCGATCAGCAGGGCGATGGTGGCGCCCAGGAGGCATGCCGCCAACCGCCCGAACCATCGGGGGTGGGTGAAGGGCGCGGCCACGAGGTGGTTGAGGCGGGCCGTGGCGGTCTCCACGTCAAGTTCCCCGCGCCGCACGAGCGTGACCAGGTTCTCCACCCGCTCCAACCGGTCATAGTCGAGCTGGGTGGAAGCGACGGAACGCATGATGGTGATCGGGGTGGCCGCGCCCAGGGGTTCATAGCTGAGCAGGATCCGCGAGTAGGTCACGTCCAACTGCACCGGCAACCCGAAGGCCTGCGACACCCGACGGATGAGGGCCTCGGTTCGGGCGGCGCTGGATCCGGACCTGAGTGCCAGTTCCCCCACCCGTACCGCCAGTTCGGTGATCGCCCGGGCCCGGCCAGCGGACACGTCGACGTCGGGCAGCAGGTCCATCTCCTCGCGTGCCGTCTCGGCGGCATTGGAGGCAGGACCCTGGCCCTGTGAGGCGACTGACTCGGACATGACCCTCCCCGGGAATTGTCGGCGCGCGGTGCGCACGGCCGCACAGTCTTTCATTGGTTGTGAAATGCGAAACCACCCGGAGGGGTGGGCGGTCAGGGCGTTGCGGATCGTTCCGCCAGCGGGGTGGCGCGCCGACGCCGGAAGCCGGAGCCATCGCCATTGGCCCTGATCGGCCGCCGGACGGTGCCCTTGGTGACCAACCTCAGGCCGGTGTTGCCCAGCGCAGCGCCGAAACTGGAACCGACGGCCAGCGCTGCGCCGGTCATCAGGCATTTCAGCAGGAGGGACTGGGGGTCATTGCCGGGGACGGGGATCCCGCCGGAGGCGGCGGGGATGTCGGAGACCAGGCCGAAGATGCCGCGGTAGAGCAGCAGGCCGGGCATCAAGGGGGCAACCCCGGTGCTGATCAGTGCAACGACGGGGATCCGCAGCGGCGTCGTGAAGAGCCGGGCCACCAGCCCCACCATCACCGCGGCCAGCCCGGAGCGGGCGGGAGTGGAGGTGGTCAGCGCCGCGGACGCCATGTAGGCCAACTGGGCCGTCACGCCGATGGCGGTGGCCGCCAGCATGGAGCGTGGACCCATGTTGCACAGCACCCCGAAGCTGGCGGCGATGATGCCCGCCGCCATCACTTGCGCAAGCCCCGTGGCCGCAAAGCCCTCGATGGGGGCCAGATAGCTGGGCACCCCCAGCCACAGGCCCATCGAGAGCGTCGCGATCAGTCCCAGCACGATTCCGGAGGTGAGCACGAAGACCTCGACCAGACGGCTTCCGGCGCTCATGTAGTAGGCGTCGATGGCGTCACCAGCGGTTGTGACGATGCCCAGGCCGGCCAGCAGGGGCACCATTCCCGCGGCCACCACCAGCCCGGGGGAGGCCTGCTGCAGCCCGTCGGGCAGCAGGGAGCGGCCGGTCATCGCGAGCAGGCCGACGATGGCAGCCCCGGAGGCGGCCGCCACCTGGATGAAGAAGGTGTTCATGCCGCGCCGGTCCATGTTGCTGCGAATGAATTCCGCGGTGATGGTGGCCAGCATCGACAGGATGACGTCGGCTCGGTTGCCGCCCAGCAACATCGCGATCCCGCCCCCCATCATGGCCGCCGCCCCGTGCAGGACCCACGCCCGGTAGGTGCGCGGTTCGCGCCGGATGTTGCGCAGGCGGTTGAACATCACGGGAATCTCGAGCCCATCGGCAGTCATGGTCTGGATCAGGCTCTCGACGCGGGTCAGGCGGTCGTAGTCGATGCTTCCGGACTTGACCATCCGCATCACGGTGATCGGGTCACCGGCCGCCGACGGTTCGTAACTGATCATGATCCGGGTGTAGGTGATGTCCACCTGGGCGGGAAGCCCGTAGTGCTTGCAGATGCTCAGCACGAGCCGGGTGGCTCGGGCTGCCGTCGAGCCGGAGGAGAGCATCATGTCCGCGGCGCGCATGGACAGGGCGACGATGGCCCGGGCGCGGACGGCCTCGACATCGCTTTCGTCGGCCTGTGCCTCCTCGCGACGCTTGCTGCGGTAGGCACGGGCCACGGACCGGGAGGCTCGGGCGAGGCGCGTGCTGGCGGGGGACATGCGGTACTCCTGTGAACGGTTCTGGTGATGCGCGACGGGCCCCAGCGGTGGTGCACCGCGTGGGGCCCGTCGGGCTCATTCTTGCAGTTGTGGGACGGCTTCCGAAAGGGACGTCAGCCGCGTGGACGTCCTAGTCAGCGCAGGTGCCGACGCAGGCTGTGGGCCAGCGCCAGCAGGGCGATCCAGGCGGGCCCGACGTAGAGCGCCCCCCGGTAGTCGGGGATGAAGGCCATCAGCACCACGACGGCGGCCAGCGCCACCAGAACCAGGTAGTTGGACCACGGGGTGAAGGGCATCCGGAAACGCAGCCGCGAGACCTCGTCGGCGCCGAGTCGCTTGCGGAATTTCAGCTGGGTGATCACGATCATCGTCCAGTTGAAGATGCCGGCGATCAGCGCGACGGAGATCACATAGAGGAAGACCTTGCCGGGCAGCAGGAAGTTCAGCAGCACGGCCAGTGCGGTGACGGCGGAACTGGCCAGCACCCCCACCCAGGGGCTGCCGGCCTTGTTCACCCGGGCCAGCACGCGGGGTGCATTGCCCTGCCGGGCCAGCGAATAGAGCATCCGGCCGTTGGAGTAGAGCCCGGAGTTGTAGGCGCTGACGGCCGCGGTCAGCACGACGACGTTGAGCAGGGTGGCGGCGCTGCCGATGCCCAGCTTGGAGAAGATGGTGACGAAGGGCGACTCATTCTTGCCCAGCTCATTCCACGGGAAGAGCGCCAGCATCACGAAGATGGCGCCGACGTAGAAGATCAGGATCCGGTGCACCACCTGGTTGATCGCCTTGGGGATGGAGCGCTGCGGATCGTCGGCCTCCCCGGCCGCGATGCCGATCAACTCGACGCCGCCGAAGCTGAACAGCACCACCACCATCGCCATCGCCAGGCCCTTGAAGCCCGTCGGGAAGAAGCCGCCGTGGGCCCACAGGTTGGAGATGCCCGTCGCGTCGCCGCCATTGCCCCAGCCGAAGCAGATGATTCCCAGCCCGAAGATGATCATCGCGATGATCGCCACCACCTTGATGATCGCGAACCAGAACTCGAACTCGCCGAAGGCCTTCACGCTGATCAGGTTGATCGCGGTGATCAGCACCAGGAAGACGGCGCTGGAGACCCACTCCTTCACGCCGGGCAGCCAGAACTGCACATAGCTGCCCACCACCACCAGCTCCGCCATGGAGACGGCGATGTAGTTGAACCAGTAATTCCAGCCGGAGAAGAAGCCCGGGAAGGCGCCCCAGTTCTCGTAGGCGTAGTGGCTGAAGGCCCCGGAGACCGGGGTGTGCACGCTCATCTCGCCCAGTGCGCGCATGATCAGGAAGATCACTGCGCCGCCCAGCAGATAGGCCAGCAGGATGGCAGGGCCGGCCATCGCGATCGACGCGCTGGAGCCGTAGAACAGGCCGGTGCCGATCGCCCCGCCCAGCGCGATCAGCTGGATGTGGCGGTTCTTCAGGGAGCGCTGCAGCTCCGGCTCGTCGATGCTCATGGGCGACGAGTCTAGACTCCGGCGTCAGCGCCCATCCGCATGGTCCAGCGGGCCCCGGCTCAGGCCAGGGAGAGGAAGAGTTTCTCCATCGCCGCAAGATCCGCCTCCCGCTCCGGGTTGTCTTCGGTGAGGCACTGCTGCATGCCGGTGGAGATCAGTGCGAAGCCGGCCCGGTCCAGGGCCTTGCTGCAGGCGGAGAGCTGGGTGAGCACCTCGCGGCAGTCACGTTCGTCCTCGATCATCCGGATCACGGCACCCAGCTGGCCCTGGGCGCGACGCAGCCGCTTGAGGACGGCATCAAGGTCATCGGATGGGATCTGCACCGCGGGCTCCTGGACGTCGGGGACGGGCGGATTGCTCGTCGGTGAGGGTGATCCAATCACTTTCCGAGCAGACGGCCAAACAGGCTGGTCCCGGGCTGGTCCGGGTGGCCGGCGCACCACTGGCTGGCGGGGACGCTGGCCTTGACCTGGGCGATGTGCTGGCCGCAACCGGCCCAGGTGGTCTTGCCGCAGGTCTTGCAGGTGACGGGACGACACATGGTGGTACTCCTCGGTCGGGTGAAGATTGGTGGGGGAGGGACCCCGATGCACTTCACTTTATACCCCAGGGGGTATACCATCAAGTCATGCACACCAACCCCATGGACATCGTGATCATTGGAGGCGTCGCCGCCGGTATGTCGGCGGCCGCCCGTCTTCGTCGGCTCGACGGCAACGCGTGCATCACCGTGGTGGAGCGCAGCGGCAACATCTCGTTCGCCAACTGCGGTCTGCCGTACCACATTGGCGGCGTGATCGAGCAGCGCAAGGCCCTGCTGCTGCAGACCCCCGAGGCCATCAAGGCCCGTTTCGACATCGACGTCTTCGTGCGCACCGAGGCCGTCGCCATCCGCCCCGACCAGCACAGCGTCACCGTGCGCAACCTGGACGATGAAACCGAGCGCGAACTGCGCTACGACAAGTTGGTGCTGGCCCCCGGTGCCAGCCCGGTGCGCCCGCCGCTGCCCGGTATCGAGCGCGCGCTCGGCCTGCGCAATGTGGAGGACACCGACGCGATCATCGCCGCCCTGGGTGAGGACGTGACCAATGCCGTGGTGATCGGCGGCGGCTTCATCGGCGTCGAGATGGCCGAGAACCTGGTGCACAAGGGCCTCAGGGTTGCCCTGGTGGAGGCCACCTCGCAGGTGATGGGCCCGCTGGATCCGGAAATGGTCGCCCCGGTGCACGCCAAGCTGCGCGAGTCCGGCGTCGACCTGCGGCTGGGCGTCGCGGTCAAGGCGATCGGCGAGACCGACGTCGAACTGTCCGACGGTTCCCGGTTGGAGGCCCAGCTGGTGGTGGCCGCGATCGGCGTGAAGCCCGAATCCACCCTGGCCCGGGAGGCCGGCCTGGCGGTGGGTGAGCGCGGCGGGATCATCGTGGACGAGCACTTCCGCACCAGTGATCCCGACGTCTTCGCGGTGGGCGACGCGGTGGAGAAGATCGACGCCATCGACGGCAGCGCCACCCTCCTGCCCCTGGCCCAGACCGCCAATCTGCAGGGCCGCCGGGTGGCGGACCTGATTGCCGGGCGCGACGTCAAGGGCCGCCCGGTGATGGGCACCGCCATCGTCGGCGTCTTCGGGCTGCAGGTGGCCAGCGTCGGGTGGAACGAGAAGCGGTTGGTGGCCGCCGGGCGCAAGCACCGGATCATCCACACCCACCCCGTGCAGCACGCCGGCTACTACCCGGGCGCGCAGCAGATGGCGCTCAAGCTGCTGATCGACGCCGAGACCGACGAGATCCTGGGTGCCCAGGGCGTCGGCCCGGACGGCGTCGACAAGCGGATCGACGTGATCGCCACCGCCATGGCCGGTGGTCTGAAGGCCAGCGATCTGGCTGAGCTGGAGCTGGCCTACGCGCCGCAGTTCGGCTCCGCCAAGGATCCGGTGAACATGCTGGGCTTCGTCGCGGAGAACCTGGCCTCCGGGCTCAGTCAGAACATCCAGTGGCACGAGCTGACCGCCGCGCAGGAGGCCGGCGCCACGCTGATCGACGTGCGCACCCAGGGCGAGTTCGCGGCGGGTGCGATCCCCGGCGCCATCCTGGTGCCGGTCGACGAGCTGCGCGACCGGCTCGACGACCTTCCCGAGGGGGAGCTGGTGGTGCACTGCGCCGTCGGTATTCGTGGTCACATCGCCGCGCAGATGCTGGCCGCCGTCGGCCGTCCCGGGGCACGCAACCTGGACGGTGGCTACAAGACCTGGTCCGCGGGCATGGCCTCGCGCGGCTGAGGCCCGGCCGATGGCAGGCTGGGTGGATGGACGAGCTGCTGGTGGAGCGGGTGTTGCGGTTGGTCGAGGCCATTCCCGCGGGCTTCGTGGTCAGCTACGGTGACGTGGCGGCGGCGCTCGGTACCGGCCCGCGCCAGGTGGGCCGGGTGATGGCCCGGTGGGGCAGTGACGTGCCCTGGTGGCGGGTCACCAATGCCGCCGGTGAACTCTCCGGGGGCCTGCTGGCCGAGGCGCGGGAGCACTGGCAGGCCGAGGGCATCGAGCTGGGCGGCACGGGCCGTGGCTGCCGGATCGGCAGGTGCCGCTGGCAGCCCGACGAGCTGGCGGCCGCCGCCCGCCGGGTGGATACGGAGCTTGCCGGGGCCCGGATCAGCAGTCCCGCAGCGCCGCCGGAATGCTGACCGGGCCCGTCGGGCTGACCATGATCCGTTCGGGCTGATCGTGAATCGTCACCTCCACCACGTCGGGGGAGACCCAGCGCACCGACTCGATGGCGTCGCTGCCGCCCCGCACACATCCCGCCTGCCAGTAGCGGCTGCGCAGGCCGCCGACCTGTTGCAGGCGCAAGCGCTGGGCCGGTCGGATCCGGGCGGCGGTGGTGGTCACCCGCAGATCCAACCGTTGATCGGGCGAACGATAGCTGCCCTCGTGATGGGAGGGGCCCAACAGTCGCCCCACCAGCGTCAGGGCGATCAGCGTCACCAATGTGCAGACGCTGATGGCCGCGGCCACCCGACTGTGGCCGCGACTGCGCAGCATTCCGGTTGCGCCTGCGCCGAAGGCAAAGACGGCAAAGTGGCTCGGCGGCGGCAGGAGTTCCCCGGCCAGGATGCCGTCGTCGCTGCCCAGGCGGGCCGAAGCGAATCCCAAGGCCAAGGAGACCGCCGCCATCATCAGGCCCAGCGCGAGGGGTGCCAGCGCTCGACGGTGCGGTGGCGCCCCGATCGCAAGGCTGGTCATGCGTCCATCTTCGTGCCGTCGGGGGCTGTCTGGGCCGCTGGAAACCGGCCAGTCAGCAGCTCAACAGGCTTCTGGTTGGTTCCGGTCGCTAGTGTTGGCCCCGAACCCACAAGGGAGTGGGCCCGAAACCATCCGGGGAGGCGATCATGGACGATGCCCGCACCGAACGGATCATCGCAGCCCTGCGGGGCGGCGTTGCCCCCGCGACCGGCTGCACCGAGCCGATCTCGCTGGCCTATGCCGCGGCCCGGGCGGCCGCAGAGCTGGGGGAGGAGATCCAGCGGATCGAGGCCCGGGTCTCACCCAATGTGATGAAGAATGCGATGGCCGTGATGGTGCCCGGTACCGGGATGCCCGGGCTGGAGATCGCCGCCGCGATTGGAGCCATCGACGGCGATCCCACCGCGGGGCTCGCGGTGTTGGGCGCGCTCACCGAGGCCGGCGTTGCCCGGGCCCGACGGATGGTGGACGAGGCCCGGGTTCTGGTCACGGTGGCCGACGTGCCCGACGACCTCTACGCCGAGGCCGTCGTGATCGGCGCTGCCCACCGCGTGCGGGTCTGCATTGCCGGTAGCCACACCAATGTCTACCGGGTCGAACGGGACGGCGAGGCGCTACTGGACGATCCCCGGCCGCAGCCCACCCAGCTGAGCCCCACCACCGAATTCCTGCGGAGCCTGACGCTGCGCGAGGTCTACGGCTTCGCCACCACCGTGCAGACCGAGCGAGTCGACTTCATCCTGGAGGCCGAGCGGCTGAACCGGGAGCTCTCCGCCGCCGGGCAGGGCGGTGACTACGGCCTGGGCGTCGGGGCGGCCATGTTGCAGGCCATCGACACCGGACTGGGCTCCAATGACCTGCCGTCGCGGATGGTCGCCCTCACCTCCGCTGCCTCCGACGCGCGGATGGGCGGCGCGCCGCTGCCGGCCATGACCAATGCCGGCTCCGGCAACCAGGGCATCACTGCCACGTTGCCGGTCACCGTCGTCGCCGACGACCGTGGATCCACCCCCGATGAGCGGATCCGGGCACTCACGATGAGCCACCTGACGGCGCTCTACATCCACGCCAGTCTGCCGGTGCTGTCCGCCTTCTGCGCCGCCGTGACCGCGGGCATGGGCGCCGCCGCGGGGCTGAGCCTGCTGCTCGATGGGCGCTACGAGACGGTGGAGCGGGCGGTCTCCACCATGGCCGGCGACACCATCGGGATGGTCTGCGACGGCGCCGGCGCCAGCTGCGCCATGAAGGTGGCTTCCTCGGTGGGGTCTGCCAATCGGGCGGTGCTGCTGGCGCTGGCCGAACAGCGGGTTCCGGGCAGCAATGGCATGGTCTTCGACGACGTGGACCAGACGATCCGCGGGATCGGGCGGCTGGCCACCCGGGGCATGGCCGGGACGGATCCCGAGATCCTGCAGATCATGCTGAGCAAGCCGCGACGCTGACCGTCGGTCGGGTGCCCGGGCGCCCGGGTGTACGGGGGTGGGCAAGGGGCCCTACGGCACCCCGCCCAGTGAGATATCATCGCCGTATGGCGATGAAAAAGTCTTTGGGCGATTCAATGGGTGCTGCGGCGGACGCCGGTCGGCCTGACCTGGCGGCCGCCGCGGCGCTGCTCGGGGCGCTGGGGGACATCTCGCGGCTGACGATCGTGCAGCACCTCACGCTGGGCGAGCATCGCGTCGTGGACCTCACCGGTCACCTCGGGCTGGCCCAGTCCACGGTCAGCAAGCACCTGGCCTGCCTGCTTGATTGTGGGCTGGTGACCGTCCGGCCGCAGGGTCGGGCCTCGGTCTACGCGCTGGCGCACCCCGACGCCACGGCGCGACTTCTCTCGGTCGTGGAGAACCTGCTGGGGCTGACCGGCAATGCCGTCCAGCTGTGCCCCTCCGTTGCCAGGGAGGCGGGACGATGAGCGGGCACTCCCACGACCACGGCCACTCCCACAACCACGCGGCCGGCCTGGTGGACCACCGCGGGCGATTGGCCCTGGTGCTCACGCTGACCGTCAGCGTGCTGGTGGCGGAGCTGGTGGGCGCCTGGTTGTCCGGCAGCCTGGCCCTGCTGGCCGACGCCGGTCACATGCTCACCGACGTCGCCGGGCTGACCATGGGGCTGATTGCCGCCATCCTGGCCCGCCGCCCCGCCACGCCGGAACGCACCTGGGGTTTCCAGCGGGCCGAGATCCTGGGTGCCGCGGCCCAGGCCACGCTGCTGCTGGTGGTGGGGGTGCTGGTGGTGATCGAGGGTATTCGACGCCTGCTGGCGCCGCCGGAGATCGGTTCGCACTCCATGGTGCTGTTCGGCGTGATCGGCCTGGCGGCCAATCTGGTCGGGCTGGCCATCCTGGCCGGCGGGCGAGGTGACTCGTTGAACATGCGCGCCGCCTTCCTGGAGGTGGTCAATGACGCGCTGGGCTCGGTGGCGGTGATCATCGCCGCCGTCGTGATCCACTTCACCGGCTGGCAGCGGGCCGATGCGGTCGCCTCGCTGGTGATCGGGCTGCTGATCATCCCGCGCACCCTGGCCATCCTGCGGGAGTCGCTCAATGTGCTGATGGAGTGCACGCCCAAGGGACTGGATCTGGCCGAGGTGCGCCAGCGCATCCTGGCGCTGGATCATGTGCACGAGGTGCATGACCTGCACGCGAGTCAGGTGGCCACCGGAGTGCCGGTCTTCACCGCCCACGTCGTCGTCGACGACTCCTGTTTCCACGACGGCCACCTCAACGAGATGCTGGATGAGGTGCAGCGCTGTCTGCACAACGACTTCGGGGTGGAGCACACCACCATCCAGTTCGAGCCCGCGAAGCACTCGGAGCATGAGCCGGCCGCCCATGCCTGAGTGTCAACCACCGTGCGCATCATGATGCACATAAGCCTGGTCGGTGCTGGATGGCTGGCTGGCCTCGCCGGTGGTCTGGATCCCGCCAGCCACCGACCGGACGGGTGCGGTGCTGCGCGGCCTGATGCTGGAGGCCGGCGTTGCGGGCGTGCGCACCACAGACGCCCAACTTGCCGCGATGGCGATTGAGTTCGGGGTTCCCGTCGTCTCGGCCGACGCCGACTTCGCGCGCTTCCCTGGGGTCATCTGGATCAATCCCCTCGCCAACTGACGGCCGGATCACCCCAGATCGAAGAGTTGCGGGCAATCCAGTAGCCGTCGATGGAGGTCGACGGTGGCCAGCGCCGTCCACTCAACCGAGGTCATGCCCTGCTCGTCGAGCTGCAGGATCCGGGCATCCCGGGCGGCGGCGATGATCGGGGAGTGGGTGGCCACCAGCACCTGGAAACCCTCGCGGGCGAGCTGTCCGAGTTGTTGGGCCAGCACCACCTGGGAGTGAAAGCTCAGCCCGGCCTCCGGCTCGTCCAGCACCAGCAGCCCGCCCCGGTGCATCATGCTCAGCCGGGACAACAGCAGCTCGTTGAAGGCCTGGCCGTGGCTCAGCTCGTGGAAGTTTCGTTCCCCGTGCAGGGGCTTGTTCTCCTCCAGGTAGGTGAGCAGTCCGTGGATGCTCTCGGCCCGCAGGAAGTAGCCCATCCGGGTGGCGCTGGCGCCGCGCACCAGCCGCAGGTGCTGGTGCAGCGGGGATTCCGAGCTCCGGGTTGTGTGCTGGGCGCCGACACTGCCGCCCTCCGGGCTGAGCCCGTAGGCCAGCGCGATCCCCTCCAGGATGGTGGACTTCCCGGTGCCGTTCTCCCCAACCAGGATGGTGAGTGGTCCCAGCTCCAGCCCCTCGCGGAGCAGCTGGGCGACGGGTGGCATCGCGAAGGGCCACTCGTCGGGCCAGTCTCCGTCGGCGAGCACCTCACGGATGGGCAGGATCGTGATCATGGCACGAGGTTATGACCTGCCTCTGACAGTTTTGGTTGGCGCTGACGTAACGTCAGGGGGTCAGACTGGTGCCATGAGCATCGACGCCGCCCCGGCACGCACCAGTCGGTTCACCCTGCCGCTCTATCTGGCGGCCAGCGCCACCAGCCTGTTCGGCAACTCCGCAATCAACATCGTCCTGCCGTGGCTGGTGCTGGAGCGCACCGGCAATCCGTCTCTGGCGGGCACGGTGGCGGCGGTCAGTGCGATCCCCTCGGCCGTTGCGGCGTTGGCCGGCGGGCACCTGATCGACCGCTTCGGACGCCGCCGCATGAGCGTGCTCTCGGACATCGGTTCTGCCCTGGCGGTGGCTGCCCTGGCCGTCGTGGACCGGCTCACGGGGCTGGACCTGACCTGGTTCATCATCCTGGGCATCACCGGCGCCCTGTTCGACCTGCCCGGGATGACCGCCCGGGAGACCCTGATGGCCAATGTCGCACACACCTCCGGGCGGAGCCTGGATGCCATCGCCGGGTTCCGGCAGGGCATCTTCGGGCTGTCCTTCCTGCTGGGCCCCGCCATCGCGGGTCTGCTGCTGACCGTGCTGCCCGCCATCCAGGTGGTCTGGATCACCGCGGCCTGCTCCGCGCTGGCGGCACTGTTCATCGCCGCGATGCCGCTGCTGCCCCTGCCGGAAGCGCCCACCGAGGAGGAGAATCCGCTGGGGGCCCTGGGTACGGTCCGCGCCTCCAGGCCGCTGAGCCTGTTGATCCTGCTCAATGGCTTCTCCATGTTGCTGGTGGCCCCGCTGCTGGCGGTGCTGCTGCCCGCCCACTTCCAGTCGATGTCCCAACCGGACCGGCTGGGCGCCTCGCTCAGCGCCTTCGCCGTGGGCACCATCATCGGCGGCGGCGTCTACGCGTCGCTGCTGAAGAGGCGACGGCTGGTGGCCTGGGTGGTGGGCAACCTGCTCTTCCTGGCCTCCTTCATCACCATCGCGCCGCTGGTCGGCTTCTGGCTGCCCGCGGTGGGAATGCTGCTGGCCGGTGTCGGTCAGGGGGTGCAGGGGCCGATCGTCGCCGTGCTGCTCACCGAACACGTCCCCGAACGGCTCCGCGGCCGGATCTTCGGCCTGCTCACCTCGCTGGGTGCGTTGGCCAGCCCCGTCGGCCTGGGCCTGATGGCCGTCCTGCTCGCGGGCCATCCGCTGCGGGTGGGTGGTTGGGCGCTGGCCATCGCCTGGGCGCCGGTTGCCCTGTGGGCCTGTCTGTCGCCCGCGCTGAGGGGGTGGCTGGTTCGTGCTGACGATCAGTGAGGTGGGCCAGTATGCGGGGGTGAGCGTTCGTGCAGTCCGGCACTACCACCAGCTGGGCCTGCTCCCCGAGCCCGTTCGTGACGAGTTGGGCCACCGTCGCTACGATGCCGGCGCCCTGGTGATGCTGCGCCGGATCTCGACCCTGGCCGACGCGGGGGTGCCGTTGCGTCGGATTCCCGAGGTGCTGGACGCCCCTCCGGAGGAGCGCGACGCCCTGATGGCCGGGATCGACGCCCAGCTGTGCGAGAAGGAGCAGGCCGTACGGCGGACCCGTCACCGGTTGGCCCGCGTTCGGGCCGGTGAGGACTCCCGCGAACCCGCGGCCCTGGCGAGGCTGGTCGCGGAGCTGGAGGCAATGGGGCTCGACGAGCAGCAGGTGGCCACCGATCGCGAGGTCTGGCAACTCACCCACCTGCTCTACCCCCAGGCGACTGAACAATGGCTCGCGGACCAGCTGCGCCTGCTGACTGACTCCGAGTATCGCGCCATCTACCTTGAGGTGCTCGCCATCGGATCCTTGCCTCCGGATGATCCTCGTGTTGATGAGGTGGCGCGGCGCAATGTTGCCTGGACCCTCAGGCACCTTGACGAGTGGGGTGACTGGTTCTCCGTGTGGGGTGGTGACCCCCGGGCGGCGCAACTGCTGGATGCCCATGTCCGGCGTCGCTACGGAACCCCGGCCCACCGTCGGCTGGCGGACCTGGTGCGACGAGCGCTCGACGAGGCAGTGGCCTCAGAGCACCATGGAGGCAATCCAGCCGGCCAGCAGCAGCGGGATGTTGTAGTGCAGGAAGGTGGGGATCACGGTGTCGCGGATGTGGTCGTGCTGGCCGTCGACGTTGAGGCCGGAGGTCGGGCCCAGCGTCGAGTCACTGGCGGGGGAGCCCGCGTCACCCAGTGCACCGGCGGTGCCGATGATGGAGACCGTGGCCAACGGTGAGAAGCCCAGCTGCAGGCAGAGCGGCACGAAGATGGTGGTGATGATCGGCAGGGTGGAGAAGGAGCTGCCGATGCCCATCGTCACCAACAGGCCCACGAAGAGCATCACGAAGGAGCCCATCAGCTTGGAGCCGCCAAAGGCCTCGGCGCTGGCCTTGACCAGTGAATCCACCTGGCCGGTGTCGGACATCACCTGGGCGAAGCCCTGGGCGGCGATCATGATGAAGCCGATCATCGCCATCATCTTCATCCCGGAGTCGAAGACGGCGTCGGCCTCGCTCCACTTGATCACCCGGGCGGCGACGAAGACCGCGAAGCCCACCAGCGCACCGAGCAGCAGGGAATCGGCCCAGATCTGCACCACCAGGCAGAGCAGCACGGCCAGCAGGGCCACCGCGATCCGGTAGGCGCCCACCGGTTCACCCAGGTGCACGTCGCCCTGGCCCTCGATCGCCCGGTCCTCGTAGTGGCGCGGCTTGCGGTAGCTGAAGAAGACCGCGATCAGCAGGCCGGCCACCATGCCCAGCGCGGGGATGCCCATGGCAGCCATCACATTGATGCCGTCGGTCTTGAGCCCGGCCTTGTCGATGTTGGCCAGCAGAATGTCGTTGAGGAAGACATTGCCGAAGCCGTAGGGCAGGTACATGTAGGTGGTTACCAGGCCGAAGGTCATGATGCAGGCCAGCAGGCGACGGTCGACGTCGAAACGGTTGAAGACCAGCAGCAGCGGCGGGATCAGCAGCGGCACGAAGGCGATGTGGATCGGCACCAGGTTCTGGCTCATGATCGCCGCCGCCAGGATGGCACCCAGCAGGCCCCACTTGAGGCCCTTGCTGCGGGCGCTGTCCCCGGCGCCGGCCTTGCGGATCACCCACGACGCGAAGGCCTGCGGCATGCCCGAGCGGGCGATGGCCACGGCGAAGGCGCCCAGCATCACATAGCTCAGGGCGATAGAGGCACCATTGGCGATGCCCTTGGTGAAGGACTCCATGGTGGCGGTCATGCCCATGCCGGCGCTGATGCCGCCAACCAGGGCCCCGATGATCAGTGAGATCACCACATGCACCCTGGCGAAGGACAGGGCAAGCATCACGACAACGGCGAGCACGACGGCATTCATGGCAACTCCAGGTGAGGGAAACGTGCCTACGCTAGCGCCCGCGGTGAGCCTGCCCGGCGCGAGTCCATATCCGGGCCAAAAATCGTTGGCGACTGGTCGCGGGGCGGTGGCATGGTGGAGCGACGTCCACCCTCAGGAGGCCCCGTGCTCGATGCACCCCAGTCCACCGCCGGAACACATCTGCGGGTGGAGGGTGTCTCCAAGGGCTATGCCGGGCGACGGGTGCTGACCAATGTCGGCTTCTCGGTGGCCGCCGGAGACCGGGCTGCGGTGATCGGCGAGAATGGCTCCGGCAAGTCCACCCTGCTGCGGCTGGTGGCCGGGCTGGAGTGCCCCGACGCCGGTGAGATCGTCACCCCGGCAAGCTACGCGCTGTACCACCAGCAGGCGCCCTTCCCCATGGGGCACACGCTGGCCCAGATTGCCCGGGAGGCGCTGCGCCCGGTGCGTTTCCACGCCGACGAGGTGACCCGGCTGGGGGAGGCGATGGCCGATTCTCCCCAGGACGCAGCACTGGCCGACGCCTTTGGTCACGCGGTCGCCGAGGCGGAACGCACTGATGCCTGGGGCGCCGAGCGCCGCTGGCACCTGCTGATCGACGGGCTCGGGCTGGCCGGCCTAGCGCCGGATCGTCGGGCCGCCGAGCTCTCCGGCGGGCAGGTGGCGCGGCTCAGCCTGGTGTGGGTGCTGGTGCAGCGCGCCGAACTCCTGCTGCTGGACGAGCCCACCAACCATCTGGACGATGCCGCCGCGGCGGTGGTTTCGCAGACCGTCAAGGAGTGGCCGGGCCCGGTGTTGTTGGCCAGCCATGACCGGGCCTTCCTGGACGAGACCATCACCAGCCTGGTTGATCTGGATCCGGCGCTCCGCCAGCATTGCACCGTCGGGGTGAGCGGCGTGACTCGGTTCACCGGCAGCTATACCGACTACCTGGCTGCCCGGGCCGATCAGCGGGAACGCTGGCAGCAGCAGTACCAGAACGAGCAGGCCGAGCTCTCCCGGCTGCGAGATCGGGTCCGCAAGGATCAGCAGGTGGGGCACACCAACTGGCAGCCGCGCAGCGAGACCCGCATGGCACAGAAGTTCTATGCCGATCGCAATGCCACCGTGGTTTCCCGACGGGTGAACGACGCCCGTCAGGATCTGGAGCGGCTGGAAGCCGAGCAGGTGCGCAAACCGCCGCGCCCGCTCATCTTCCGCGGGCTGGCCGCGGCGCACCCTGTCAATTCCGGCTCGGCGTCGACGGGGCCGACGCTGGTGGCCAGCGGCCTGTCCGTCGCCGGGCGGCTGGCGCCGACGAGCCTGGCGCTGGGTGCCCGAGACCGGTTGCTGGTGGAGGGACCCAATGGCTGCGGCAAGTCCACCCTGTTGGCGGCGCTGGCCGGGCTGGTGGAGCCCACGTCGGGTTCGGTGAGCAGGCCGTCGCGGCTGCGGGTGGCGCTGCTGGCGCAGGAACCCACCGTCGCCGATGCCGACCAGACCGCCAGCCAGGCCTACCGCGCGGCGGTGGGGGAGGCCGTGGCCGACGAGGTGCCGCTCGGTTCCTTCGGGTTGATTGCGGGGCGGGATCAGAACCGCCCGGTGGCCGAGTTGAGCGTCGGTCAACGACGGCGGTTGGATCTGGCCTGCGTGCTGGCCAGCCCGCCCGAGGTGCTGCTGCTGGACGAGCCGACCAATCACTTCTCGCTGCAGCTGGCCACCGAGTTGGAGGCCTCGATCGAGCACTATCCGGGGACCGTCGTGGTCGCCAGCCATGACCGCTGGCTGCGTTGCCGCTGGTCGGGTCAGCGCCTCCAGTTGTGAGGTGAATCTCACCTGAGCAGTACGGAAATCGATGGTCACCTGAGCGTCACTCGACGGTCACCTACGGTCCATAGCGTCGTCAATCGACGCGGGCTGGACACGGCTGGCCCCATCGTGAGGGGGCCAATCATGGCGGTATCCAGGCGAAACATGCTGCGAGGCAGCGGATTGTCGGTGTTGGCGGTCGGTGGCAGTTCGCTGCTGAACGCGCCGCAGGCGCAGGCGCGGGGCGCGCAGCCGGCGGGAACCACGTTGCAGCAGGCGGGTTCCGGCGCGGCGACGGGCTATTCCCGGCTGAGTGCCGGCCCCGGTTACCCGCTGGTGGTGCGCGACGATCTGGCCCAGCCCAGGCCCGGGCGTGAGGATCGGCGCACCGCGCTGGCCAGCCTGGTGCAGCTGACGGACCTGCACTTTATGGACGCCCAGTCGCCGATGCGTGTCGAGTGGTTCCGCAAGGTGGTCGGCTTCTCCTGTCGCCCGCAGGAGTCGTTGGTCACACGCGGCAACACGGTGTTGGTGGAGACCATCAACCACTTGGCCAAGGGGCCTTGGACCGGCCGTCGCTTCGACGCGGTGGTTTGCACCGGTGACAACACCGACAACCAGGAAGTCGTCGAGCTGGACTGGTACCTCAAGACGCTGTCCGGCGGCGAGATCACCCCGAACACCGGTGACCCGGCTCGCTGGGAGGGCGTGCAGACCCGCAACAACAAGGCCTACTGGACGCCGGAGAGCAGCATCGCCGACGAGTACAAGCAGGCCGGCTTCCCGCAGATCGACGGTTTCTTCGATCGGGTGATGGCCACCCACAGCTCGCCCGGCCTGCAGACGCCTTGGTATGCCGTCTTCGGCAACCACGACAATTCCATCCAGGGCACCTTCCCGGCGTCGTGGAAGTCGCTGGCCAAGGCCTACACCGGTGACCAGAAGCTGGTTGGCTTCGCCGAGCCGACCGACCAGCAGGCCGCCGCACGGGCCCTGTCCAGCGGATCCCCGGTGGACCTGTCGACCGCCCGCACGCTGACCGTCACGGTCACGCCGGATCCTCGTCGCCGACCCTTCACGCCGAAGGAATTCATGGCCGCCCACCTGGCCGACGACGTCACCGGCCCGGGCCCGGTCGGCCACGGCTTCAGCCAGGCCAATGTGGAATCCGGTGCCGGCTACTACACCTTCCAGCTGGCCCCCGGCATCACCGGCATCTCGATGGACTCCACCAATCGCGCGGGTTTCACCGAGGGCTCGATCGACGATCGGCAGTGGAAGTGGCTGCTGAAGACCCTGCGGGCCGGTTCCTCGGTCTACTACGACGCCGTGGGTGGCAAGCACACGCAGCAGGTCAGCGACCAGCTCTTCGTGCTGTTCAGCCACCACACGTCGACGTCGATGAGCAACCTGATGCTGCCCGCCGACGGCACCGGCATCCGGCACGCCGGCTTCGAGCTGGTGGACCTGCTCAAGCGCTTCCCGAATGTGCTGGCCTGGGTCAACGGCCACACCCACGCCAACAAGATCACGCCGCAGCGGCACAAGGACCCCAAGCGCAGCTACTACGAGATCAACACCGCTTCGCACATCGACTACCCGCAGCACGCCCGGCTGATCGAGTTCGTCGACAATCACGACGGCACGCTGTCGCTGTTCACGACGCTGGTGGAATCCCGCGCGCCCTACCAGGCCGACTACGACACGGCGACGGTGGAGGGGCTGGCCTCACTGGCCCGGGAATTCGCCTACAACGACCCGGAACGTGACCTCTCGCTGCTGGGGCAGGCGCAGGATCGCAACACCGAGCTGCTGCTGGCCCACCCGCTGCGCTGAGTCCTGACCCACTGGGCTGCGGTCAGGCCGCCGCGGGGGCTGTTTCGACGGTTTCCTCGTGGCGGCGCCAGGTGGGTGTGTCAGGGCGGCCAAGGTCCAGGGTGCGGCTCGGCGTGCGCAGGTAGCGATAGCCAAGAGGGGTCTGCCACAGGAAGATCCCCGGCAGGGGCTGGTACAGGCGCCAACCGAAGTGGGTCTTGGCTCGATGGGCGAGGCGGGACAGGGGCCCGAGGTTGTCCGGATGAGTCTGTCCAGTCGCCTTGGTTGGTGGGGAGGCCTCGACAGGCTCGGCCATCGTGGTGGGGTTGGGCGGGCTCGCAGACCCAGCCCCCGTTCCCCGAGCTTGTCGAGGGGCAGAAGTGGTCGCCTGATCGCCCGACGCAACCCCCGCTCCCCGGGCCTGTCGAGGGGTCAGGGACGGGGCCTCGACGGGCTCGGCCGTCGTGGTTGGGCTGGGCGGACTCGCAGACCCAGCCGCCGCTCCCCGAGCTTGTCGAGGGGCCTTCGTTCGGGGCTGCCACGGAACCGTGTGGTCCAAATCAAGTCCTGGTGAGGTACGGGTGGACCAGGGGAACACCTCCCACGGGTTGCGCAAGATCACCGCTTCGCGCATCGTGGGCGGGCACTCATACGAATCACTCGGTACTTGGTGGTTCTGGTCGATCACCGGGCGCACCGTGAACCGATGATGACCGAACACGTCGGGCAACCACTCGGCCAGCAGCGGGTTCAACTGGTCGCAGCGGACCAGGCCTTCACCGGTGGCGAGGGTGGTGTCGGTCAGGTGCACGACGAGTTGGGCCTTCGGAAGTAACTGGTCGGGGTCAACCGTGATGGTGCCGCACACATGCCCCGCCTGACCATTGCGCGCACACACCTGCTGGAACTCTTCCCCCGTGGGGGGCTGGTCGAGCAGGTCGACCTGCAGGAGCTGGGTGGCCAGGGGCGGGTTGGCCAGGATCCCCACGGCCCGCGCCCGCAACGCATTGCGCGTACCCCGCGTGCCGCCGGTCTCCAGGATGGTGGCGATCCGGTCGAGTTGGGCATCGAGCAGGATCGCATCCGCCGCGTCCACCACCCCGACGATGTCGGCGACCCCGTGGTTGGACTGCGCCACCCACACACCCCGCGCCTCCAACGCATCCGCCCGCCGCTGGTCGGCTTGTTCGGCGTCGAGCTGGCGCAGCACCAGCGCGGCGGTCAGCTTCTTCACCTGCCGAAAGCTCATGCCGATGATCTGCCGGGACAGTTCGAGATCCACCAAGCCCGCGTGGGTCGCGTCGAGCTCGTGGGTGGCGTGCGCGATGTGGCGGGCCTGGTGGACCGGCACCTCCAAGCCCTGCACCAGACCCCACAACTCCGGCAGCCGATGCCGACAGTCCAACGCGGTCGCAATCAGCTGGTGGGCCTCCTCCGGCCGGACATGCAGATCCGCGGCGAGTTCAAGGGCGCAGCCTTCGGCAACCTCCGGTGTCCCGTCCGAACCGATCTGCACCAGTCGTTCCCGCCCGGGCAACGCCGGCTCCGCAGCATCCACCTCGGAGTGCAGATCAGCAAGATGGGCGATCAACCGGAACTCCCGAGCCTCGGATTCCTTGCGCAGGTGCCGTTCGGCGCGCAGCGCTTCGATCGTCGCGAGGGCGCTGACGGGCAGGTCGGCACCCGGCTGTGATGCGTGTGTGGTGCTCATTCTGACCTCCCCCGTAACTCGTCGCTGAACTGTTCTAATCCTACCTCGCACAGCCCTTCATAACAAGACCTTATACTGATTGTTTTTCGAACCCCGCTGGCCATAACCCGCCATGGAACCAGTCAAGCACCCACCTCTGACAGATTGTGGGCTGAGGGCGGATGGCACGGCACCATGGGAGCATCGATCTGTGTTGAAGCGACGTGTACCCGGTCTTGCCGCCGCCCTGCTGTTGCTGGTCGGCTGCTCCGGCGGTCGGGGTGAGGTCACCCGGCAGCCGGCCCAGGTCGTCGCCGCGGATTCGGCCGGCACTCCCACCGCCAAGCTGGTGACCGCCCTGTCGGTGGTGAATGTCAGCTGTGCCCGGTCCCGGTCTACCGAGGACGGCTCCGAGACCCGCTGCGTCGGCCACGATGACGCGTCCGTCCATGAGATCCGGATCACCGCCGGCCCCGACGGGGAGCTGGTCGAGGTGCAGGACGAACTGCTCAGCCGCGTCGACGTCCCCGCCTACGACAGCGGCCGGATGGACACGTCGCCATGGGATGCCTCCCGTCGGCGCGTCGCCGAAGCCTTCGAGCGGGCCACCGGCGCGGGGCTCGATGTGGCTGGCTTGTTCACGGGCGGCCGCCCCGGCTCCCACCATCAGGCCAAGCTCGGTGACTGGTCCGTCTCCACCTGGACCAACTCCAGCGTCGACGCGCGCTTCTCACCCACCTTCCGGGCGGTACGAGAGTCGGCCGGGCAGGTGGGCAAGAAGCTGGCCGATGTTGGGCCGGCCGTCGCGCTCAATGGTCAGGCGCTGCGGGAAGTGGCTGGGAAGAAGGGCTGGAAGTGCTCCACGCCGGAGAATGGCGCCGCCTGCTGGACTCCCGCCGATTCGACGGCGACACTGTCCATCGGCGTCGAGGGGGACGGCTCATCCGAACTGCACGCGGTGCAGGTCGGTGATGTCGCGGCCTGGCCCAGCGACGACGAGGCGCTGCGGGCCGCTCTGTCCTCCGATCTGGCCGACAAGATTCACGACTGGGCAGCTTCCCAAAGTGGGCCGGCGGCGCTGATTGTGATTGACGGCACCATCGTCGTCGTGGAGCGCTACGGGGCGCAGCTCTCCATGGACAAGGGGTCGGCTACTCGATTGCGCGTGGGCTTCCGTCCAGAGGTGGTTGCCCGCACCTCTTTCAGCTGACCAAGAAGCCTCTGGGTTCTGGTGGGTCTTGTCACGGGTCCGCTGACTAGGACGTCCATGAACTGAGCGGGCCGGCGACTTCTCACTATCTTGTCCAGAGCCGCGCCAGAGGTGCATGACATCACTCTCACGCCGAAAGTGGTGCTTTTCGCCGGAGGCTCTTGAACGCCACTGATGAAGACTGTGATCGGTTCGGATGATCGAGGGCACATCCTCGATGAGTTGGCGCGTATCGCTCGGGAGCGTCAGGATCTGGCCTCAGCAGAGGTCATCGCGGTGCGGCGAGCGCGAACCGAGGGACTCTCCTGGGCAGAGATCGGCGCTGTGCTCGGGGTCACGAAGCAGGCGATGCACCGCAAGTACGGCAAAGCGACCTGAACCCTCCAATCTGCCGCTGGTTGATGGTTGGGGGAGCGTGCTGCATGGGCTGTTACCCGGTGATGCCCTGGCCAGATGCCGCGTACGGCTCTGGAGGGCGAGCACTGGCGGCACCCGTGGTGTTCTCATGGCGCGCGTGGCACGTGACAAGAAGCCAGGACGATGACAAGCCCGTGACAAGAAACCGAGAAACGGACAAGTTCCGCGAGAACCTACAAGAACTGAGCCGACTGCGCTCAACTCCTCGGGAATAACCCTGAGTGAACCATGGTTGAGTCGAGTGAACTCAACCTCGCCCTTGAGCGAAGTCGACTCAAGCCCTAGAGTTGAGTCCGCAAGGCTCAAGCGAGCCTGATGAACAACGAAGAGCTTCCCGGGCAGCTGCCCAGCGGCTCCCGGAATACATCTGAAGAGCACCAACACTGTTTGCAACAAACTGTTTGCATCAACACCTGGAGGAATCACCATGGCACGTGCAGTCGGCATCGACCTCGGCACCACCAACTCCGTCGTCGCAGTCCTTGAGGGCGGCGACCCCACTGTCATTCCGAACGCCGAGGGCGCTCGCACCACCCCGTCGGTGGTCGCGTTCTCGAAGACCGGCGAGGTCCTGGTTGGCGAGGTTGCCAAGCGCCAGGCCGTCACCAACGTCGATCGCACCATCCGCTCCGTCAAGCGCCACATGGGCACCGACTGGAGCATCAAGGTCGACGACAAGTCCTACAAGCCGCAGCAGATCAGCGCCTTCGTGCTGCAGAAGCTGAAGCGCGACGCCGAGGCCTACCTGGGTGAGCCCGTCACCAACGCGGTCATCACCGTCCCGGCCTACTTCTCCGACGCCGAGCGTCAGGCCACCAAGGAAGCCGGCGAGATCGCGGGTCTGACCGTCGATCGCATCATCAACGAGCCCACCGCGGCCGCCCTGGCCTACGGCCTGGACAAGGACGAGCAGACCGTCCTGGTCTTCGACCTCGGGGGTGGCACCTTCGATGTCTCCCTGCTGGAGATCGCCGACGGCGTCTTCGAGGTGAAGGCCACCAAGGGCGACAACCGCCTGGGTGGCGACGACTGGGACCAGCGGGTCGTCGACTGGCTGGTCACCCAGTTCAAGAACAAGAACGGCATTGACCTGAGCCAGGACAAGATGGCCAAGCAGCGCCTGCAGGAGGCCGCCGAGCGTGCCAAGATCGAGCTGTCCTCCGCCCAGGAGGCCAGCATCAACCTGCCCTACATCACCGCCGGCGCCGAGGGCCCGCTGCACCTGGACGAGAAGCTCACCCGCTCCGAGTTCCAGCGCATGACCCAGGATCTGCTGGAGCGCTGCCGCGTTCCCTTCAATGCCGTGATCAAGGACGCCAACACCTCGGTGGACAAGATCGACCAGGTGATCCTGGTGGGTGGCTCCACCCGTATGCCCGCCGTCGCCGATCTGGTGAAGGAGCTGGCCGGCAGGGAGCCCAACAAGGGCGTCAACCCCGACGAGGTCGTGGCCCTGGGCGCCAGCCTGCAGGCCGGCGTGCTGAAGGGTGAGGTCAAGGACGTGCTGCTGCTGGACGTCACCCCGCTGAGCCTCGGCATCGAGACCAAGGGTGGCGTGATGACCAAGATCATCGAGCGCAACACCACCATCCCCACCAAGCGCTCCGAGGTCTTCACCACCGCCGAGGACAACCAGCCGTCGGTGATGATCCAGGTCTACCAGGGTGAGCGTGACTTCGCCCGGGACAACAAGTCCCTGGGCAACTTCGAGCTGACCGGCCTGATGCCCGCCCCGCGTGGCGTGCCGCAGGTTGAGGTCACGTTCGACATCGACGCCAACGGCATCGTGCACGTCCACGCCAAGGACATGGCCACCGGCAAGGAGCAGTCCATGACCGTGACCGGCGGCTCCGCCCTGGGCAAGGACGACATCGAGCGGATGATGAAGGACGCCGAGGCGCACGCCGAGGAGGACAAGAAGCGTCGCGAGGCCGTCGAGATGCGAAATGAGGCCGACGCGCTGGCCTTCCGCACCGAGAAGCTGCTGGCCGACAACGCCGAGAGCATCACCGACGATGTGAAGGCCCCCGTGCAGGAGGCCCTGGACAAGTTGAAGGAGACCCTGAAGGGCACCGACAACAACGACGAGGTCAAGGCCGCGATGGATGACCTGAACACCAAGGCTTCGGCCATGGGCCAGGCCATGTACGCCGCCGCCCAGGCCCAGCAGCAGTCCGAGGCTCCCGCCGAGGGTGCCGAGGGTGAGGCTCCTGCCGACGGCGCCACCGCGGATGACGACGTCGTGGACGCGGAGATCGTCGACGAGGAGAAGAAGGACAACAACTGATCTTGTTCCTCCGGTTGGCCCGGGGCGGAAGTCCAGCAAGACTGGAGCCCGTCCCGGGCACTTCCGAAGAACCAAGATCATTCCGCAGCAAGATCATCACGCAGATATGAGGAGACCATGAGCGAGAACCAGCCGCAGGACCCCCAGCAGCCGGAGGAACTCAGCGCGCAGACCCGGCAGGAGATCGACGAGGCCCTGGCCGGTGCCGATGCTCCCGTCGAGGGCAATCTCGAGGAACCGGTGACCCGCGAGGCGGAACTGGAAGCGCTGGTGGCCGAGCGCACCCTTGACCTGCAGCGACTGCAGGCGGAATACGTCAACTACAAGCGTCGGGTGGATCGTGACCGGCAGGCCGCCAAGCAAGCCGGCGCCGAGAGCATCGTGCGCGAGCTGATGCCGGTGCTGGACGGCATCCACATGGCCCGCGAGCACGACGAACTGACCGGCGGCTTCAAGATGGTGGCCGACGAGATCGCCAAGGTGGCCGAGAAGCATGGTCTGGTGCCCTTCGGCGAGGTTGGCGACGAGTTCGACCCCAACCTGCACGACGCGCTGATGCAGATCCCCCTGGCCGGTGCCACCACCACCTGCGTCTCACAGGTGATGCAGCGCGGTTTCCAGATGAATGGCCGGGTGCTGCGCCCGGCTCGCGTCGCCGTGAGTGACCCGGACCCGGCCGCCCCGGCGGCCGAGTCTCCCAAGTCCGAGAACTGAGCACAGGGAAGGAGGAGACGCCATGAGCGTGAAGGACTACGCCGAGAAGGACTACTACAAGGTGCTGGGCGTCTCCAAGGACGCCAAGCCCGAGGAGATCAAGAAGGCCTTCCGCAAGCTGGCCCGGGAGAACCACCCCGACCAGCACCCCGGTGATGCCAAGGCGGAGCAGCGCTTCAAGGACGTCTCGGAGGCCAACTCCGTGCTGTCCGACCCCAAGAAGCGCAAGGAGTACGACGAGGCCCGCAGCCTCTTCGGTGGGGGCGGATTCCGCTTCCCGCGCGGCGGCCAGCCCGGCACCGCTCCCGGCGGCGTCAACGTCGAGGATCTCTTCCGCAATGCCCAGGCCGGTGGCGGCTTTGGTGACATCTTCGGTGACCTGTTCGGTCAGGCAGCCGGGGGAGCGCCCCGTCGCGGCGGCTCGCATCGCGGTGCGCGTCGGGGCTCCGACGTCGAGGGCGACGTGACGATCAGCTTCACCGACGCCGTCGACGGCACCACCGTCGGCGTGCAGATGGTCTCCGAGGCTGCCTGTGCGGCCTGTCGCGGCACCGGCGCGAAGGCCGGCACCGTGCCCGAGGTGTGCGAGACCTGCCAGGGCTCCGGGGTGCGGACCTCCACCAGCGGCGGTGTCTTCGGCATCACCGAGACCTGCACCGACTGCAAGGGCCGTGGCCTGGTGGTCAAGGATCCGTGTGAGGTATGCAATGGCTCCGGGCGCGCCAAGTCTGCCAAGACCATGCAGGTGCGGATTCCCGCGGGCGTCACCGACGGCCAGAAGATCCGGATCAAGGGCAAGGGCTCCCCGGGCGAGAACGGCGGCCCCAACGGTGACCTGTACGTGCTGGTGCACGTGCGTCCCCACGCCGTCTTCGGCCGCAAGGACGACAACCTGACGGTCACCGCTCCGGTCTCCTTCACCGAGGCCGCCCTGGGCGCCGAGATCGAGGTGCCGACGCTGAAGGGCTCCCGGGTGAAGCTGCGGATCCCCGCCGGTACCCCGAATGGCCGCACCTTCCGGGTGCGCGGCAAGGGCGTCGCCCGGCGTGACGGCTCGATGGGGGATCTGCTGGTCAGCGTCGAGGTGCAGGTACCGGAAAACCTGGATGACAAGGCCAAGCAAGCCCTACAGGAGTTCGACCGTGTGGCGGGCGGAGGCAACCCGCGAACCGGTATGTTCGGAGGCTCGTCGTGAGCGAGAACTACCCGCAGGTGGTGGATCGCGACGCCGCCGTCTTCACGATCGGCGTCGCGGCCAACCTGGCCGGCATGCAT
Organism: Luteococcus sp. H91; assembly: GCF_038433135.1. NCBI lineage: Bacteria > Bacillati > Actinomycetota > Actinomycetes > Propionibacteriales > Propionibacteriaceae > Luteococcus > Luteococcus sp. H91. Next base: position 128,632 of record NZ_JBCDMV010000020.1, on the reverse strand, counting down.
CCGCAGACCCTGCGCAGCTATGACCGGATGGGGCTGGTCAGCCCGCGTCGTTCCCGTGGGCGTGGCCGGCGCTACTCGCCGCGGGACATCGCCAAGCTACGGCTGGTGCAGCACCTCAGCCAGGAGGAGGGGATCAACCTCACCGGCATCCAGCGGATCCTGGAGCTGGAGAACGAACTGGACGTGATGCGCACCCGGCTGAGCGAGATGGAGGCCCTGCTGGACGAGGCGCGGGCCGCCCGCGCCGCCACCGGTGGGAGGGTCTTCACCGCCGAGACCTCTGGTGCGGTGCACCTGGGGCGGCATGTGGTGCGCCGCCAGCTGGCGCTGCCCGGGCGATGAAATATTTGGACCATCCGAACCATCCATGTCCGTTTTTGAGTAATGTAGCTCACAATTGTGGGGTGAAGAACACATAATCCCACACGATTGATGGATGGAAAGTGTTGGATCGATGGCGGAGCGGTGAATTCTTGGCTTAGCGTCGAGGCATGAAACCACTCGTGATTCGCAGCGCGATCGTCGCTTCGCTTGGTGGCCTGATCTTCGGTTTTGACACGGCTGTCATCTCCGGCACCACGGACGCCCTCAAGAACTACTTCAGCCTCAGCTCGGCCCAGCTCGGCACCGTCGTCGGTGTGGCTCTGCTCGGCACCATCCTCGGCGCCATGACCGCCGGCCAGCCGGCCGACAAGTTTGGCCGCAAGAAGGTGCTCTTCGTGATCGGCATCCTCTACATCCTTGGCGCCCTTGGCTCCGCCTTCGCCCACGACGTCTGGGTGCTCAGCCTGTTCCGCTTCCTGGGCGGCATCGGCGTCGGCGCGGCCAGCGTCTGCGCCCCGATCTACACCGCGGAGATCGCCCCCGCGAAGGTGCGCGGTCGGCTCGTCGGCCTGGTGCAGTTCAACATCGTGCTCGGCATCCTGCTGGCCTACCTGTCCAACTTCCTGGTGCGGTTGCTGGTCAACAACGAGATGCTCGACTGGCGCTGGATGTTCGGCGTGATGGCCATTCCGTCGGCGATCTTCCTGGGCCTGCTGTTCACCGTCCCGGAGACCCCGCGCTGGCTGATCTCGCATGGCCGCGACGCCGAGGGCCGAGCCATCGTGCAGAAGCTGACCAGTACCCAGGAGGAGGCCGACTTCCAGATCCGCGAGATCGACGAGGGGCTGGCCGAGGCCGAACGCAACAACGACAAGGACGCCAAGTTCTTCACCAAGGGCAATCGCAAGGTGATCCTGCTGGCCTTCACCATCGCCATGTTCAACCAGATGTCCGGCATCAATGCCATCCTCTACTACGCCCCCGAGGTGATGAAGCAGGCTGGCGCCAGCACCAATGCCGCCTACCTGATGAGCGTCGCCGTCGGTCTGATGAACCTGGTGGCCACCATGACCGCGCTGACCGTGATCGACAAGATGGGCCGACGCAAGCTGATGCTGGTCGGTTCCATCGGTTACCTGATCAGCCTGGGCTTCCTGGCGGGCGTGATGTTCTACTACGAGAACGCCAAGGGCGGTGCCTTCAACGGCACCTCGTCGATCCTGGTGCTGGTGGGCCTGCTGGGCTTCATCGCCGCCCACGCCTTCGGTCAGGGCTCGGTGATCTGGGTCTTCATCAGCGAGATCTTCCCCAACCGCATTCGCGGCCGCGGCCAGTCGCTGGGCTCGCTGACCCACTGGGTCTTCGCCTGGCTCACCTCCACGCTCTTCCCGCCGATCATCGACGCCCTGGGCGGCGGCGTGGCCTTCTCGATCTTCCTGGTCTTCATGATTGGCCAGCTCTTCTGGGTGCTGAAGGTGATGCCCGAGACGAAGGGCGTCCCGCTGGAGGAGATGGAAGCAAAGCTCGGACTCGCGCGTGCGTGATCGGGGTGCCAATGAGAGGATCACAGGCATGAACAGCGAAGTTCCCAACAATCCCTCGGTGCTCTGCCTGGGTGAGGCCCTGGTCGACGTGGTGATCCGCGACGGCGTGACCACCGGAGAGCACGTCGGCGGTAGCCCGCTCAATGTCGCCTGCGTGATGTCGCGGCTCGACCACGACGCCACCATCGGCGCCTGGTGGGGCAAGGACGAACGTGGGGCGGCCATCGAGCAGCATGCCACGGACCACGGGGTGCCCGTGCAACCCGGCAGCGACGGGGCCGCCAGGACGCCCGTCGCCTTCGCCCACCTGGATGCCGAGGGCCGAGCCACGTACGAGTTCGATCTCGAATGGGCCCTGCCCGACATGTCCGGCGTCGAGTCCTACGCGCATCTGCACACCGGCTCCATCGCGGCGACGCTGGAACCCGGTGGCACCCAGGTGGTCGACGCGGTCAAGGCCGTGCGGCCCACCGGCACCATCAGCTACGACCCCAATGTGCGTCCGGCGCTGATGGAGTCTCCGGACAAGGTGTTGGGCCGGATCGAGGAGCTCGTCGCCCTGGCCGACGTCGTCAAGGCATCCGACGAGGACGTGGAGTGGCTCTATCCGGGCATTCCCGTGGAGGACATCATGCGCAAGTGGGCCGCGATGGGCCCGGCGCTGGTGGTGCTCACCCGTGGGCCGTGGGGCGCGTACGCGCTGCTGCGGCACAACCGGGACATGCTGCACGTCGACCAGATGACGGTGAAGCTGGCCGACACCGTCGGCGCGGGCGATTCCTTCATGGGTGGTCTGCTCTCCGGCCTGCTCGACGCCGGGCTGCTGGGCTCCCGCGAGGCGGCAGGGCGACTGGCCGATGCCGGCTGGAATGAGGTGCAGCCCGCGCTGCACCGGGCCGTGGTCACCTCGGGCCTGACCGTCAGCCGCGCCGGGGCCCATGCGCCGACTCGCGAGGACATCGAGACCGTCGTCCAGAGGGACCCCAGCCTGGCGAACTGACCGATGGGCTTCAGCGGGCAATCACCTGCACCAGCAGGATCTTCACGATGGTCCCCAGCGCGAACAGGGCGCCATAGGCACTCTCGATCCGCTCGTCATTGACCTTGGAGTTGGCGAAGGCCAAGATGGCGGGCTGCCCGACGAAGCCGGCGAAACCGCCCGTGGCGCGCTGGGCCGAGAGCCCGATCAGCCGGCCCCGGCCAGCAGGATTGCGCCACCCAGCAGCAGGCTGAGGCCACTGACCAGAATCACCTTGGCCCCGGTCAGGGTGAAGGCCTGGGAGACGAAGGCGGGCCCCGACGCCAGCCCCACGGCGGCCAGGAAGATCATCAACCCGAGCTGGCGCAGCGTCGCGTTCACCGCACCCGGCAGGTCCCAACGGAAGGGCCCGGTGCGGTGGACGGCGCCCAGTGCCATCCCCACCACCAGCGGCCCGGCGGCGGCGCCCAGGCTGAAGCGCAGCCCACCGGGCAGCGGCAGCACCAGCGCACCGGCCAGCAGACCCAGGCTGATCCCCAGGCCCATGGTCAGCGCATCCACCTGGCTGACGCGGCGCTCGGAGTCGCCGAAGAAGTCCACGGCGTCCTCCAACTGCTCGCGCGGGACGACGGCCAGCACCCGGTCCCCGGGCTGCAGCACTAGATCGTCGCGGGCCAGCATGTCCAGGTCGCCGCGGCGAACCCGGGTGATCACCCCGTGCAGATGACCCTGGAAATTCAGCTGACCGATGCTGTGGCCGACGACCGCGGGGGAACTGACCAGGAAGCGTCGAAAGTCGACATCTCGACGTTGGTGCGTGAGGTCGCCGCCCTCGCTCGGGTGGCCCAGATAGCCAATGGCGGCCTCGACGTCGTCCGGCGAGCCGATCACCAGCACTCGGTCGTCGGGCAGCAGCGGCCCCAGCCCGCGCGCCACCCGGATGTCACCGTCGCGCTCCAGATAGGAGAATTTCACCGTCTGGTCGCGGAAGCCGGGCACGTCCCACAGCTCCGCCTCGCGCTTCACATGGGCGGTGACGGCGACGATCCCGGCCTCGGCCAGCGAGCGGTTGTCCCGGGTGCCCGGCCAGCGCCGCTCCACCACCAACGCCACCAAGATCATCCCCAGCACGACGCCGGTGGGATAGGCCAGGGCGTAACCCACCAGGGTGTCACCGGAACCATGGGTGGCGATGATTGCGGCGTCGATCGCCGGGGAGGTCAGCACGCCGGCATAGGCTCCCGCAACGTGCCCCGGGCTGAGACCCAGCAGGCCGCCCAGCACGGCGGCGACGCCGGCCATGGCCCCCAGCCCCAGCACCCCGGCGAGCATCAGGGACCACTGCCGTCGCAGGTCAGAGACGAAGGTGGAACCGGCCGCCAGCCCCACGGTGTAGCAGAACAGCACCACGCCCAGGCTCTTCACCAGCCCCATTCCCGGGGCGCTGCCCAGCCGGGCGTCGAAGGCGCCGATCACCAGCCCCATGAACAGGGCGCCTGCTGCTCCGAAGCGCAGCGGGCCGAACTTGATCTGGCCCAACAGGGCGCCGGTGGACAGCACCAGCATCAGGGTCAGCAGCGGTTGGGTGGTCAGGAAGTCGAGCATGGTTCTCCGGGAGGTGGGCTGTGGGTCATTCTGCTCCCGCCGCCGTGCCGTCCGCGAGCCAGCCGCCAGCTGGACCGGCCCGGGCGGGCATGATGGGAGGGTGCAGACAGCCACCACTCCAGCCGGGCCCACCGTGCTCGTCGTCGAGGACGACCGGCAGGCCAGCAACCTGCTCGCGGAGATCCTCATGGAGCGGGGGATGCACGTCGTTCAGGCCTTCACCGGCCCCGACGGCATCCGGCTGGCGCATGCCGAACAGCCGGACCTGATCTTGCTGGATCTGATGCTGCCCTTCAAGAGCGGCGACGAGGTGTTGCGGGCCATTCGCCTGGAGAGTCGGGTGCCGGTGATCATCGTCTCCGCCCGGGAGACCACCCGGACCAAGATCGACTTGCTGAACCTTGGCGCTGATGACTACGTCACGAAGCCCTTCGACATCGACGAGGTGGTGGCCCGCTGCGAGGCGGCGCTGCGCCGCTCGGCGGGGCCGGCCAGTCCCCGCACCGTGCACCAGTACGGTGATCTTGAACTGGACGAGACGGCGCATCGGGCCAGCGTCGCCGGGCAGGAGCTGACCCTGACCGCCACCGAGTTCGGGCTGTTGACCATGCTGATTCGCGACCCACGGATCGTGCACGCCAAGGCCCGGCTCTATGCCCAGGTCTGGGGCGAGGAGATGGGCTACGACGAGCGCACCGTCAATGCCCACATGCACAACCTGCGACGCAAGATCAGGGACGCTGCCGAGTGTGATCCGATCAAGACCGTCTGGGGGATCGGCTACACCCTGCGCGAGCAGTAGGCTCGCCCGCATGGCCCGACGCGCTGCAGGTCTGCCATCGACGACGAGCGCACCCTGGAGCAGTTCTTTGCCCAGGCGCCGGCCATGAACCCGAACGCCCCGCTGATCACGGGCGTGATCTGCGGGATGCGGGTGGAGGAGATCGAGGACCCGCTGATGCAGCAGATCCGCTGGCTGGACAAACTGGTCGACGAGGTGGCGCGCGGCAAGAAGATGACCAGCATCCTGCGGTCTTGACGAAGTCTTGACAGCCGTCTTCACAGATTCTTGACCCCCGTCCGAGAGGGTGGGGGTCATGGACGAGATGGTGGTGAGAACCCAGCGACTGACCAAGAGCTACGGCAAGGTCAAGGCCCTGGACGAGGTGGGGATCGAGCTTCCGCGTGGCGAGATCTACGGCCTGGTGGGGCAGAACGGTGCGGGCAAGACCACGCTGATCCGGCTGCTCACCGGTCTGGCCCGCCCGACGGCGGGCACGATGGAGCTCTTCGGGGCGACGGGTGCCTCGGTGGTGGCGCAACGTTCCCGGATCGGCGCGCTGATCGAGGCGCCGGCCCTGAGCCTGGACCTGACGGCCCGGCAGAACCTGGAGGCGCTGCGGGTCCAGCGCGGGTTGGCCGGAAAGCACTGGACGGACGAGGCCCTGGAGGTCGTCGGCCTGACCGACACCGGCAAGAAGCCGGCGGGGAAGTTCAGTCTGGGCATGCGGCAGCGGCTCGGGTTGGCCGTCGCCCTGCTGGGCCGCCCTGAGCTGCTCATCCTCGACGAGCCGGTCAACGGTCTGGACCCCACCTGGATGACGCGGGTCCGGGAGGACCTGGTGCGCCGCGCCCACGAGGACGGCACCACCATCCTGATCTCCTCGCACCTGCTGGCGGAGCTGGACCTGTTCGCCACCCGCTACGGCTTCATCCACCACGGCCGCCTGGTGCGCCAGCTCACCGCCGGCGAGCTGCACGAGCAGTGCCAGCGCACGCTGCGGATCCGCGTCGACGATGCCCCCCGCGCCGCCACCGTGCTGGAGGAGCAGCTGGGCATCCGGAACTACCGGCTGACCGACGGCCAAGGCCTGCAACTGACCAGCCATCTGGAGGCATCCGCCAAGATCAACTCCGCCCTGGTGGGCGCCGGCGTCGAGGTCAGTGCCCTCGAGGTGCGTGGCGCTTCGCTGGAGGAGTACTTCACCGACCTCGTCAAGGGAGCCTGACATGTTCGCCAACATGCTTCGTGCCGACGCCTACCGCTTCCTGCGGTCGCGCTTCGCCAGGACCATCGGTGTGGTCTTCTGCGTCGTGATCGGCCTGTTCTGCCTGTTCAACTTCGCCGACCACAGCAGCACCTCGTTCGCCTTCGGAGGCTCGATCGGCCAGACCAAGGACGGCGTCGAGCTGATCGACGGCTTCGTCGGCTTCTACTACGCGGACCCGGCCCACCCCCAGTTCTGGGAACTCTTCTACTCGGCCACCTGCTTCACCGCGGCGACGATGTTCGCCATCGCGATCACCGGGATGATGATCACCTCGGCCGACGACCAGAACGGCATCACCAAGATCAACGTCGCCCAGGGGCTGTCCCAGACCCGCCTCTACCTGTCCAAGGTCCTGCTCGCCGTCATTGTGACGGGGCTGCTGTGGGCGCTGCACAATGCGATCACCCTCGCGCTGGTCCTGGTCCGGGAGGATGTCTCGCTGACCGGTGACCAACTGGGCCGGTGGGCCTGGCACTGCCTGTTGCTCTTCCTGCCCCAGCTGGTGTTGATGTTGCTGGTCAGCCTGGTGACCCTGGTCACCCGTTCCCGCGTGGCGAGCATGGTGCTGCTCGTCGTGCTGGTCCTTGCGGCCCCGATCCTCGGCGCCGTCGCGCGGGCCCACCCGTCGCGTTGGGCGGAGCTGCTGCTGGGGGCCAGCCCCGTCTGGCACCTCAACCGGGTCTCCCGCGCGTGGGCCGAGACGCAGATCGTGGGGCACACCTGGTTGATGTTCGCGGTGGGCACGGTGGTGCTCCTCGCGGCCAGCATCGCGTGGCTTCGCCATCGTGAGCTGAGCTGACTGCAAGACTGGCGTCATGACGGGCTGGATCGTGGCCGCGGTGGGGGCGGCCGTCGCGGTCTGGTCCGTCATGCGCGTCCGCGGGCTGCACAGGGAGATCGCCGACGTGCGGCTCCAGCTGGCGCGGCACCGGGAGCAGGGTTCCCAGGAGCCCCTGGCGCTGGTGGTGCGCGACGACGAGCTGGAGCACCTGGTGGCCGAGCTGGACACCTCGCTCGACGCCTTGCGCAGCAATGGGATTGCCACCGCCGCGCGTGAGATCCGGCTGCGCCGTGAGATCGCGGACATCTCCCATGACCTCAAGACCCCGCTGATCGCGGTGCGTGGCTACCTGCAGCTGGTCCAGCGCGACGGCGCCTCGGCGGACACCTCGCCGCGGCGCTTGCAGACCGTCCTGGAGCGCGTCGATGATCTTGGACGGCTGGTGGACGACTTCTTCGAGCTCAGCGTGCTGGACGCCGGCGTCCGGGAACTGGAGCTCGGGCCGGTGGATGCCACCGAGGTGGTCACCGAGGCGCTGCTGGGCTTCTACGTCGCCTTCGAGGCCAAGGGGATCGAGCCGACGGTCCTCGTGCCCGCCGAGCCACTGGTGGTTCGCGCGGAGGCGACGGCGCTGGGGCGCGTGGTCCGCAACCTCGTCGCCAATGCCCTGGCGCACGGTGGTGGCGACGTCGAGGTGAGCCTCTCCCGCGAGGACGACCAGGCCGTGCTGCGCGTCACCAACGACGCGCCGGGACTGGCCCCGGCCGACGCGGAGCGACTCTTCGAACGCTTCTACCGGGCGGATCCGGCCCGCACCGGCGCCCACGCCGGACTGGGGCTGTCGATCGTGCAGGAGCTGGTGCGCCAGATGGGTGGTCGGGTGCAGGCCCGGGCGGAGCAGGACCGGCTGCGGATCACCGTCGAGCTGCCGCTGGCCGCCGTCTGAGCATCTAGGCTGGGGTCATGCGTGAACTGCAGAAGGTCATCATCGAGGAGATGGGCGTCAAGCCCGCCATCGACCCCGCCGAGGAGGTGGAGCGTCGCGTCCAGTTCCTGTGCGACTACCTCAAGGCCACCGGAACCAAGGGTTTCGTCCTGGGTATCTCCGGTGGCATCGACTCGACGCTGGCCGGCCGGCTGGCGCAGATGGCCGTAGACAAGCTGCGCGCCGAGGGCGTCGAGGCGGACTTCGTCGCGGTGCGCCTGCCACACGGGGTGCAGGCCGATGAGGCCGACGCCGCCGCCGCGATGGACTGGGTGGCCGCCAGCACTGAGGTGACCCTCAACATCAAGCCCGCCACCGACGGCATGGAGGCCGCCTTCGAAGAGGGCACCGGCATGCAGATCAGTGACTTCAACAAGGGCAATGTGAAGGCCCGGATGCGCATGGTGGCGCAGTACGCCATTGCGGGTGAGCGCAACCTGCTCGTGATCGGCACCGACCACGGCGCCGAGTCCACCACCGGCTTCTTCACCAAGTTCGGCGACGGCGGTGCGGACATCCTGCCGCTGTTCACCCTGGACAAGGGGCAGAACCGCCAACTGCTGCAGCACCTCGGAGCCCCGGAGCGGCTGTGGGCCAAGGTTCCCACGGCGGACCTGCTGGACGGCAAGCCGCTGCGCACCGACGAGGACGAGCTGGGCATCAGCTACGACGACATCGACGCTTACCTGGAGGGTTCCGAGATCCCCGACGAGGTGGCCGAGAGGATCGAACAGAAGTGGCTGCGCAGTCGGCACAAGCGCACCACCCCGGTGGACATCCGCGATACCTGGTGGCGCTGAGCCGGGCTATCCCCGGCAATCACTCATCAAGCTCTTGCAGGCGATACACATCGGAACTCGTGATCGTGTGACCGCTGCCTGCCAGGGCCGCGAAGCCGTTGCGAATCCGCGCTTCCCGTGGCTCGGGCATGCTGTGCAAGGACTGCCGAGCCAACTCGCTGATGACCTCGCCCAGAGTGCGACGCTGGTCGGCCGCAAGCTGACGGACCGCCTCCAGCACGTCGTCGTCGATGGTGAGCGTGGTCCTCATGATTCGATGGTATGTGCGAGGTTGCGCGAATTGAAGTTGTGGCTGACCACAACAGAGGGCCAGGCGGCGCAGTCGACCAGCTGTGGCGGGAATACTGGCCAGCCCGTCGGGGTTGAGTCTGGTGTGCTCAACTTTGCTTGAACCTGGCCGGGCGCGAATCCATACTTGAGTCACGGCCACTCAATCCAGCCCTTGAACCCAGAAGGAAACATGGACACCGAGAAGCTCACCACCATGAGCCGGGACGCGGTCTCGGCTGCGATCCGCAATGCGCTGGCGAATGGCAATCCGAATGCCGAGCCGGTGCACCTGTTGCATTGCCTGCTGCTGGTTCCCGACAACACCGTTGGGCCCCTGCTGGCGTCGGTTGACGTCGATCCCGCCAAGGTCAGTGCCGCCGCGCAGGCCGCCATCAAGAAGCTGCCCAGCGCCCAGGGCAGTTCCGTCAGCCAGCCGCAGCTCTCGGGCGCCCTGGCGCGAGTCCTGGCCGACGCCGAACTGCGCGCCGACGAGCTGGGCGATTCCTATGTCACCACCGAGCACCTGCTGCTCGCTCTGACCGCCATCACCTCCGACGCCGCCAAGATCCTTGTTGATCTTGGTGCCACGGTAGACAAGATCAACAAGGCCTTCGCCGATTCCCGCGGCGATCGTCGAGTCACCTCCCCTGAAGCCGAGGGCGGGGAATCCGCGTTGGGCAAGTACTCCGTCGACCTCACCGAGCGCGCCCGTGAGGGCGAGCTGGATCCGGTGATCGGCCGTGACCAGGAGATCCGTCGGGTGGTGCAGGTGCTGGCTCGTCGCACCAAGAACAACCCCGTGCTGATCGGCGAGCCCGGCGTCGGCAAGACCGCCGTCGTCGAGGGCCTGGCCCAGCGCGTGATCGCCGGTGACGTGCCCGACTCGCTCAAGGGCCGTCGTGTCGTCAGCCTGGACCTCAGCTCCATGGTGGCCGGTGCCAAGTACCGCGGGGAGTTCGAGGAACGGCTCAAGGCCGTGCTGAAGGAGATCAAGGAGGCCGACGGCCAGATCATCACCTTCATCGACGAGCTGCACACCGTCGTCGGGGCCGGCGCCGGTGGTGAGGGTGCGATGGACGCCGGCAACATGCTCAAGCCGATGCTGGCCCGCGGTGAACTGCGGATGATCGGCGCCACCACCCTGGACGAGTACCGGGAGCGGATCGAGAAGGATCCCGCGTTGGAGCGCCGTTTTCAGCAGGTCTACGTCGGCGAACCCACCGTTGAGGACACCATTGCGATCCTGCGTGGCTTGCGGGAGCGTTACGAGGCGCACCACAAGGTGCGGATCACCGACGGGGCACTGGTGGCCGCCGCCAGCCTGTCCAATCGCTACATCACCCACCGTCAGCTGCCGGACAAGGCGATCGACCTGATTGACGAGGCTGCCAGTCGGCTGCGGATGGAGATTGACTCCAGTCCGGAGGAGATCGACGTGCTGCGTCGCCAGGTGGACCGGATGAAGATGGAGCAGTTTGCCGTCGAGAAGGAGAGCGACGCCGCCTCCAAGGCGCGCCTGGAAAGGCTCAACCAGGAGCTGGCCGACGCCGAGGAGCAGCTGCGCTCCCTGGAATCCCGGTGGGAGTCGGAGAAGGCGGGGCTGAACCGGGTTGGTGACCTCAAGACCGAGATCGACCGGCTGCGCAGCGAGGCCGACAAGCTGATGCGTGAGGGCCAGCTGCAGGCCGCCGCGGAGATCACCTATGGCAAGATCCCCGCGCTGGAGAAGGAACTGGAACTGGCCAGCCAGGCCGAAGCCGAGCAGAAGCAGGGCTCGATGGTCTCCGAGGAGGTGGGCAGCGCCGACATTGCCGAGGTGGTCAGTGCCTGGACCGGCATTCCCGTCGGCAAGATGTTGCAGGGCGAATCCGAGAAGCTGCTCAGCATGGAGGAGCACATCGCCGAGCGGCTGATCGGCCAGAAGCCGGCCGTCAATGCGGTCGCGGATGCCGTCCGGCGTAGCCGCGCCGGGATCAGCGACCCGAACCGGCCCACCGGCAGCTTCCTCTTCCTGGGCCCCACGGGCGTCGGCAAGACCGAACTGGCCAAGTCCCTGGCGGACTTCCTGTTCGACGACGAGACCGCGATGATCCGGATCGACATGAGCGAGTACTCGGAGAAGCACTCCGTCTCGCGGCTGGTGGGCGCTCCCCCCGGCTATGTCGGCTACGAGGAGGGCGGTCAGCTCACCGAGGCCGTGCGGCGCCGCCCCTACAGCGTCGTGCTGTTGGACGAGGTGGAAAAGGCCCACCCCGACCTGTTCAACATCCTGCTGCAGGTGCTGGACGACGGTCGGCTGACCGACGGCCAGGGACGCACGGTCGACTTCCGCAACACCATCCTGATCATGACCTCCAACCTGGGCAGCCAGTTCCTGGCCGACCAGAACCTGGCCGCCGAGGCCAAGCGGGATGCCGTGATGGGCGTGGTCCGGGGTGCCTTCCGGCCCGAGTTCCTGAACCGGTTGGACGAAATCGTCATGTTCGATCCGTTGACCCAGGAAGACCTGACGCACATCGTCGAGACCAACCTGACCAAGATCAACGCCCGGCTGGTTGAGCGCCGGATCACGATCAATGTCACCGACGAGGGCAAGGCCTGGCTGGCCCGCACCGGCTTCGATCCGGTCTACGGCGCTCGCCCACTGCGTCGACTGGTGCAGGCCACGATCGAGGACCAGATGGCCAAGAAACTGCTGGCCGGCCAGATCGCCGACGGCGACACGGTCACCTTCGACGTCGATTCCTCCGGCGACGGGTTGTGCATCGCCTGAGCGGTAGCCTTCCTCGGGTGAGCAGTGAACGCGTCGTCCCCGATCCGCAACGGCCCGGCTGCTGGCTGGTGCGGATCGGGGGTGCCGACCAGTCCTGGGTGAACCCCGATGACCCCACCCATTTGGAATTCGACTACATGCAGCGGCTGGCCGACCAGATCGATCAGCACGGTGAGCCCGGTCAGCGACTGCGGGTGGTGCACGTCGGGGGGGCGGCCATGACGCTGGCGCGCTATGTGGCGCACACGCGTCCCACCTCGCCGCAGATCGTTCTGGAACCCGATGCCGAGCTGACCGCCGAGGTGCGCGCCAAGATCCCGCTGGGCAAGCACTCCGGCATCAAGGTTCGCCCCGTGGGTGGCCGCGAGGGCATCGCCGCCATGCCCGACGACTATGCCGACGTGGTGGTGCTGGATGCCTTCATCGGCGCCCGGGTGCCGGGCGAGCTGGTTGGTCTGGACTTCCTGGCGGACGTACGCCGGGTCCTGGTGTCCGAGGGCCTCTTCCTGGCCAATGTCACCGACACCCACCCCTTTGATTGGACTCGGCGGGTGTTGGCCGGCCTGCGGAGCACTTTCGCCCATGTCATGCTGAGCGGCGAGAGCGCCACCCTCAAGGGGCGTCGCTTCGGGAATGTGGTGATTGGCGCCAGTCCGGTGGCGCTCCCGGTCGACCGGCTGGAGCGGCGGGCCGCCGGCGCAGTCTTCCCCCATCGATTGGTGCACGGTGAGCATCTGACCCGTTTGGTGGGGGGCGCGCAACCCTTCTTTGGGGTGGGTGAGGAATCTCCCGGCCCGCCGGCGGGGCGAGCCTTCTTTGATTGAGTCACGAGCTGAATCGGCGAGTGCTCCCTGACAAGGGCACTGTCTGTGGAGTGGGCGCAGGCGTCTCACTGGCTGGATAACTTCCCTGCGGAATCGTGAGAACACGACAAGAAGGGTGTTGAGTTTCTCTCAGTGGCTTGTTACTTCAGTCTGTTGCCCTGCATACTCAGTGCTGTCACAGCTCGGAACAGGTTCGGGGTGGGCTTTGCTCGGGGGAGCATGGGAGAACAGCGGTGCGCCAGGTTCAATGGCATCGTGTCACGGCGGCGGTCTTGGCCTTCGTGCTTGCCTTCTCGCTCGGGTTGCAGGGAAGCGTCGGCGCCGAGGCGTTGACCATCGCGGCGATGGCCAACACCAAGACCTACGACGTGCACGGCGACTTCCTGCTGGTGGGCAACGGCCTGCTGACCACCACCAGCAATGCAAAGAACGGTCAGACGCCCAGCAATCTCTTCAGCGGTAGCACCAGCGCGAGCGCCGAGAACGAGTACTACCCGATGACCTTCATCGACGTGGACTCCGACGCCAACACCTTCAACTCCAGTCGGGCCACGTACACCATCCCCGCCGGTGCAAAGGTAGTAGGTGCGAAACTCTACTGGTCCGGTGACCTTGGTCAGGTCAGGGGTCAAGCGGGGACCACCTGCTCCAGCTACGGCGCTGCCTCGAGCCCCGCAAAGTTGCCGCCCAGGGGTACTGCCAGCAGCCAGCAGGTCAGCGTCACCATCAATGGCGTGACAACCCAGTTCAGCCCGACGAACTACAAGACAGACTTGGGCAATGCCTCGCTGGGTTCAGGGCAGCCCTACTACTACTCCGCCAGCGCCGATCTGGTGGGTGAATTCGACGGTGTGGTGGGTACCGGTGCCGCGAGCACCATCACCGTCGGCAATGTCTGGGGTGCCGCTGGTTACAACTGCCACGTTGGTTGGGCCATGGAACTGGTCTATGACTACGGCGTCTATGACCCGACCCAGCCGAAGGCCTCGGTGCGACGCAAGATCTACCAGTTTGACGGATATGAACGAAAGTTCCTCAACGACTCCCCCACCACCATCAACCTCACGGGCCTGGAGCCCCAGGGCACGGGTGCGAAGATGGGCAGCATCGCGTACGAAGGCGACGCATCCATCGGGGGCGACTATGTCCGGTACAAGGACGTCACCTCCCCGGTCGCTAGTTTGGGTGAGAACTACTTCGTCGGCAGGGCTGAAGGTGCCGTTCCCTACGCTCCCTACACCGGCACCTTCCACAATGCCAATGTCGACGCCAAGACGGCCTCCCTGCCGAATCTGAAGACCGGCGACAGCTCGCTCATCATCGACTTGGGCACCTCCGGCGACTCCTACCTGCTGCAGCACCTCAGCGTCGCGGTACCCATGGCGGACATCGCGATCGTCAAGACCGCTGGCAATGGTGAGGAGAACCAGGCGATTGCGCCCGGAGCGCTGCCCAGCTTCCGCATGACCGTCTACAACTCGGGTTCGGCCCCCTTGAAGAACCTCAGCGTCGAGGATCCCTTGTCGCCGGGGTGCAATCGGACGACGGCACAGATGGCCACCATCCTGAGCGCGGCCGGCTACACGAACGGTCAGCTCCCGGAGGGTGCCTCGGTGCAGTACACCTGCAACGGTCCTGCCACGTCGACCACCTTCACCAATACGGCCAGTGTCGCGGGGCAGACCGTGGATGGTGCGGTGTTGCTGGACAAGTCCGACGTGGCCCAGGCCCAGGTGGCAACCTGGACCCTGACGAAGGCCCCCAAGACCCCGGACGTGAAGAAGGGCACCGACGCCACCTGGGTGATCAAGCTCACCAATACCGGTGGCGCGGACATCTACGACATCACCCTGAGCGACCCGTCGACGCCGGCGTGCAACAAGACCGTGCCGTTGCTGGAGAAGGGGCAGACCCTCGAATACGAGTGCAGCGCGACGGTGACCGGCACCACCACCAACACCATCAACGCCACCGGTACCGCCAAGGCCACCGAGAACGCCACGCTCACAGTGCCGATGACCGCCACCGCGAAGGGAACGGTCTACGTCAGTGAGATTGACGTCACCAAGACGGTGGACAAGGCCACCGTCGCAGTGGGCGAGCAGGCCACCTTCACCTTCGTCGTGAAGAACACCGGCACCGCCACCCTCAACACCGTCGCGTTGGATGACCCGAAGTTCCCCAGCTGCAACCAGGCCAATGTTGGCCCCTTGGCACCCGGGGCTTCGAAGACGGTCACCTGCACCGTCACCCCCTTCACCGCGGCCGCCGCCAGCGCCCTGACCAATACCGTCACGGCGACGGGCACCCCGCCGTCCGGCATCAAGGTCACCGACACCGCCCAGGTGGACGTCGGCAACAAGGCCCTCCAGCTGGTGAAGAAGGCGACCACCACCGACGTGAACGGCAACAGCCTGCTGGACGCCGGCGACACTGTGACCTACACCTTCACCGTCGCCAACACCGGCTCGCTGCCGCTGACCAAGGTGGTGGTGGCTGACCCGCTGCTCACCGGCCGGGCGATCACCTGCGTGCCGGACGCCCTGGAGCCGGGTGAGGTGTCCAACTGTTCCGTGGCGGAGACCCACACCGTCACCCAGGCCGACGTCGACGCCGGCACCCTGAAGAACACCGCCACCGCCACCGGTACGGCGCCGGACAACAGCACCACCACCGGCACCGCCTCGGTCACCCTCACCCCGGTGGCCCAGCCCGCCATCCAGCTGACCAAGACCGCCAACCGACCCACCGTCGATGCCGTTGGCCAGCAGGTGACCTACACCTTCACCGCTACCAACACCGGCAATGTCACCCTGAGCGGGGTTGCCCTCAGCGATCCATTGGCCGGCTTGTCCGCCCTGAGCTGCCGCAATGCCGCCGGCGCGGTGGCCCTCCCCACCAACCTGGCGCCCAAGGCCGTGCTCACCTGCACCGCCACCCGCAACGCCACCCAGGCCGACCTGAATGCTGGCACCGTGGTGAACACCGCCGGCATCAAGGGCACCGCCCCCAGCGGTACCACCGTGAGCGACACCGCCAGTGCCACTGTCGTTGCCACCCAGCGCAGGACCATGACGGTGACCAAGACCGCGGACAAGACCGAGTTCACGACCGTCGGTGAGGTCGTGAAGTACACCGTTGCCACCACGAACACCGGCAATGTGGTGCTCAACGGCGTCCAGATGACCGACTCGATGACTCGGCTGGCCAACCAGGCCTGCACCCCCAGCGCCCCGGCGCTCCTGCAGCCC
Organism: Luteococcus sp. H91; assembly: GCF_038433135.1. Classification (NCBI taxonomy): domain Bacteria; kingdom Bacillati; phylum Actinomycetota; class Actinomycetes; order Propionibacteriales; family Propionibacteriaceae; genus Luteococcus; species Luteococcus sp. H91. Next base: position 112,445 of record NZ_JBCDMV010000020.1, on the reverse strand, counting down.
GGCCAAACGCTGACCTGCACGGGAACCCTGACCGTCAACCAGGCCGACCTGGATGGTGGCGCCATCCTGAACACGGTCACCAGCAAGGCCAATCCGCCCAGCGGTGAACCGCTCACCGGAACGGCCCAGTTCGTGGTCACACCCAAGCCGTCCTCGGGCCTTGACCTGGTGAAGACGGCCAGCCGCCAGAGCATCACCGCAGCCGGGCAGTCGATCACGTACAACTTCACCGCCACGAACAGCGGCGCGAGCACCCTGAACAATGTACGGGTCACCGACCCGCTGCCCGGGCTCGTGATGGGCGCCTGCAGCCCGGCCGCCGGCAGCAGCCTGGTACCCGGCGCCAAGATGACCTGCTCCGCCACGTACACCGCCACCCAGGCCGACGTCGATGCCGGCAGGATCGTCAACACCGCCACCGCCACCGCCACCGACTCCCACGGGAATGATGTCTCGGGTCCGGGCACGGCCACCGTCATGGCCGCCTCCACCGGCGGCATCCAGCTCACCAAGACCGCCAACCCCAGCACCGTGGACACAGTCGGGCAACAGGTCACCTACACCTTCTTGGTGAAGAACACCGCCAACGTCACCCTCAACAGGCTGGCGCTGAGCGACAAGCTGGCCGGCCTGTCCGCGATCACCTGCACGCCCACCGCGCTGGGTGCATCGCTGGCGCCCGGTGCCACCACCACCTGCACGGCCACTCGCGCCACCACCCAGGCCGACCTGAACGCGGGGGCGGTGAACAACACCGCCACCGTCACCGGTACCACTCCGGCCGGGACCGCGGTCACCGACAACTCGACGGCCAAGGTGACCGCCACCCAGAACCCTGGCTTCAGCATCACCAAGACCGCCACTCCCCAGCAGGTCGTCAAGGCCGGGGACCGGATCAGTTACAGCATCGTGGTGGACAACAACGGCAATGTGGCGCTCACCAATCTGCGGCTGGCCGACCCGATGCTGGGCGGCATCACCTGCGCCCCCACCGCCCTGGGTGGCACGCTGACCCCTGGGGCCAGCACCACCTGCACCAGCAGCTACCCGGCCACGCAGACCGACATCAACGCCGGCACCATCAACAACACCGCGACGGCGACCCTCACCCCGCCCACCGGTACCGACCTGACCAGGGCCGCCTCCGAGGTGGTCACCACCCTGCAGAACCCGTCGCTGACGGTGAACAAGACCGGTTCCACCGCCACCTACGACGCGGTGAACGGCACCATCGACTACACCATCACGGCCACCAACGCCGGCAACGTGACCATGACCCAGGTCAACGTCACCGACACGATGTTCTCCGCCGGGCGCCTCAGTTGCACGCCCACCATGCCGGCCACCCTGCAGCCGGGCGGCGTGATCACCTGCAAGGCCACCCGGACCATCAGCCAGGCCGATCTGGACGCCGGCAAGCTGGTCAACACCGCCACCGCCACCGGCACCGCGAACGGCACCAGCTACACCGGGAGCGACAACTTCACCGCCACCGCCACCCAGAGGCCGGCCTTCACCCTGACCAAGACGCCCAACCCGGCCACCATCGCCGGCGCCGGTACCGCCATCGGTTACAGCATCGTGTTGACCAACTCGGGCACGGTGACCCTGAGCAATGCCCAGATCAGCGACCCGAAGCTCGGCTCCTTCACCAACTGCACCCCCGCCCTGGGATCCAAGTTGGCGCCCGGTGCCACGATGACGTGCACCGGTAGCTACACCAGCACCCAGACCGACGTGGATGCCGGCTCCATCCTGAACACCGCCACCGGCACCGCGGTCACACCCGGCAACGCGACGCTGACCAAGACCGCGCCGGCCGTGGTGAACGTCACCAGTGCCCCGGCCCTCACCCTGACCAAGAGTGCCGCACCCGCCCGCGTCGGCACCGTCGGCCAGGTGGTCACCTATTCCTTCCAGGTCACCAACACCGGTAATGTCACCGCCAACTCGCTGGCCATCACCGATGGGTTGTCCGGACTCTCCGCCATCAATTGCCCAGCCACCACCCTGGCACCGAAGGAGAGCACCACCTGCACCGCCACCCGGGCCACCACCCAGGCCGACCTGAACCTGGCCTCGGGCAAGATCGACAACACCGCGACCGCCACCGCCAAGGATCCCAAGGGCGCCGCCGTCACCTCCAACGCCTCCACGGCCACCGTGACCATCAACCAGACCCCCGGTCTGGGGGTCACGAAGACCGCCAATCCCACCACGGTGAAGGCCGTCGGGGACAAGGTGAACTTCACCATCGTGGTCACCAACTCCGGCAATGTGGACGCCACCGATGTCCGCGTCGCCGACAACCTGATCGACGCTGCCCAGGTCAACTGCACCCCGGCCCAGGGCAGCACCTTGGCGCCCAAGGCCACCATGACCTGCACCGCCACCCGGGCCACCACCCAGTCCGACCTGAATGCCGGACAGGCGATCAACACCGCGACGGTCACCGGAACGGCGCCCAATGGTTCCGCGATCCCGCCCGCCACCGCGAAGGCCACGGTCACCGCCACCCAGCTGCCGGCCATCACGCTGGACAAGACGTCAACCACCACTCTTGCCACGGCCGTCGGCCAGGCCATCGGGTACTCCTACCTGGTGACCAACACCGGCAACGTGAACCTCGGTTCGCTCAAGGTCACCGACCCTCACCAGGGCCTGAGCAACATCAACTGCAATGGCGTCAACAGCTTGGCGGTCGGGGCCAGCGTCACCTGCACCGCGACCTATTCAGCCACCCAGGCCGACATGAATGCCGGCGGCATCACCAACAACGCCAGGGTCACGGCAGAGAAGCCCGGCGGCAGCACCGCCAATGCCGCCGATGACGTCACGGCCACCGACTCCCTGGTGATCGCGACGGAGCAGCGGCCCGACCTGGGCTTTGCCAAGACGGCGAACCAGACCACGTATTCGGCCACCGGGCGCACCATCACCTACACCTTCTCCGCGGCGAACAGCGGCAATGTGGACATCACCAATGTGCAGATCAAGGATCCGCTGCCCGGCCTGACCGCCCTGACGTGCTCCCCGGCCCTGGGCTCGACCTTGGCGCCCCGAGGCACCATGAGCTGCTCGGCGACCTACGTCACCACCCAGGCGGACCTGGATGCGGGCAAGATCGTCAACACGGCGACGCTCTCCGGCCGGGCGCCCGATGGCAGCACCATCACCCGCACCGGTCAGGTCACCATCAACGGGTCGCTGGACTCCAAGCTCACCCTGAGCAAGACCCCCGAGCCGGCCCGCATCACCGCCGCGGGCTCGAAGATCACCTACACCTTCGTCGCCACCAATACCGGCAACTCCACCCTCAAGCAGATCAGCGTCACCGACACAGACCTGCCCGGGCTGAGTGCCATCACCTGTGACGCCACCACCCTGGCGCCCGGTGCCGAGACCACCTGCACCGCCAGCTACACCGCCACGCAGGCGGACGTGAACCGCGGGAACATCCCGAACTCCGCCACCGTCACCGGCGTCGACCCGACGGGCAAGCAAATCAGTGGCTCCGCGAACGCCACCGTGACCGTCACGCAGGCCCCGAAGCTGGCCATGGTGAAGACCGCCAGCCGCACCGGCATCGATGCCGTGGGCCAGCCGATCACCTACACCTTCCGGGTCACCAACAACGGCAATGTCACCATCAATGACCTGACCGTCACCGACGCGCTCCGGGGGATCTCCGCGCCCACCTGCCCCGTCAGCACCCTGGCGCCCGGCGCCAGCACCGACTGCACCGCGAACTACACCACCGTGCAGGCGGACCTGGACAATGGTGGGGTCACCAATGCCGCCACAGTCACCGGAACCACTGAAAGCAAGGCTACCGTCCCGCCGGCCACCGGCACCGTCACCGTCCCCGCCACCCAGACGGCCAAGGGCACATTCAGCAAGACTGCCAGCCCGCTGACCTACGGCCAGGTGGGCGACGAGGTCACCTACACCCTGCGCGTCACCAATACCGGCAATGTCACCGTCGGTGGCGTGCTGATCACCGATCCGGAGATCCGCAACCGGGTGGGCGCCCTGAACTGCAACATCTACAGCAGCTCCGGCACGCTGCTGCGCCCCGGCTCCGGTGCCGTCGCGCTGGCGCCGGGGGAGTACAAGGAGTGCCTGGCGACCGTCTCGGTCACCCAGGCGGACCTGAATGCCGGATCCATCACCAACGTCGCCCAGGTCAACGGCAAGAAGCCGGACGGCAGTCCGATGGGCCAACTGAGCGACAGTGCCGTCGTGACGGCCGACGCCCAGCCCGCCATGACCTTCCGGAAGACCTCCGACTCGCCGACGGTCTCCACGGTGGGCCAGCAGGTCGGCTACACCTTCGTGCTCACCAACACGGGCAATGTGGAGCTGACCAATGCCCGGATCAATGACCCGAAGATCCCGACGGCCAACCTGTCCTGCACCCCCGGCCTGGGGTCCACCCTGCAGCCCCGGACCTCGATGACCTGCACCGGCACCTACGCCGCCACCCAGGCCGATCTGGATGCGCGGAAGATCGTCAACGTGGCCACCGGTACCGCCACGGGCGCGGGCAAGCAGTTGAGCGCCACCGACACCAAGACCGTGGACGTGCAACTGAAGCCGGCCATCGCCTTGGCGAAGTCGGCCACGCCGAACCCCGTCGCCAAGGCGGGTGACGTGGCCACCTTCAACCTCGTCGTGACCAATACCGGCAACGTGACGCTGAGCGACATCGCGGTCACCGACCCGCTGGCCGGCCTGTCCGCCGTGACCTGCCCCGTGACCACCTTGGCTCCGGGCAAGGACACCACTTGCACGGCCACCATGACCCTCACCCAGGACCAGATCAACTCCGGCCAGGTGACCAACACCGCCTCGGTGACCGGCACCGACCCGGCCGGAACTGCGGTCACCAACACCGCCTCCGCGGTGCTGCGCACCAACCAGACCCCCACCCTGACCCTGGCCAAGTCGGCCACGCCCACCCAGGTGGCCAAGGCTGGTGACCCGGTGACCTACAGCTTCCTGGTGACCAATACCGGCAATGTCACCATCAATGACCTGGTGGTCAACGACCCGATGTTCACCCCCACCACGGTGGACTGCCCGGTCACCTCCCTGGCGCCGGGCGCGTCCACCACCTGCACCCGCGGCTGGAATGTGACCCAGGCCCAGGTTGACCAGCCCAGTTTCACCAACGTCGCCACCGCCACCGGCACGACCGCCAGCGGCGCCACGGTGCCGCCCGCGCAGGGCCAGGCCACCGTGACCACCGACCCGAAGCCGTCCTGGACCTTCGTCAAGACTGCCGACCACGACCAGGTCAACATCATTGGTGACACGGTGACGTACACCCTGACCGTCACCAATACCGGCAACGTGACGTTGAAGAACGTCTTCATGTCCGACCCCAAGGTGGCCAACCCGTCCACCAACATGCTCTTCGACTGCTATGTGCTCAACGCCGATGGCAGCCGTGCCACCGACGCCCCCGGCGCGATCGACCTGTTGCCCGGCCAGCAGAAGGTCTGCCACGGCGCCAAGACCTTCACCCAGCAGGACTTCGAGGTGCCGGACCCGAATGACGCCACGTCCGGCATCGACTGGCCCAATCAGGCCTATGTGAACGCCGTCACCCCCGATGGCACCAAGCTGCCCACGCTGAACTCCAGCCCGGCCGACGGTCAACCGGCCGGTCCGACCACGGTCTACCTGCACCCCAAACCCGATTTCGACATGGTCAAGACCGCCGATGCGCAGCGCTACTCCCGCGTCGGCCAGGTGATCAACTACACCATCCAGGCCACCAACTCCGGCAATGTCGAGCTGAACAATGTGGCCATCAGTGACAAGAAGCTGGCCGCCGCGAGCTTCCAGTGCTCGCCGGCGATGGGCTCCACCCTGCAGCCGAAACAGACCATGACCTGTTCCGGCTCCTACACCGTCACCCAGGCCGACATCGATGCCGGGTCCATCACCAATGAGGCCGTCGGGCACGGCACCGACAACCAGGGCGTGGTGCACGATGCCAGTGCCGCGGCCGTGTTGACCGTCGTCTACTTCGGCCAGGACGGCATGATGCTGGAGAAGATCCCCGAGCCCCGAACGGTGAGCAAGGCTGGCGACGTGGTCACCTACAGCTTCATCGTCACCAACCTGGGCACCGGCCAGATCAACGGCCTGACGGTGAGCGACCCGCTGATCACCAACTCCGGCGGCACCATCAGCTGCCCGGCCGCCATCCTGGCGGGTTCCCCCGATGCCACCCGGCCCAGCCAGTTGACCTGCACGGCCACCTACACCGCCACCCAGGCCGACATCGACAACAAGGGCTTCCCCAACACCGCCACGGCCACCGGCACCACCATCAATGGCGGCGTCACCAAGAACCTCAGCTCCGAGGCCTCCGCCCAGGTGCTGGCCAACCACGCCCCGTCGATGACCCTCACCAAGACCGCGAGCGTGCGCGACGGAGCGGTGGACACCGCGGGGGACCTGGTGGACTACACCTTCCTGGTCAAGAACACCGGCAATGTGGCGCTGAACAGCCTGGCGCTGACCGACGCCATGCCCGGAATCAGCGCGCCCAGTTGCCCGAAGACGGCGTTGCAGCCGAATGAGGAGATGACTTGCACCGCCACCCTGACCGTGAGCCAGGGGCAGCTGGACGGCGGCCAGATCACCAACCGCGCAGTGATCACCGGTCAGGATCTGGACGGCGAGCAGGCCATGGCCCAGGCCACCGCCACCGTGACCACCGCACCCAAGCCGGCGATCACCTTCGCCAAGACCGCCGACAAGCAGAACATCACGACGGTTGGTGAGGTGGTCACCTACACCTTCACCGGCACCAACACCGGCAATGTCACCCTCTACGGCTGGAAGCTGACCGACGGTCTGACCGATGCCGCCGGCAACAGCCGCCTGACCGCGGTCAACTGCCCGCCCGCCAGCAATGTGGCACCGGGCGAGTCCCGCGTCTGCACCGCGCAGCTGGTGGTCACCCAGGCCGACCTGGATGCCGGGTCACTGAACAACACCGCGACGGTCAGCACGGTGACTGCGGACGGCAAGCCCGGGCCCACGGGTACTGGGACGTGGACGCTCACGGCGACGGGAGATCCCAAGCTGGAGGTCACCAAGGATGTCGACCAGGCCGAGTACGCCACCGTTGGCCAGACGCTCAACTACTCCATCATGGTCAAGAACACCGGCAACTTGAGCGTGGCCAATGTGCAGTTGTCCGAGTCGCTCACCGAGGGGATGGGTGCGCTGAACTGCTCGCCCGGCATCGGCTCCACCCTGGCCAGCGGCCAGACCATGAACTGCACCATCAGCAAGACGGTCAGCCAGGCAGATCTCGACGCGCAGAGGATCACCAACGTGGCCACCGCCACCGGCACCACCAGCCAGGGCGCTCTGAGCCAGCCGAGCAATGAGGCCATCTCCACAGCCAAGCTGGCCCCGGCCATCAACGTCGTGAAGAATGCCAACCCGAAGTCGGCCGACACGGTGGGCACGGTGATCAACTACACCTTCGACGTCACAAACACCGGAAACGTCGCCCTCAACGGGCTCGCAATCACGGACCAGTTCACCAGCCTGGGGGGCGGCGCCACCCTCATGGTGACCTGTCCGCAGACCACGCTGGCCGCCGGTGCCACCACGCAGTGCACCGCCAGCCACACCCTCACCCAGGATGACATCGACGACGCCCGTCCCGCCGACGGCAAGGGGCTGGAGAACACCGCCACGGTGACGGCCACCGACGTCGCCGGCACCGTGGTCAACGCTTCCGACAGGACCGTCGTGCAGATCAACTTGGTCCCTGAGATCGAGCTGGACAAGACGGTGGTCAACAAGGCCACCAATGACGCCACCTTCTCGAAGGTCGGGGAGACGTTGGACTACACGATCCGGGTCACCAACACCGGCAATGTGAAGGTGATTGCCGGCCAGCTCACCGACCCGCTGTTGAAGAATGTCACCTGCGACGCCTATGAGCTGGAGCCGAACGCGGTCGCCACCTGTACCGGCAGCTATGTCGTCACCCAGAACGACCTTGACTACGGCCGGGTTCCGAACACCGCCACCGCCACCGCAACCGACACGGCGGGGACGCCGGTGCGTGACCAGGACACCGCCGAGGCCACCGCCGTCAAGAGTCCCGCCATCACCCTGGCCAAGTCGGCCGATCCGACCACCGTCGATGCGGTGGGCCAGCTGGTGACCTACACCATGGTGGCCACCAACAGCGGCAACACCACCCTCAGCCAGGTCTTCATCGAGGACAAGTTGCCTGGACTCAGCCTGCCGCTGCACTGCACCATCACCGAGGTCGACGGCAGCACCCGGCCCGGCTCCGGGCCGATTTCCCTGGCGCCCGGTGAGATCAAGACCTGCACTGCAACCCGGTTGGCCACCCAGGGCGACCTCGACTCCGGTCAGGTGACCAATACCGCCTCGGTCACCGCGGGGGAGCTGGACAAGCCGGTCACCGCCCAGGCCACCGTGCGCGCCACGCAGCGCGCCCAGCTGACCACCACCAAGACCGTGGACCGGCAGACCTATGCGACCGTCGGTGAGGTGCTGACGTACACCATCGGGGTCACCAACACCGGCAACACCTCGGTCAGCAATGTGCAACTGGCCGAATCCATCCCCGTTGAGGGAACGGTCTGTGATCCGGCGCTGGGTTCCACCTTGACGTCGGGCGCTGTGATGCACTGCACCGTGAAGCACACCGTCACCCAGGCGGACCTGGACGCCGGCAGCATCAACAATGTGGCCACCGCCTCCGGCAAGGATCCCAATGGCGCCACCGTCGAGGATCCCTCGGACCCGGCCATCTCCACCGCCCAGCTGGACCCCACGCTCACCGTCACCAAGACCGGCACACCCAGCACCGTCAATGCCGCCGGGCAGACGATCACGTGGGAGTTCGTGGTGCGCAACACCGGCAACGCCACCCTGTACGACGTCACGCTTGTGGACCAGAAGCCGAACCTGTCGGCGATCACCTGCCCCGGAGCCAGCGCGCCCTACACCCTGGCCCCGGGCAAGGAACTGACCTGCCAGGCCAGCTATGTGGTCACCCAGGACGACATCGACCAGGCCAATGCGGCGGCCACACCTCCCGTCGGCGTCGCGAACCACGTCGACGTGACCGCGCACGACGTGAACAACAAGCAGGCCACCGGCAGCGCCGACGCCCAGGTCACCGTGAAGCACGAACCGGCCATCACGCTGGACAAGACGGTCAGCCCCGACACCTTCACCGGGCCTGAGCAGGAGTTCACCTACACCTTCGTGATCACCAACACCGGCAATGTGATGCTGAAGGGCATCACCCTGACCGATCCACTGCCACGGATGGGGACCTTCACCTGTGACCGGGACCTGGCCACCGCCGAGCTGGAGGTGGGTCAGAAGATCACCTGCACCGCCACGCGCACCGCGCTGCAGACCGGCGTGGACCTGGGCAAGATCACCAACACCGCCACCGTCACCGCAGTCGACGCGGACGGCGGGATCTTCGTCAACGACTCCGACGACGCGGTGGTCACCGCCACCCAGACGCCGGACATGACCCTGGCCAAGCGCGCCGACCGGACCACCGTGGCCGCCGTGGGTGACGTGATCACCTACACGCTGACCATGAAGAACACCGGCAATGTCACCCTGAACAATGTCATGATCGAGGACCCGAAGGTGGATGCGGGCAGTTACAACTGCTCCGTGCTCGACGCCAATGGCGCCCAGGTCAGCGGCTCCAGCACCGCCGGGGTCGAGCCCGGTGGGCAGAAGATCTGCACCGCCACCCACACCACCACCCAGGCCGACCTGGATGCCGGCAGCGTGGTGAACACCGCCGTCGTCAATGCCGCCGGCCCGGGCGGAGCACTGCCCGCGGAACCGTCCAATGAGGTGGTCGTCGAGGCCATCCAGGGCGCCGGGATCAAGCTGGTCAAGAGCGCCACGCCGACCCGCGTCGCGACCGCCGGTGACACCGTCTCCTACACCTTCACCATCACCAACACCGGCACCACCAGCCTGAACAACATCCAGCTCACCGATCCGCTGCCGGGGATGTCGCCCCTCGACTGCGACCTGCCGCTGGGTGGCAGCCTGGCACCGGCCGCCGAGATGCACTGCACCGCCAGCCGCCAGGTGACCGAGCCGGAGATGAACCAGGACACCATCGTCAACACCGCCACGGCCACCGGCACCAGCCCCGGCCCCAAGGGCGGGCCGGTGACCTCCCAGAGCACTGCCACCGTGATCCCGGTGCACCGCCCGTCGCTGGCGCTCGCCAAGACCCATGACGTGGCCTCCGTGACCAAAGCCGGTGACCCGGTGACCTACACCTTCACCGTCACCAACAGCGGCAATGTGGCGGTGGACCAGATCGCCGTCGACGACCCGCTGCTGGGCGCCAGCCCGATCACCTGCCAGGCCACCCGCCTGGCGGTGGGCGACAGCACCACCTGCTCCGGCAAGTACACCGCCACCCAGGCCGACGTCGACGCAGGCCGCATCCTCAACACCGCCACCGTCACCGGCGTCGACACCCTTGGTGGGGACCCGGTGACCCCCGGCAAGGCCTCCGACGAGGTACCGGTGACCCAGACCCATGGTCTGGCCATCACCAAGACCGCCGTCAGCCCAGGGCCGCTGAAGCTGGGTGACCCCGGTGAGTTCAAGATTGTTGCCACCAACACCGGCTCCACCACCATCACCGATGTCACGGTGACCGAGGATGACTTCCTCTACCCGGGTGTGACGTTGACCTGTCTGCCCGCCCAGGGTGCCAGCCTCGCGCCGCAGCAGAGCATGACCTGCAAGGCCATCCGGATCACCGACCAGGACGCCATCGACTTCGGCGTGCTGGACAACCGGGCCGCCGTCAGCGGCGCCGACCCGAACGGCAACCCGGTGCAGGCCACCTCCGAGGTGGCGGAGATTCCCACCGAACAGGGAACGCTGACGCTGGGCTTCACCAAGACCCCGTCGGTCACCACGGTCAACCAGGTGGGCCAGCAGGTCACCTACACCATGGTGGGCAAGAACACCGGAACCAAGACCCTCTATGGTGCCAACATCACCGACGAGAGCCTGCCCGGCCTGTCGGCGCTCAACTGTGACTTCGAGGCCGACAGTTCCCTGCGGCCCGGACAGACCTTCACCTGCACCGCCAACTACACCGTGACGCAGGCCGACCTGGACCGCGGCACCATCCAGAACACCGCACTGCTGGACGGCTACGAGGCCACCAGTGACGCCTACGACCACAGGGAGCTGAAGGCGCCCGCCACCGTCACGGCCGCGGCGGCTCCCAAGCTGACCCTGGCCAAGACCGCCGACCACACAACGGTCTCCGCGGCTGGCGAGCCGGTGGTCTACACGCTGAGCCTGCGCAATGACGGCAATGTCACCGCCAAGGGCGCCACCATCGCCGACCAACTGCCCAACTTGGGCGCGCTGAGCTGCACCCGGGCCGACGGCTCCGTCGTCACCCTGCCGGCCGAGCTGGCGCCAGGTGAGGGCATCACGTGCCAGGCGGGCTACACCACTGTCCAGGCCGACATGGACAAGGGCAGCATCATCAACAACGCCCTGGCCACCGCCAGCGCCCCGTCGGGCGCGGCGATCACCTCCAACCCGGCCAGCACCACGGTCATCACCGAGAACCGGACCGGCCTGCAGGTGGCCAAGACCTCCGCCACGACGCTGATCCGCCAGGCGGGTGAAAAGGTGCCCTTCACCATCACCGCCAAGAACACCGGCAATGTCTCCTTCACCAATGTCCAGGTGGCCGATTCCCTCCCGCTGGACGGGCCGCTGACCTGTACCCCGGTCATGGGATCCACCCTGGCGCCGCAGCAGACCATGACCTGCACGGGCAGCTACACCGTGACCCACACCGACCTGATGCAGACCGGCATCACCAATGTCGCCACCGTCACCGGAACCGACCCCCAGGGCAATGTCGAGTCGAGGGAGGGGTCGGTCAACGTCCCGGCCGTGTACAACCCGAAGCTGGAGTTCACCAAGTCCGTCCAGGCGCCCGCCAACTGGGGAGTCGGGGACACCTTGAACTACACCTTCCACGTGCAGAATGTGGGCAACATCGAGGCCTACTACATCAATGCCGTGGACACCATGGCCGACCTGTCCGCCATCACCTGCACGGTGGACGGCACCAACATCGATGTCCCGCAGAACTTCAACGTGGCCATGAAGCCCGGCATGGGCGCCACCTGCAAGGCCACCTACACGATCAAGCAGTCCGACGTCGACCGTGGCGTGGTCAACAACACCGCCACGCTCAATGCCAAGGAGGAGGATGGACATGCCTTCCCCACGGAGGTGGCCTCTGCCCATACGGAGAGCACGCACACCGCATCGATCGCCTTGGACAAGCACGCCTCGGTGACCCAGGTCACCACGGTTGGCCAGAAGGTGGACTACTTCTTCGACATCACCAACACCGGTGAGTTGACCGTCTCCGGCGGCCAGATCGTCGACGAGCTGCCCGGGCTGTCCGGGATCACCTGTGACGCATATGGGCTGGAGCCCGGTGGCGTCGCGCACTGCAAGGCCGACTACGTGGTCACCCAGGAGGATCTGGACCGGGGGTACCTGGACAACACCGCCACGATCCAGGCTCGCGACCCGCAGGGCAACACCGTGGGCCCGATCAGTGACACCAATCACATCGTGGCAGTCGGCACCCCCGCACTGACCCTGGTCAAGGACTCCAAGAGCTCCCAGGTGGTCAAGGCCGGTGAGGTTCTGCAGTTCACCATCGTGGTCACCAATTCCGGCACCGTCTCCGCGCACGACGTACAGGTGGACGACCCGAACACCACGCTCACCGGCTGTGACCTGAAGGCCCCCGTGGCCCTGGCGCCCGGTGCCAGCATGAACTGCACCGTGAACTACACCGTCACCCAGGACGACATCAACCGCGGTCAGGTGCTCAACGTGGCCACCGCCACCGGTCTGGACCCGGCCAACAAGCCGATCCCACCGGCCCAGGGCAGCAAGACGGTGCCCGCGCTGCGCAATTCCCAGGTTGACCTGGTCAAGAGCGCCAGTCCCGCCATCTACTCCACCGTGGGACAGGAGATCACCTACACCTTCACCACCACCAACTCCGGCAACACGTCGGTGCAGGGCGTGACCGTCACCGACCCGATCGACGGGCTCTCCGCGCTGAGCTGCACGCCGGCGGCGGGGGCCACCCTGGACCCGGGCCAGCAGCAGACCTGCACGGCCACCCGCGCCATCACCCAGGCGGACCTGGATGCGGGCAGCGTGCCGAACACCGCGACGGTGCACGCCGAGAATGTCGGCGGCAACCCGGCCGATCCGGCCGACAACCTGACCGACACCGCCGATGCCACGATCACCGGCGAGAACAAGCCCGGTCTGAGCCTGGCCAAGCAGGCCGACAAGCAGAACGTCACGACGCTGACCGATGTGATCACCTACACCTTCGTCGCCAAGAACACCGGCAACGTCACCATCCACGACGTGGTGGTCTCCGACCCGAAGACCGGCCAGGGCATGACCCCGATCCAGTGCCCGAAGACGGAGCTGGCTCCGCAGGAGTCCATGACCTGCACCGCCACCTTCACCCCGGCCCAGATCGACCTGGACCGCGGCAGCATCCCCAACACCGCCACGGTGGCCGGTCTCGACCCGACCGGCTCGGCCGTCAAGCCCGGGGAGGGTTCCACCACGGTCGGCGTCACCCAGAAGCCGGCCTTTGGGCTGGCCAAGACGGCGGACCACACGCTGGTCACCACCGCGGGCGAGCGGGTGCTCTACACCTTCATCGGCACCAACAACGGCACCGTCACCCTGCATGATGTGACCATCAGCGATCCGCTGCCCAACCTGGAGCCGATGGACTGCTACCCGCGGATGCCCGCCACGCTGCCGCCGGGCGAGAAGCTGGTCTGCCGCGCCTACTACTCCGTCACCCAGGCGGACCTGGACGCCGGTTCGGTCACCAACACCGCCACCATGAACGGCCTCGACCCGAAGGACAAGCCGCTGGCTCCGGTGACCGACGACGAGATCATCCACACCGTGCCGTCGGACACCACCATGTCGCTGACCAAGAACGCCGACGCCACCGAGATCACGGCGCCCGGACAGGTGGTCAAGTACACCTTCGAGATCGGCAATGTGGGCAACCAGAGCACCGCCGACGTGGTGCTCAGCGACGAACTGGCCGGACTGGGCCCGATCACCTGTCTGGATGATGACGGTGTCTCCCACCCCATGCCCGAGAACGGGGTTCCGCTCACCCTGGCCCCCGGGCAGAAGCGGGTGTGCACGGCCAGTTACACGGTCACCCAGGCCGACATCGACCGCGGCGAGCTGTACAACGTCGCCACCCTCAATGCCAACCTGGGCGGCAAGGCGATCACCCCGCTGCGCGCGGACAAGCGCCTGCTGGGTACCCAGAAGCCGGGCCTGACGGTGGCCAAGACCAGCTCCGTGCAGACCATCACGGCGGCCGGCCAGCCGGTTCGCTACACCTTCACCCTGAGCAATGGCGGCAATGTCACGGCCCGCAACCTGAGCCTGACCGACCCGCTGGTCGGCCTGACCAACCACGCCTGCACCATCGACGGCACCGTGGTGCCGGTGACGGTGAACGGGGCCACGGTGACGCTGACCGGTGCCAGCCTGGCGCCCCAGCAGCAGGCCGTCTGCACCGCCGACTACGTCACCACCCAGGCCGACATTGACCGCGGCAGCTTGAGCAATGCCGTGGTGGTCAATGGCAACGACCCGGGCGACAAGCCGCTCACGGGCAAGGACAAGGTGGACATCCCGGCCAAGCCGGCCAGCGGCGTCAGCTTCACCAAGACCGCGGACAAGCCGGTGGTGAAGCCCGGCGAGGTGCTCACCTACACCTTCACCATGACCAACAATGGCCAGGTCAGTGCCACCATCAGCTCCCTGACCGACCAGCTGGTGGGCCTGTCCACGCCGACCTGTGACAAGGCGCTGCCCGTCGTGCTGGCACCGCAGGAGAGCAATGTCTGCCACGCCAGCTACCCCGTCTGGCAGCAGGACGCCGAGGTGGGCACCGTCACCAATGGCGCCTACATCAAGGCCAGTGACCCGCTGGGCGTCGAAATCCCGACTCCCGTGGCCAGCGTCGTGACCCCGGTCACGCCCAGCCCGGCCGCCACCCTGACCAAGGACGGCAGCCTGGTGGACAGCAATGGCGACGGCACCGGCACCGTCGGGGAGACCATCAACTACACCCTCGTCGTCACCAACACCGGTGACGTCACCCTCAAGGGCGCGGTGCTGGCCGATCCGCTGCTGCCGGCCCTGACCTGCAGCCCGGCCCAGAGCGAACAGTTGGCGCCCAAGGCCACCCGCACCTGCACCGGTGCCCACGTGATCACCCAGGACGAGGCCGCCAGTGGCAATGTGCACAATGAGGCCACCCTCAGCGGCCCGCAGCTGGCCACGCCGGTCACCGCCACCCATGACCAGCCCACCGGGGTGACCCCCGCCCTGAAGCTGGACAAGAGCGCCAGCCTGGTGGACACCAATGGTGACAAACTGGGCACCGTCGGGGAGACGATCAATTACACGATCATCGCCCGCAACACCGGTGATGCCGTGCTCACCAATGTCACCGTCAGTGATCCGATGCTGCCCGACCTGACCTGCACCCCGGCGCAGGACCAGCCGATCGGCGTCGACGAGTTCCGCACCTGCACCGGCTCCCACGTGATCACCGAGGCCGACGTGCTGGCCGGCAGCGTGAAGAATGTCGCCACCGGAAAGTCCCCGCAGCTGCCCCAGGACTCGACGTCGAACGAGACCGAGGTCAAGACCAAGGCGAATGCGCACGCCCAGTTCGTGAAGAGCGCCGCGCTGGCCGACACGAACAATGACGGTGTCGGCACCGTGGGGGAGACGATCAACTACACGATCATCACCACCAATGACGGTGACGTCACGCTGACCGGCCTCTCGGTCACCGACCCGATGCTGCCGAACCTGACCTGCACCCCGCTGCAGACCGCCCCGCTGCCCGTTGGGCAGGTGCGCACCTGCACCGGCACGTACGTGGTCACCCAGGCTGACGTCGAGGCAGGGCCGGTGCTCAACACCGCGACCCTGTCCGGCCCGCAGGTGTCGACGGTGACCTCCACCGCCACCGTGCCCACCGGCGGCAATCCCGACGCCAGCATCAAGAAGAGCCACGTGCTGGCCGACACCAATGGCGACGGCTTCGGCACTGTCGGGGAAACGGTGAACTACACCGTCACCGTGACCAACACCGGCGACGTTCGCCTGACCGACCTCACGGTCAATGACCCGATGCTGCCCGCCCTGACCTGCACCCCGGCGCAGGACCAGCCGCTGGATCCCGGAGCGGTGCGCACCTGCACCGGCAGCCACGTGATCACCTCGGCCGATGCCGAGGCGGGCCAGGTCACCAATGTGGCCACCGTCAGCGGACCGCAGGTGCCCGTCGAACCGTCGGATCCCGACGTGGTCAAGGTGACTCCGAAGCCGTCCGCCTCGTTCACCAAGGTCCCCAGCCTGGCCGACACCAATGGTGACGGTGTGGGCACCGTCGGGGAGACCATCACCTACACCCTGACCGTGACCAATACCGGTGACGTCGAGCTGCGCAACCTGCAGCTGACCGATCCCATGCTTCCCCGCCTGACCTGCACTCCGGCCGAGTCCGAGGCGCTGGCCGTCGGCGGCGTGCGCACCTGCACTGGTGTGCACCTGGTGACCGAGGCCGACGTGGTGGCCGGTGCGGTGAACAACACCGCGACGCTGGCCGGGCCGCAGCTGCCCGCCCCGCTGACCGACAGCGCGACGGTGCCCACCGGGGCCAACCCGAAGGCCACCGTGACCAAGGACCACCAGCTGGCCGACACGAACAACGACGGTGTCGGCACCCCGGGTGAGACGGTCACCTACTTCGTCCGGATCACCAATACCGGCGACGTGCCCCTGACCCAGATGACGGTCAAGGATCCGATGCCCGGCCTGGCGCTGACCTGTGATCCGACGTTGGACCAGCCGCTGGCCGTGGGCGCGGTGCGCACCTGCACCGGCACCCACGTGATCACCGCTGCCGAGGCGGCCGCGGGTTCGGTGAGGAATGTGGTGTCCGTCACCGCTCCCGGCCTGCCGGAGAATCCGTCGGATGACGACGAGGTGATCACCAGGCAGAATCCCAATGCCACGCTGGCCAAGACCGCTGAACTGCCCGGTGGGGCAACGGTGGCGCACGTCGGCGACCCGATCACGTACACGATCACCTTGACCAACACCGGCGACGTGCCGTTGACCGATGCGATGGTCTCCGACCCGATGCTGACCGATCTGGTGTGCACTCCGGCGCAGGACCAGCCGATCGAGGTGGGTGGCAAGCGGGTCTGCACCGGCACCCATGTGGTGACGGCCGACGATGCTCTGAATGGCCTGGTGAAGAACATTGCCAGCGCCACCAGCTCCACCACCGGCAAGATCCCGGATGCCGAGCACACCGAGCTGGTGGAATCCCGCCCGGATGCCAGCATCAACAAGGTGGCCACGTTGGATGACACCAATGCCAACGGCGTGGGCAATGTGGGGGAGAGCATCCGCTACACCATCACGCTGACCAATACCGGCGACGTCCCGCTGAGCGATGTGGTGATCAACGACCCGATGCTGCCGCAGCTGACCTGCACCCCGGCACTGACCGAGCGCGTCCCCGTCGCCGGTCAGGTCATCTGCACCGGCTCCCACGTGATCATCGAGGCCGACGCCGAGGCGGGTGCGGTGAACAACACCGTCGTCGCGAAGGTGCCGAATCTCCCGAATGGTCCGAAGGACTCGGAGATCGTGCCCACCGAGCCGAAGCCCGCGGTGGACTTCGACAAGCGGGCCGATCTGGTGGACAGCAATGCCGACGGCGTCGGCACCGTCGGCGAGACGATCAACTACACGCTCACCATCCGCAACACCGGTGATGTGGCGCTGACCAAGCTGGCGATCGACGACCCGATGCTGCCCCAGCTGGTGTGCGTGCCCGCGATGAGCGAGCCGCTCGCCAAGGGGGCGGTGCGCACCTGCACCGGCAGCCATGTGGTGACCCAGGTCGATGCCCTGGCCGGCTCCGTGGTGAACACGGCCACGCTGACCAGCCCGCAGGTCCCCGGCATCCCGCCCAGGACCGCGGTGGTGCCGACCCGGCCCAATGCCAGCCTGACGCTCACCAAGTCGCCGAACCTGGCCGACACCGACGGCGACGGTTACGGCTCGGTGGGGGAGACCATCGCCTACACCGTGACCGTCACCAACAATGGCGACGTGGCGCTGGATGACCTGACGGTCGCCGATCCGCTGCTGACCGACCTCACCTGCGCCACCACCGGGCCGCTGCAGCCCGGCGAGACCCGCAGCTGCACCGGCAACCACGTGGTGACCGAGGCGGATGCCGTGGCCGGTCAGGTGGTCAACACCGCCCATGCCACCAGCAGCCACACCGGCAAGGTGCCGTCGCCGACCGTCGTCGTCAAGACCAGGCCGAAGCCCGGCAGCACCTTGGTGAAGTCGGTCTCCGACGCCAATGGTGACGGGATCGGCCAGGTGGGCGAGACGCTGACCTACACGCTGACCCTGACCAACCGGGGCGACGTGCCGTTGGTCGACGCCGTGATCACCGACCCGATGCTGGGTGACTCGCTGACCTGCACCCCGGCGCAGGACCAGCCGCTGCCCGCGGGCGCGGTGCGCACCTGCACCGGCACACACGTGGTGACCGAGGAAGAAGCGCTGGCCGGTTCCATCCGGAATGTCGCCACGCTGCACGTGCCCGGTCGGCCGGACCAGCCGGCCGACGCGATCATCACGACCAACCCGGCCAAGAGCGCGACCATCAGTAAGAAGGCCGAGCTTCAGGACACCAACGGCGACAAGCTGGGCCAGCCCGGCGAGGTGGTCAACTACACGATCACCGTCACCAACACCGGTGACGTCACCCTGACCGGCCTCAAGGTCAACGACCCGATGCTGCCCAGCCTGGCCTGCACCCCGGCCGAGTCCGAGCCGCTGCCCGCCAAGGCGGTGCGGATCTGCACCGGTTCCCACACCATCACCGAGGACGAGGCCAGGGCCGGATCGCTGAGGAATGTGGCCACCCTGACCGGTGGCGACATCCCCGACCCGGGTCCGGCCAGCGGGGAGGTGCCCACCGCGGCCAACCCGAAGGCCACCGTGGTCAAGGACCACCAGCTGGCCGACACCAATGGTGACGGCGTGGGCTCGGCCGGTGAGGTCGTGACCTACATCATCCGGATCACCAACACCGGCAATGTGGCGCTGCGCAACATGACGGTCAAGGACCCGATGCCCGGCCTGGCGCTGACCTGTGATCCGACGTTGGACCAGCCGCTGGCCGTGGGCGCGGTGCGCACCTGCACCGGCACCCACGTGATCACCGCTGCCGAGGCGGCCGCGGGTTCGGTGAGGAATGTGGTGACCGTGACCACTCCGGACCTGCCCCAGAATCCGACGGATGAGGACACCGTCATCACGAAGCCCAACCCGAAGGCGACGCTGGTCAAGACCGCCGAGCTGCCCGGTGGGGCGACGGTGGCGCACGTCGGCGACCCGATCACGTACACGATCACCTTGACCAACACCGGCGACGTGCCGTTGACCGATGCGATGGTCTCCGACCCGATGCTGACCGATCTGGTGTGCACTCCGACGCAGGACCAGCCGATCGAGGTGGGTGGCAAGCGGGTCTGCACCGGCACCCATGTGGTGACGGCCGACGATGCTCTGAATGGCCTGGTGAAGAACATTGCCAGCGCCACCAGCTCCACCACCGGCAAGATCCCGGATGCCGAGAAGATCGTCACCGTGATCCCGCGGCCGGACGCCGAGGTGGTCAAGCAGGGCGTGCTGGACGACACCAATGGTGACAAGGTCGGCAGCCTGGGTGAGACGATCAACTACACCATCACCGTGACCAACACGGGCGACGTGCCGCTGACCAAGGTCACCGTCATCGACCCGATGCTGCCCCAGCTCAGCTGCACCCCGGCGCAGGACCAGCCCATCCCGGTGGGCGGATCCCGAGTCTGCACCGGTGCGCATGTGATCACGCTGGCCGATGTCCAGGCTGGTTCAGTGGCCAATGTGGCCACCGCCACCGGCCCGCAGTGGCCGCATGACCCGACCGGCTCGACGATCATCCCGACCGACCCGAAGCGCGACGTGGACATCAAGAAGTCCGCCGAGCTGCAGGACACCAATGGTGACGGTCTGGGCCAGGCGGGTGAGGTGGTGAAGTACACCATCACCGTCACCAACATCGGCCAGATCGTGCTCAATGGTCTGGTGGTCAGTGACCCGTTGCTGCCCAACCTGACCTGCACCCCGGCGCAGGACCAGCCGCTGCCGATCGGCGCGGTCCGGACCTGCACCGGTGAGCACACCATCACGGAGGCGGAGGCTGCCAGCGGCAAGCTGCGCAACACCGCCACCGTGAGGGGCCCCGGCATCGATCCGCACGACAGTTCGGTGGATCTGGACACCTCCGTGATCCCGACGCCGACGCCCACCCCGGTTGAGACGCCGACGCCGACTCCGGTTGAGACGCCGACTCCGGTTGAGACGCCGACGCCTAC
Source organism: Luteococcus sp. H91 (assembly GCF_038433135.1). Lineage (NCBI taxonomy): Bacteria > Bacillati > Actinomycetota > Actinomycetes > Propionibacteriales > Propionibacteriaceae > Luteococcus > Luteococcus sp. H91. The sequence continues at coordinate 91,776 of NZ_JBCDMV010000020.1, read as the reverse complement.
GCCGACGCCGGTTGAGACGCCGACGCCGACTCCGGTTGAGACGCCGACGCCTACGCCGACGCCGGTTGAGACGCCGACTCCGGTTGAGACGCCTACGCCTACGCCGACGCCGACTCCGGTGGAGACGCCTACGCCGACGCCCGTCGAGACCCCGAGTGACACCCCGTCGCCGACGCCGGTCCAGACGCCGACGCCGCCCGTGGTGCCGCCGACGACCCCGGCTCCCAGCGTGACCCCGACACCGCCGGCGGTGCCGCCGACCCAGCCGCCGTCGACCCAGGCGCCCACCCCGGTTCCGACGTCGAGCAACCCGACGGCACCGGCCCCGGCCAACCCGACCGTCCAGCCGACCAACCCGGCCCCGCAGCCGGTGGTCCGTCCGGTGCCGCCCACGGCTCCGGTGGCCAACACCGGTTCGAATGTCTCACCGTGGATGCTCGTTCTGGGCTTGCTCTCCACGCTGGCTGGCATCATGCTGATTGCACGAAAGAACAAGGAGAACTCGTGACCACTTCCCCCAACCTCCCCCTGGCCGGGCGCGGCCTGGCGGTGCTGGCCTGCGCCACCGTCGCCCTCGGCGGCCTGGCCGGCTGTTCCAACAAGGACGGCGAGGCCGAGGCCAGCCCGTCGGCGACGGCACCCACCGTCGCGTCCGCACCGCTGCCCAAGGAGCCCACCTTCAACAAGACCCCCGTAGGGGCCGTCTCCGACGTCAAGGTCACCGAGTGCGGCCTGGAGAAGGGCAACCAGACCGCCAAGCTGGAGCTGGTGAACTCGGCCAAGAAGCCGCGGGACTACTCGATCATGGTGATCTGGCTCAAGAATGACTCCGGCACCCCGCTGGGCTCCGGTCTGGTGAAGCAGGCGGCCGCGGCCCCGGGCAAGAAGGTTGCCCTGACCGCCAAGGGCAAGCTTGTTGACAAGGCCGATCGCTGCGTCCTGCGGGTGCTCGCGGGAGACCTCAAGTAGTGGCATCCGCCACGCGCGGTGCCACCCGGGTCGGCCGGCGTCGTCGATGGACGCCGTCGCGCTGGCTCGGGTTGGTGCTGCTGCTCGTCGGCCTGGGCATTCTGGGCTGGGCAGGCTGGCAGTTCTTCGGCACCAACATCGCCGCCCGCAAGGCCGCCACCCAGCAGAGCCAGGCGCTGCGCTCGGAATGGAAGGCCGCCGGCAAGCCAGCCGCCCCGGCCAGTCCGACGGCGGCGCCCGTTGCCGGTGGGGATGGGATGGCGCTGCTGCGCATCCCGGATCTGGGCGCCAGCTACGAGTGGCCGATCCTGGCCGGCACCGACGCCGAGGTGCTGGGCAAGAGCGTCGGTTGGTATGAGAAGACCGCCCGGCCGGGCCAGGTGGGCAATTTTGCCATTGCCGGTCACCGGGTGACCCACGGCGAACCCTTCCGTCGCCTGCTGGAGCTCAAGCAGGGCTCGGAGGTGGTGGTGGAGACCCAGACGGCCATCTACACCTACCTGCTGGACAAGGCTCCATCGGAGTTGACCGTGCAGGACACCGACGGTTGGGTGCTGGACCCGGTTCCGGGGAAACCCAGCGCCACCCCCACCCGCGCGCTGATCACCATGACCACCTGCCAGGACCTCTTCCATTCCAGCGACCGCTCCGTGGCCTTCGGCCATCTGGTCAAGACCGAGAAGAAGTAGTCCGTCAGAGGCCGAGGTCTTCCAGTCCCAGGGCGAAGCGGTATTCCAGCCCGGCGGCCTCGATGGCCTCCTTGGCGCCGGTGTCGCGGTCCACGATGCAGGCGACGCCCACCACTGTGGCCCCGGCCTCGCGCAGTGCCTCGACGGCGGTCAGAGCGGAGCCGCCCGTGGTGGAGGTGTCCTCCACCACCAGCACCTTGCGCCCGGAGACCTCGGTGCCCTCGATCCGGCGCTGCATGCCGTGTGCCTTCTCCGCCTTGCGCACGACGAAGGCGTCCAATCGGTCACCGTCGTGCGCAGCGGTGTGCAGCATGGCGACGGCAATCGGGTCGGCGCCCAGGGTGAGGCCACCCACCGCGTCGAAGTTCCAGTCCGCCACCAGATCCCGCATCACCCGGCCGACCACCGGGGCGGCTGCCCCGTCCAGCGTCACCCGCCGCATGTCGACGTAGTAGTCGGCCTCCTTGCCGCTGGCCAGCGTGACCAAGCCGTGCACCACGGCCAGGTTCTTGACATGTTCGATGAGCTCTTCGCGATCGGTCATGGCTTCACAGTAGTGGCCCGCCCGCTGACTACGCGCTGGGCGTAGCCAACGTCTGTTCGGTGGGCTCGGCAGCCGTTATGGTGAGGTGATCAGATTTCCAAGACCCGGAGTGACCCCATGATCTGGACCATCCTGTTCATCCTGCTCGGCCTGTTGGTGCTGGGCGGCATCCTGTTCATCGCTCCCTACAACGGCTTCGTACGGCAGCGCAATGTGATCCAGGAGTCCTGGCGCCAGGTCGACGTCGAGCTGAACCGCCGCTACGAGCTGCTGCCCAACCTGGTGGAGACTGTGCGCGCCTATGCCGGGCACGAGCGCAACACCATCGAGGAGGTCACCCGGCTGCGCAGTCAGGCGATGCAGCTCTCCCAAGGCAGTTCCACCGAGGCCGACCCGCAGCGGGCCGACGTCGAGGCCCAGCTCTCCGGCGCGGTGCGCAACATGATGGTCAGCGTCGAGGCCTACCCCGAGCTGCGCAGCAACCAGAACTTCCTGGAACTGCAGCGCCAGCTGGCCGAGACCGAGGATCGGATCGCCGCCGGCCGCCGCTTCTACAACGCCAATGTGCGGGCCTACAACACCAAGGTGGAGTCGGTGCCCAGCAACATCGTCGCCAACATGTTCCACTTCGAGAAGGCCACCTACTTCGAGGTCAACGACGCCGCCGTGCGCCAGGCCCCCGACGTGAACTTCGGCGAGATCAGCTACCGCGGCGACGCCCCGCAGCAGCACACCCCCGGTGTGAACCAGGCCGCACCCAGCGCCAGCAATGAGTTGCCCAACCCGCAGGCCCAGCAGGCGCAGCAGCCGGTCACCTGGGACCAGCCCCAGCAGCAGGCCCAGCCCCAGCAGCCGAACAACCCGCCGCAGGCCTGATCAGGCCACCACGACAGACGGCCCCGCCCCTCCATGGTGAGGTGCGGGGCCGTTTCGCGTCGTTTCCAGTCCATGGTTCCCAGCTCCCGGGCTCCCCAGCGCGCTGAACGCACCTGCGCCCCGGGCTTCCCAGCCCGGATTTCACCGCGCAGCACTCGCTGCACAGGGGCAGCAGTTCCAGCGGCTGCCCCTGGAATCAACGGCTGCGCGGTCAACCACGACCCAAACTGGCGAGGGTCTCGGACGCGGCACGTGTTGTCCGATTGTTGTCCTGGTGTTGTCAGCCCTTGTGGGGGCACGTGCCAAGGTCGTGGACTCCACCCATGGACACTGGCACGACGACATCGCGCAGCACACGGCAACTGTTGGCAGAGGGGCGGACCCCGGGCGAGCTGCGACGGGCCGTCGCCGCTGGGGATCTGGTTCACCTGCGCCGTGGCGCCTACGCCCAAGAGGCGGGGAAGACCCCGGAGGATCGGCATCGGCAACTGATCGAGGCCACCGTCGCCGGGCTCTCGGGGGCAGTGCTCAGCCACCACTCCGCCGCGGTGGTCCACGGCCTCTTGCTGCCCTATGGGCCGATGAAGGAGGTGCAGGTGATCCGGCCGCGCGCCTCCCGAGGCGGCGGAACCAAACGCGGGTCGCTCCATGTCCACGTCGCCCGGTTGGCGCCGGAGGATGTGACGGTGGTTGATGGTCTGGCGGTCACCACCAGAGCGCGCACCTTGGTCGACCTGGCCTGCCGGATGACCTTCGACGCCGGCGTGATCGCCCTGGACGCCGGTCTGCACCACCCCGAGGGCCGCGGACGGGAATCAGCGGAGATGCGCCAGCAGGTGGAGGCGGCCCTTTCCCGGATGCGACGGGTTGCCGGGATCAAGAAGGCCCGCGACGGGGTGGCCTTCGCCGACGGTCGGGCGGAGAGCCCGCTGGAGACTCGCAGCCGATTGCTGTTCTGGCGGGAAGGGATTGCGACGCCCGAGATCCAGCACCTCGTGCTCGACCGGTCTGGGCGAGAACTGGCTCGGCTCGACTTCGCCTGGCCGGCCCTGCATGTCTATGGCGAGTGCGACGGCAAGGTGAAGTACACCACCCTGCTGCGCCCTGGGGAATCAGCCGGGGATGTCGTGATGCGCGAGAAGCGTCGGGACAACGCCCTGGCCGATCTCGGTTGGCACCAAGTGCGGTGGATGGATCTGGACCTCCAGCGACCGAAGGTGCTGGCGGGGCGAGTGCGGCAGGCCTTGGTGTCCGCGTCGGGCTTCCCCGTCTGACCCATGACCCACTGCGCAGCAGTTACTGCAAGGGGGCAGCCGCTGGAGCAACTGCATGTGCACTCAACTGCTGCGCGGTGCTGGAGGCCCGGGCCAGGCGGGGGAGCGGCTCAGGCGACGGAAGCTGCTCAGGCGTCGACGCGCTCGGCCTTGGCCTTGCGCTTCTCGTTCCACCACTCGAAGACCATCGGCAGCACCGAGATCAGGACGATCAGCAGCAGCACCGCGTCGATGTTGTCGCCGATGAACTTCACATTGCCCAGCAGGTAGCCCAGCAGCGTGACGCCCCAGACCCAGATCACGCCGCCGATCGCGGTCCAGGTGATGAAGTGCCGGAAGTTCATGTTGGTGGCGCCGGCCACCATGGTGACGAAGGTGCGCACGAAGGGCACGAAGCGGCCCAGCACCAGCGCCTTGGAGCCGTAGCGCTCGAAGAAGTCGTGTGACTGCTGCAGGTGCTTCTCGCTGAAGATCTTGCCGAAGAAGTTGTCCCGCGGCTTGAACAGCCAGGGGCTGATGAACTTGCCGACGTAGTAACCGGCCATGTTGCCGACGATGGCGAAGAAGGTCATCACCAGGCAGGCCACGACCAGCACCATCGGCTTGCTCATGGAGCCGAAGGTGATCGACGGCGGGTTCATCGCGATGAACATCCCGACGGTGAACAGCAGCGAGTCGCCGGGCAGCACCGGGAAGATGGCGCACTCCAGGAAGAGGATCACCGCCACGCCCCACAACGCCCAGTTGCCCAGATTGTGGATCAGGGTGGCGGGGTCCAGCCAATCGGGCATCAGCATCGGAGTCAACAGCACGGTGCTCATCAGGTCGGTCACGCCCCAAAGGCTAACGTGGGGGACTGTGACCACGCTGAGCCCCGACGACCCCACGGCCCCGACGACCGGTGTCGGGCCGCACCCCGAGCCCTGGCCGGACGACCCTCGGCTGGATCCGGAACTGCTACGAGACGGCGACCGGCGCAATGTGCTGGACGAATTCCGCTACTGGCGACTGGAGGCGATCGTCGCAGAGTTGGACACCCGTCGTCATGGCCTGCACATCGCCATCCAGAACTGGGAGCACGACTTCAACATCGGCTCGATGGTGCGCACCGCCAATGCCTTCAACGTGGCGGGGGTACACATCGTCGGACGGCGCCGCTGGAACCGCCGGGGTGCCATGGTGACCGACCGGTACCTGCACGTGCACCACCACCCCGACGTCGAATCGCTGGCCCGGTGGGCACAGGACGAGGGCGTCACGCTGGTGGGGGTGGACAACCTGCCCGGCTCGGTGGCCTTGGAGCACGAGCCGTTGCCGCAACGCTGCTGCCTGGTCTTCGGTTCCGAGGGGCCGGGGCTGACCGAGGAGATGGTGGCGGCCTGCAGCAAGCTGGTGGCGATCACCCAGTACGGCTCCACCCGCTCCATCAATGCCGGGGCGGCCGCGGCGATCGCCATGTACGCCTGGGCCCTGCAGCACGCCTGAAGCACCCCGGCAGCAGACCACTTGGGCTGCAATTGGTATTCTCCAGAGACCACAAGCGTGGGTGGTTCGGCAGCGGAGGTCGGGATGGACGTCGTCGAGGACGACAAGGTGATCGCCACCAAGCGCGCGCAGGTGCGCCAGATCCTGCAGCGCCGGATCCAGGAGGAACTGCACGCCGGGGATGCCCTGGCGTCCGAACGCGAACTGGTCAACCAGCTGGGTGTCAGCCGGGTGACCATCCGGCAGGCGATCAGTGACCTGGTGGACGAGGGCCTGCTGGAACGCACTCAGGGCAAGGGCACCTATGTCACCGGGCCGCGGGTCAATTCCCGACTGCACCTGATGAGCTTCAGCCGGGAGATGCGGGCCCGCGGGCTGAAGCCCCGCACGGTGGTGCTGGCCGCCGCCGAGGAACCAGCCAGTGAACGGGTTGCCTCCGGGCTGGAGATCGAGCCCGGCGAGCCGGTGGTGCGGTTGGAACGCCTGCGCCTGGCCGACGGCACCCCGATGGCGCACGAGGTGGGGTGGTATCCGTCGCGGCTGATGCCCGACCTGCTGGATCACAAGCTGAACACCGTCTACGACCTGATGGCCGAGCGCTACGGACTGGTGGTCACCCGCGGCGAACAGAATGTCAGCGCCGAGGCGGCCGACGCCCTGCACGCCCGGATCTTGGGGATAGCCCGCCGCGCCCCGCTGCTGGTCACCGAGCGACTCACCTTTGCCGAGGACATCGTGGTGGAGTACTCGATCAGCAAGTACCGCGGGGATCGCTACCGGATCCACTCGACGCTGCATCCGCGCGACCAGACCCGCTGACCCATTCCCCTACGATGGGCCCCATGAGCCAGATGCCCTCTGCCGCGAACCAGGCCCCGTCCTTCGTGGTGGGTTTCAACCCCGTGCCGATGGCGAATGCGGTGGCAAACCTTGCGTCCGCGCTGCGTCGCTCGATCCTGTTCATGCTGCTGGGCGCCGCGGCCTGGACCGGGCTGTGGTGGTGGAAGCGCGACGAGTGGGGCAGCCCCTGGTTGCTGGTGGCCGGCTATGCGGTCAGCCTGGTGATGATCGGCATCACCGCGGCCCGGCTGCTGCAAGCCCAGCGCAACCTGACCCGGATCGGCCGCGGTGCCGCGCTGGAGGCACATCGGGGCGGACTGCGGCTGCACACCCTGGAAGGCGCGGTGCTGGAGCTCACCTGGGAGCAGGTGCGCGCGCTGAAGACCGCCGGGCTGAAGGTTGGCGCCGGCCCGGAACTGGTGGTGGAGGCGGTGCAGGGCAAGGTCTGGTCGATGCCGCTGAGCTTCCTGGACGCGTTGCCGGGCACCATCGACGGCGGTGTGCGCGCCCTGTCTGGCGGGCGGCACGGCCTTGACCTGAGTGGTCTGGACACGCTCTTCTGATCCATCGCGCCCCGGGGCTTCGCGGTCGGCTGAACCGTCCCCGCGGCGCTGGGCGGGGCAGATTGCACCCCGCTGCTGCGCAGCTTGGCCATCTTTGGAAGAATGGCCGTGAGCAACACCAACCCATAGAAAGAGGCAGATATGCCCATCGCAACTCCCGAGGTCTACGCCGAAATGTACGCGCGGGCCAAGGCCGGCAAGTTCGCCTACCCCGCCATCAACGTGACCTCCTCCCAGACCGTCAACGCTGCGCTGCAGGGCTTCGCCGAGGCTGGCAGCGACGGCATCCTCCAGCTCTCCACCGGTGGCGCCGAGTACGCGTCGGGCCCCACCCAGAAGAACATGATCGTCGGTGCCATCGCGCTGGCCGACTACGCCCGTGAGGTTGCCAAGCAGTACCCGATCAATGTCGGCCTGCACACCGATCACTGCCCCGAGAACAAGCTGGACACCTACGTCCGTCCGCTGCTCGAGGCCTCGGCCGAGCGCGTCGCCAAGGGCCAGGACCCGATCTTCAACTCCCACATGTGGGACGGTTCGGCCATGGACGATCTGGAGAAGAACCTCTCCATCGCCGATGAGCTGCTTAGCAAGACCAGCGCCAACCACCAGATCCTGGAGATCGAGATCGGCGCCGTCGGCGGCGAGGAGGACGGTGTCGTCGGCGAGATCAACGACAAGCTGTACACCCAGCCGTCGGACGCCCTGCGTACCGCCGAGGTGCTGGGCCTGGGTGAGAAGGGCGCCTACATCGTCGCCTTCACCTTCGGCAACGTGCACGGCGTCTACAAGCCCGGCAACGTCAAGCTGCGCCCGGAGATCCTGAAGGACCTGCAGGATGCCGTTGGCCAGAAGTACGGCCAGGAGAAGCCCTTCGCGCTCGTCTTCCACGGTGGCTCGGGCTCGACCGCCCAGGAGATCAGCGACGCGGTGGACTTCGGCGTCGTGAAGATGAACGTCGACACCGACACCCAGTACGCCTTCACCCGCCCCGTGGTCGAGCACATGTTCAAGAACTACGACGGCGTGCTGAAGATCGACGGCGAGGTCGGCAACAAGAAGATGTACGACCCGCGCGCCTGGGGCAAGCTGGCCGAGGCCGGCATGGCCGCTCGCATCGTCGAGGCCTGCCAGCAGCTGCGTTCGGCCGGTACCCACACCGCCTGATCGCTCACACCTGAACAACGAACCGGCCGGTTCCCCTTGGGGGAGCCGGCCGGTTCTTCACTCCCTCACGGGATCCGGAACAGAAGGAGTGGAGCGAAGCGACTTCAAGGTCTTCGGGGGTTCACGGGGGCGGAGCCCCCGTGAGGGGGTTTGGGGGGACGTAGCCCCCAAGGTGGGGTCACCAGCCCCCGACGCCGTTGCCGCCGTTGCCCTCGAGGGCTCGCTCGACGGGGGCCTCCATCACGGTCTGCGGCCGGGCCGCGGCCTTCTCGGCCAGGACGGCGGGGGAGACCTCACCGTCGGCATTGCGCGGGGTCCAGCCGAGCTCGCTGGTCCACTCGCTGCCGCAACCGGAGCAGGCGAAGATCCGCAGACCGTCGCTCACTTCCTCGGTGGGCTTCCAGTCGCACTTGCCGGTGCAGTCATTCGACTTCAGTTCACGGGTCATGCCATGAGTCTGGCATGGCTGCCGGGGCCACGGGTTGTGACCCTTGTCACGGGGCATTTTCGCTTGTGGTTTGACCATGGCTGGAAATGTCTCCGCCGCCTTTTGTGCGCGCCTGCACAAATGCCACCCCGGTCTGTCCACTGGAGCCGGAGCATGTAAGGATGGGACACATGAGTCCGCGACAAATTGGCGTTACCGAGGTCGCTCTCCGCGACGCACACCAGAGCCTGATGGCTACCCGTATGGCCATGGAGGACATGGTCGAAGCCTGTGCTGACATTGATGCAGCCGGCTACTGGTCTGTTGAGTGCTGGGGCGGGGCCACCTTCGATTCCTGCATCCGATTCCTGAACGAAGACCCGTGGGAGCGGCTGCGCACCTTCCGCAAGCTGCTGCCCAACAGCAAGCTGCAGATGCTGCTGCGTGGTCAGAACCTGCTGGGCTACCGCCACTACGAAGACATGGTCGTCGAGAAGTTCGTCGAGAAGTCCGCCGAGAACGGCATGGACGTCTTCCGCGTCTTCGACGCCCTGAACGACCCCCGCAACATGGCCCAGGCCATGCAGGCGGTCAAGAAGACGGGCAAGCATGCCCAGGGCACCATCTGCTACACCATCTCCCCGCTGCACACGACCGAGGGCTACGTGAAGCTCGCCGGCCAGCTGCTGGACATGGGTGCCGATTCCATCGCCTTCAAGGACATGGCCGCCCTGCTCAAGCCGCAGCCCGCCTACGACATCATCCGTGGCATCAAGGAGACCTACGGCGAGGACACCCAGATCAACGTCCACTGCCACTCCACCACCGGCGTGACCCTGGTCACCCTGATGAAGGCCATCGAGGCCGGCGCCGACGTCGTCGACACCGCGATCAGCTCGATGTCGCTCGGCCCGGGCCACAACCCGACCGAGAGCCTCGTCGAGATGCTCGAGGGCACCGAGTACACCACCGGGCTGGACATGGATCGCCTGATCTCCATCCGCGACCACTTCTCCACGATCCGCCCGAAGTACAAGGAATTCGAATCGGCCACCCTGGTGGACACCGACATCTTCCGTAGCCAGATCCCCGGCGGCATGCTGTCCAACATGGAGAGCCAGCTCAAGGCCCAGGGTGCGGGTGACCGCATCAAGGAGGTCATGGAGGAGGTGCCCGTCGTCAAGAAGGACGCCGGCTACCCGCCGCTGGTGACCCCGTCCAGCCAGATCGTCGGCACCCAGGCCGTGTTCAACGTCCTGATGGGCCGCTACAAGGTGATGACTGGCGAGTTCGCCGACCTGATGCTCGGCTACTACGGCGAGTGCATCGGCGAGCGCAATCCCGAGGTCGTCGAGGCCGCCAAGGCTCAGCAGAAGAAGGACGTCATCACCGGTCGTCCGGCCGATCTGCTGGAGCCCGAGTGGGAGAAGCTGGAGACCGACGCCCAGGCGCTGCCCGGCTTCAACGGCTCCGAGGAGGACGTGCTGACCAACGCCATGTTCCCGGGCGTCGCCCCGAAGTTCTTCGCCTCCCGTCAGGATGGCCCGAAGAATGTCGGCAAGACCCCCGATCAGCTCAAGCGCGAGGCGGACGTCGCCGCGGGCAAGGCACAGGCGCTCAGCTCGCCGATCACCTACAACGTCAGCTTCGACGGGCGCCAGCACAGCGTCAAGGTCGAGCCGGCCTGATCGACGACAAACCCACGAGTCGAAAAGACTAAGGAACATAATGGCAAAGCACACCATGGCAGAGCGCCTCGAGCACCTGGCCAGTGAGCGGGCCCGGGTCCATGCAGGTGGCGGCGAGAAGCGCATCGAGAAGCAGCATGCGAAGGGCGCGATGACCGCGCGCGAGCGCATCGATGCCCTGATCGACCCCGGCACCATGCTGGAGGATGGTGCCTTCCGCAAGAACCGCACGACCTTCTTCGGCATGGACAAGGCAGACATGCCCGCCGACGGCGTCGTGACCGGTGCGGGAGCCGTCCTCGGACGCCCGATCCACTTCGCCAGTCAGGACTTCACCGTTTCCGGTGGCTCCGCGGGCGAGACGCACAACATCAAGGTGGCCGAAGCGCTGCACGCCTCGCTCGAGACAGGCACGCCCTTCGTCTTCATCAACGACTCGGGCGGCGCCCGAGTCCAGGAGGGCATCGACTCGCTGTCCGGCTACGGCAAGGTCTTCTACGAGAATGTCCTGCTGTCCGGCGTCGTGCCGCAGATCTCGATCATCGCCGGCCCCTGCGCCGGTGGCGCGGTCTACAGCCCGGCTCTGACCGACTTCATCATCCAGACCCGCAAGGCCCACATGTTCATCACGGGCCCCGGCGTGATCAAGCAGGTCACCGGCGAGGACGTCACCCAGGACGAGCTCGGCGGCGCCGACGCGCAGATGGCGTCGGGCGTGGTCAGCTTCGTCGCGGATGACGACGAGCAGGCCCTGTTGATCGCCAAGAAGCTGCTCAGCTTCCTGCCGCAGAACAATGCCGAGGACGCCCCGATCGTCGATCCCGACGACAATGTGTCCCCGCGCCAGAGGCTGCGCGAGATCATCCCCGAGGAGAGCAACAAGGGCTACGACGTGCGCGAGGTCATTCGCGAGATCGTGGACCGGGGCGACTTCCTCGAGGTCCGGGCGGGCTGGGCGAAGAACCTCGTGGTCGGCTTCGGTCGCGTCGTGGGACGCACCGTCGGCTTCATCGCCAACAACCCGTCGGTGATGTCGGGCGTGCTGGACATCGACTCCTCTGACAAGGGTTCGACCTTCATCCGCTTCTGCAATGCCTTCAACATCCCGATCGTGAACCTCGTCGACGTGCCCGGCTTCCTGCCGGGCGTCGCCCAGGAGCGCGGCGGCATCATCCGCCACGGCGCGAAGATGCTGTTCGCCTACTCGGCGGCCACCGTCCCGAAGATCACCATCGTGATGCGCAAGGCCTACGGCGGCTCCTACCTGGCGATGTGCTCGAAGGACCTGGGCGCCGACAAGGTCTTCGCCTGGCCGTCCGCCGAGATCGCCGTGATGGGTGCCGAGGGTGCCGCGGCCGTGGTCTTCCGTCGGGAGATCGCCGCGGCCGAGGATCCCGAGGCCCGCAAGAAGGAACTGGTGGAGGAATACCGCGAGACCTTCTCCACGCCCTACATGGCTGCCGCTCGTGGCCAGGTCGACGACATCATCGATCCTGCCGACACTCGTCGTCAGATCGCCTTGACGCTGGAGATCCTGCAGAGCAAGCGCCAGCTGCGTCCCGCCAAGAAGCACGGCCTCGAGCCGGCCTGATCGGAGCAACAATGTCTGACGCAAGTACCGCTCAGCTGCAGGAGCTGGTGGCCGACCTCTCCAAGCGCCTCACCGCGCTGGAGGGCGAGGTTGCCAGCCTGAAGGCCAACCAGCAGATCCCCGAGGACGTCATGGTGGCCATCTCGGCCGCCGTGTCCGCCTACCTGGGTCACAACGCCAAGGTGCGCGCCGTGCACCTGCGCAACCATCGCAATTGGGCGACGGAGACCCGCGGGCGAGCCCACTACCGGGCCGTCTGACCAGTGAACCTGAGACGAGAGAAGTGACATGAAACTGAAGGTGACCGTCAACGGTCAGGAATATGTGATCGACGTCGAGGTGGAGGAGGAGCAGCAGACGCTGGCCCCCATCGTGATCGGTGGTGGCGGCCCCATGGCCGCTCCCGCCCCCGGCACCGCCTCCATGCCCGCCGGATCCTCGAATGCCGTCGTCGCGCCGCTGGCCGGCTCGGTGGCTCGTATCCTGGTGAAGGAGGGCGACGAGGTGACCGCCGGCCAGGTGCTGGTGGTGCTCGAGGCCATGAAGATGGAGACCGAGATCACCGCTCCGGCGGCTGGCAAGGTCGGCTCCATTCTGGTCGAGGCCGGCACGCCCGTCCAGGGTGGCCAGCCGCTGATCGAGCTTGCCTGACAGCAACGCATTCCGCGCGGCGGGTGTCCCCTGATGGGGGCACCCGCCGTGTGCGTTGGCGGGGAGCTGGGCTCGCGCCGTCCGGGAAATGCACAATGGCGAGGTCCGAAGACCTCGCCATTGCGTTTGCGTTCTCGCGATTGGCCTCGCGGCCATTCGCACATCCCCCACTTGGATGTAGAACCCCAACCTCCGCAACCGGTGTTGGTTAAGTAGACCGTACGTCATAGAAGTCTCGTTGCGAAGTGCGATTGGCTCAACTCAGCAGCACTTAAGGAAACTCTTAAGACGCTGGTCGAAGGACGCGGCGCACCGATTCCGCGTGTCATGTTTGATCGATCCAGCAAAGTTGGTCAGATGGCCGCCAGCCGTTTACCCCGCGTCCGATCAGCACATGTCTTGGCTTTCTATCCTCCCCCTGAGGGGTGAGCGTCCGTTCCGCCCCGGAGAGTTGAAAGGTCACGACATGAAGTCCACCTCCGTGCGGATCGCCGCATTTGCCACCATCGGTGTGCTGGCGCTGGGCGCCTGTGGTTCCACGGGTGAGAGCACCGATGCCAGCAAGGCGTCGGGCGGTTCCACCGTCGCGAGTGCCAAGGTCGCCAAGGCCACCAGCCTCAAGGACATCGGCACCATGGCCGACCTCGAGGCCGCAGCCAAGGCCGAAGGGCAGCTCAACGTGATCGCGCTCCCGCATGACTGGTCCAACTACGGCGAGGTGATCGAGACCTTCAAGAAGAAGTACCCGGAGATCACCGTCAACGAGGCCAACCCGAACGCGTCCTCCAAGGAGGAGATCGACGCGATCAAGACCAACAAGGGCACCGACAAGGCGCCGGACACCGTCGACGTTGGTGCGGGCGTCGCGAACGAGTATGCCGACCAGTTCGCCCCCTACAAGGTGGAGGCCTGGGACGCCATCCCCGCCGAGGTGAAGGACCCCGAGGGGCGCTTCACTGCCGACTACACCGGCATCATGTCGCTGGGCTACAACAAGACCAAGTACGGTGAAATCAACAGCTTCGACCAGTTGACCGACCCGAAGTTCAAGTCCACCGTGGCGCTCAATGGCAAGCCCGCGGAGGCGGGGGCGGCCTTCAACGGTTTCCTCAGCGCAAACCTGGGCAATGGCGGCACCCTGGAGAACCTGCAGCCCGGGCTGGACTACTTCAAGAAGCTGAAGGACGCCGGCACTCTCACCACCGTCGACATCAGCAATGCCACCGTTGACTCGGGTCAGACCGGAGTGGTCTTCGACTGGTCGTACAACCAGCAGTCGACCAAGGACCGGCTGGCCAAACAGGGCGTCGAATGGGAGTACAAGGTGCTGCCCGGCGCCGAGGTGGCCAGCTACTACAACCAGGCCATCAATGCCGACGCCCCGCACCCGGCCGCGGCCCGGCTGTGGCAGGAATACCTGTACTCGCCCGAGGCCCAGAATCTGTGGATGAAGGGCGGCGCCACGCCGGTGCTGCTGGAGAAGATGAAGGCGGACAAGACCGTCGACGAGGCCGCCCTGGCCACCCAGGTGAAGACCACCAAGACGCCTGCCACCTACACCTCGGCCGACTCCAAGCGGATCACCGCCTGGCTGGCCGCCAACTGGGACAAGACGATTGGCAACTGAGCCGTCTCCCGCGCGGCGCGGCGGGCTGGCAGGCCTGCTGCGCCACGCGGCGAGCATCCCCTTCTTCGCCTATGTGGCCATCTTCCTCTTGCTGCCGACGCTGATCGTGGTGATCGGCGCCTTTCAGGGTGTCGATGGCGGGTTCACCCTGCAGAACTTCAAGCGGCTGGCTGAGCCCAACACGATCGACTCGCTGCTCACCTCCCTGTGGGTCTCCTTCCTGTCAGCCCTGGTCGGCTCGATCGCCGGGGCCTTGGTGGCCTATGTGCTGGTGATCGGTGGCGAGCGTTCTCGAGTCATGTATCGGATCGTCACCGCGGTCAGCTCGGTGTTGGCCCAGTTCGGCGGTGTGATGCTGGCCTTCGCCTTCATCGCCACGGTGGGAACCAATGGCATCGCCACCCAGCTTCTGGCCAAGAGCATCGGCTACACCGTCGATCCCACCTGGATCAGCTCCCTACCGGGATTGGTGACCATCTATGCCTACTTCCAGATCCCGCTGATGATCATCGTCTTCGTGCCCGCCGTCGCCGGCCTGCGACCCCAGTGGCGCGAGGTGACGGAGAATCTGGGCGGTTCCACCTGGACCTACTGGCACCGGGTGGCGGGGCCGCTGCTGTGGCCGAGCTTCGCCGGCTCCTTCCTGCTGCTCTTTGCCAATGCCTTCAGCGCCTATGCCACCGCCGCCGCTCTCTTTGCCCAGCGCTCCTTCCTGCTGCCGCTGATGATCCAGGGGGCCCTGCGCAATGAGCAGGACACCTCGCAGAATGGCTTCGCGCAGGTGCTGGCCTTCCTGATGGTGCTGGTGGTCGCGATCGTGATGACCGGCTACGCCATGCTGCAGCGGCGTACCTCGAGGTGGTTGTGATGAGTGGCACGGTCGCCAAGGTGCCCCAGTTGCGCACCCAGCGGGCCCGCAAGGAAGCGCTGTTTCGTTGGCTCGTGCTCACTCCCGTGTTGCTCTTTCTGGCCATCCCACTGCTGTCCATGGTGCTGTTCAGCCTGCGATATCCCCTGACCGGCAAGTGGACCAACCGGGCCTGGCAACTCATCTTTGGC
Source organism: Luteococcus sp. H91 (assembly GCF_038433135.1). Lineage (NCBI taxonomy): Bacteria > Bacillati > Actinomycetota > Actinomycetes > Propionibacteriales > Propionibacteriaceae > Luteococcus > Luteococcus sp. H91. The sequence continues at coordinate 76,326 of NZ_JBCDMV010000020.1, read as the reverse complement.
GGTGGTGAGGATGGCGCCGAGGTCCTGGAGCCGCTGTGGGAGGGCCTGGTGGTCTCGCTGGGGCTCGGGCTGTTCACCATCGTGCTGATGCTCGCCCTGCTGCTGCCCGTGATGCTCTCGCTGCGGCTGCGGCCCTCGCCGCTCAGCCGGATCGTGGAGTTCACCTGTCTGCTGCCGCTGGCGATCCCCGCCATCGTCCTGGTCGTCGGTCTGGCGCCGATCTACCGCTGGTTGGCGGTGAACGTGCTCAGCACCAACTCCATCTGGCTGGCGTTGGCCTACGCCATCCTGGTCCTGCCCTACTCCTATCGGGCATTGGACGCCGGATTCGGGGCGGTCAACATCAAGACCCTGGTGGAGGCAGGCCGTTCGCTGGGCTGCTCCTGGTTCGGTGTGATGTTCCGAATCGTGATCCCGACGCTGCGCCAGGCGATCCTGTCAGCCTGCTTCATCTCGATCGCGGTGGTGATGGGGGAATACACCATCGCGTCGCTGCTGAACCGCACCAACCTGCAGGTCGGGCTCTTCCTCGTGGGCCAGAGCGACCCGATGGTCGCCACCGCCATGAGTCTGCTCACCCTCACCCTCGGCATCGTGCTGCTGTTGACGCTCGGCCTCGTGGGCTCCGCACGGAAAGGACGGCGGTCATGACGATCGCACACGCAACCGCGGCCAGTGGCCGCCAGCCGGTCACCGTCGAAATGGTTGACCTGTACAAGCAGTACGGCCCCACCAAGGCCCTCAACGGCTTCAACTGCACCCTCAATCCGGGTGAGATGGTGGTGCTTCTGGGTCCATCGGGCTGCGGCAAGACCACCGCACTGCGGGCCTTGGCCGGGCTGGAGGACATCGACAGCGGCCGGATCCTCACCGACGGGCGGGATCTGACCGGCGTCGGGCCGGCCGGGCGGGACATGGCGATGGTCTTCCAGGCCTACTCGCTCTTCCCGCACCTGACGGCCCGGGAGAATGTCGAGTTCGGGCTGCGGGTGCGCAAGATGGGCGCCGGCAAGCGCCGTGAGGCGGCCCTGCGCCAGCTGGACCTGGTGGGTCTGGCCGACCAGGCCGACAAGTACACCCACCAGATGTCCGGCGGTCAGCAGCAGCGCGTCGCCCTGGCCCGGGCACTGGCCGTCGACCCCACCGTGCTGTTGCTGGACGAGCCGCTCTCCGCGCTGGACGCCAAGGTGCGGGTCAACCTGCGTGAAGAGATCCGGCGTCTGCAGCAGGAGGCCGGCACCACCGCCCTGTTCGTCACCCATGACCAGGAGGAGGCGCTGGCCGTCGCCGATCGGGTGGGCGTGATGCGCGGCGGCGTGCTGGAACAGATCGCCAGCCCCACCGAGATCTACGGTTCGCCGGTTACGGAGTTCGTGGCGGCTTTCATCGGCACCACCAATCGACTCGACGCCCGTTCCGACGGCAACACCGCCTACCTGCTGGGGCAGAAGGTCCCCCTGTTGCCCGGCTCCGCCACCGGTGAGGTCTCGGTGTTGGTGCGGCCCGAGGCCATCGATCTGTCACCGGCCACCGGCGACGAGAACGCAGTGGTGGAGCAGATGAGTTTCCTGGGGGCGCACACCCGGGTCACCGCGATGCTGGGCGACACCAGGATTGTGGCCCAGCTGGGCCCCTCCGCCGCGCTCCAGCTGGATGTTGGGGGCCGCGTGCACATCACCCTGCACAACACACCTGCACTGGCCGTGGCGGCCTGACGGGGCGGTGGGGTCAGTTCTCCCGGAAGACCTTGAACTGGGAGGCCTGGGCCCGCGGGCGGATGGTCATGCGGTCAATGTTCACGTGCTCGGGGCGGGTGGCCATCCAGGTGATCGCGTCGGCGATGTCGTCGGCCACCAGCGGCTGTGCCACCCCGGCATAGACCTTGTCGGCCTTGGCCTGGTCGCCGTGGAAGCGGGTCAGGCTGAACTCGTCGGTGTGCACCATGCCGGGGGCGATCTCGGTCACCCGGATGGGCTTGTCGAACAGTTCCAGCCGGCAGGCCTCGACGATGGCGCGCTCGGCGGACTTGGCGCCGCAGTAGCCCGCCGCGCCCTCGTAGGCTCCGTCGGCCGCCGTCGAGGTGACGAAGACGATGGTGCCCGCGGCCTTCTCCAGGGCCGGTAGCAGCGCCTTGGTCACCTTCGCGGTACCGAAGACGTTCACCTCGAACATGGTGCGCCAGGCCTCCAGATCCCCGTCGCTGACCGGCTCCAGACCCACCGCGCCGCCGGCATTGTTCACCAGCAGGTCAAGCCGGCCGCCCAGTTCTTCGGCCAGGGTGGCGACGTCGTCGTCCTTGGTGACATCAACCTCCAGCCAACGGCCACCAATCTCGTCGGCCAACGCCTGGATCCGTTCCGTGCGCCGGGCGACGCACCAGACGGTGTAACCCTCGTTGGCGAGCCGGCGGGCCGTGGCGGCCCCAATCCCCGAGCTAGCCCCTGTCACAACTGCAGTCCTGGTCTCCATGAAGCCGATTCAACCATGCCCAATCTCGCCGGGCTTGCGTCCGGTGCGGGTCGGGGCTCCCCGATAGACTCGCACCATGACCTACAAGCTGATCCTGCTTCGCCACGGCGAGAGCGAATGGAACCAGAAGAACCTGTTCACCGGCTGGGTGGACGTCGACATCAACGAGAAGGGCGTCGGCGAGGCCAAGAAGGCCGCCGAGCTGCTCATGGCCGAGGACCTGCTGCCCGAGAAGCTGCACACCTCGCTGCTGCGTCGCGCCATCCACACCGCCTACCTGGCGCTCGACGGCTGTGACCGGCACTGGATCCCGGTGGAGCGCAGCTGGCGCCTCAACGAGCGCCACTACGGCGGTCTGCAGGGCCTGGACAAGGCCGAGACCCTCTCCAAGTACGGCGAGGAGCAGTTCATGGCGTGGCGCCGCAGCTATGACACCCCGCCGCCCGTGCTGGACAAGGACGCCGAGTACTCGCAGTTCAACGACGCCCGTTACGCGGACATCCCCGAGGCCGAGCGTCCCCAGACCGAGTGCCTGAAGGACGTCGTGGCCCGCATGCTCCCGTACTGGGAGAGCAACATCAAGCCGGACCTGGCCGAGGGCAAGACCGTGCTGGTCACCGCCCATGGCAACTCGCTGCGCGCCCTGGTCAAGCACCTGGACGCCATCAGCGACGAGGACATCGCCGGCCTGAACATCCCCACCGGCATCCCGCTGTACTACGAGCTGGACGAGGACTTCAAGCCCGTCATCAAGGGCGGCAAGTACCTGGACCCGGAGGCCGCCAAGGCGTCCATCGAGGCCGTGAAGAACCAGGGCAAGAAGTAGTCATTCGGGGGCGTCCCGCCCCCAAACCCCCTGGCGGGATTGGGATTGTGCCCGGCCATCCACTTCGGTGGGTGGTCGGGTTCTCCTTTTCGTGACCTCGCTGCGCTCGCAGAAGAGAATGAGAAACCCGGCCACCAGGAAGCTGGTGGCCGGGCACGATCTCAACTCCGTCAGGGTTTGGGGGCGGCGCGCCCCCAATGTCAGGCGTTGGGCCAGTTCTCACCCTCGGGGGCCTCGCCGGTGATCACGTAGATGATCCGGCGGCCCATGGCGACGGCGTGGTCGGCGATCCGCTCGTAGTAGCGGCCCAGGAGAGCAGCGTCGACGGCCTTCTCCACGCCGTGGCCCCAGTCGTCGGCCAGCAGCACCTTGAACTGCTCGGCGCGCAGGGCATCCATCTCCTCGTCGTGCTCGGCCAGTTTGGCGGCCTCCTCGACGTCGCGGTCGTCCAGGGTGCGGCCGGCGGCGGCGATCATCGCATCGGCCAACTCGGACATGCGGGTGAAGTTGGCCACCAGATCCTCGGGGACGGCGTGCTCGGGGTAGCGCAGCCGGGCGATCTTGGCGACGTGGGCCGCCAAGTCACCCATTCGGGCCAGCTCGAAGACCATCCGCAGGGCCGCGACGATGGTACGCAGCTCACCGGCAACCGGAGCCTGGCGAGCCAGCAGCTGGAAGCACTGGCGCTCGATCTGCTCGTGCATGGCGTCGAGCCGCGAGTCGTCCGCGATGACGCGTTCCGCGGTCCGCAGGTCGGCCTGCAGCAGAGCCTTGGTGGCGTCGTGCACGGCGGTGCGCACATTGCTGCTCATGCTCACCAGCTGGTTGACGACGTCGTTGAGTTCTTCGTGATAGGTCTCGCGCATTGGAGAGTGCCTTCCTCGGTGGATTGCGATTGCTCGCGCCATGACATCCTGCCACCTTTGGAGCAGGCATCGGGGACGAGGTTAGGCATGTGCTGCTGACAGGACGCGGACGGGGAGTTTCCAGAAGGTGAACAGTCGGGAAATGGTTGCTCCCTCCACTGCCTCACCGCGACTGTCTCCCGTGGTCAAGCGTCATATGCTGGGGTGGTGATGACAGTGGTCTGGGCCGGGGTGGGGCTGCTGCTCGGACTTGTCCTGGGAGCAGCGGCCATGTGGTTGTGGCATCGCTCGGAGGAGCGCTTCGCGGAGATCGAACAGCCGGTGCGAACCAGACCCACCGTCGTCGAGCCGCAGGTGGTGGAGGTGGTTAACCTGTTGCGCTCGGCCGCCATGGTGATCGGCCCGCACGACGAGGTGCTGCACAGCAATCCGCAGGCCCGTTCCCTGGGAATGTGCCGAGGTGACCGGATCCTGATCAACAAGGTCCTCGACGAGGTCCGCAGCGTGCGCTTCAGCGAGGATCCCGTGGTCTTCGACACCGAGGTCTCCCGTGGCATCGGCGCCCCCTCCCTGCACCTCAATGTCCGGATCGCGCCGCTGGGGGACACCACCCTGCTGGTGCTGGCCGATGACCGCACCGCACTGTTGCGCGTGGATGAGACCAGGCGAGACTTCGTCGCCAATGTCGGTCACGAGCTGAAGACGCCGATCGGCGCCGTCTCCCTGCTGGCCGAGGCCGTGGAATCCGCCGCGGACGACGCCGACGCCGTTCGTCGGTTCAGCACCCGGATGCAGGGGGAAGCCGCCCGACTGGGCGAGCTGGTCACCCAGATCATCGACCTGTCGCGGCTGCAGGCGGACGACCCGATGCTGCGTGCCGAGCCCGTGCTGATCCGTGAGGTGATCAACCAGGCGCTGCAGCGCAGCCGGGAGCTGGCCACCAAGCAGGCGATCAATCTGGTGCGGGCCGGCAATGAGCAGCTCATCGTGTTGGGCGATGAACAGCAGCTGGTGGATGCCGTGGCCAACCTGGTGCAGAACGCCATGGTCTACTCCGATCATGGGGCCCGGGTGGTGATCACCACCAACACGATCGACGAGGACGGCGACGACTTCGTCGAGATCAGCGTTGCCGACAACGGCATCGGGATCAGCCCGGAGAACCAGCAGCGGATCTTCGAGCGCTTCTACCGGGTTGACTACGGCCGCAGCCGGGAGAATGGTGGCACCGGCCTGGGCCTGTCCATCGTGAAGCACATTCTCGCCGTACACGGCGGATCGGTGAATGTCTGGAGCAAGCTGGGACAGGGCTCCACCTTCACCGTCCGGCTGCCGCTGGAACCCGTTGCCACAAGCCAGCCCCCCAGGGCGCAGGACCACGAGGAAGATTCCGAAAGGGTGTCATGACGCGCGTATTGATCATCGAGGACGAGGAGTCCTACCGCGAGGCGACGGGCTACATGCTCCGCAAGGAGGGCTTTGAGGTCAGTGACGCCGCCGACGGCGCCAAGGGCCTGGCCGAGTTCGAGCGGGTCGGTGCCGACATCGTGTTGCTGGACCTGATGATGCCCGGCATGCCCGGCACCGAGGTCTGCCGCCAGCTGCGTTCCCGCAGCAATGTGCCGATCATCATGGTCACCGCCCGCGACGCCGAGATCGACAAGGTGGTCGGGCTGGAGTTGGGAGCCGACGACTATGTCACCAAGCCCTTCAGCCACCGCGAACTGGTGGCACGCATCCGCGCCGTGCTGCGCCGCGGCCAGGAATCCGAGCTGGTGCCCGAGCTGGTCGAGGCCGGCGGGGTCCGGATGGACGTCGAGAGGCACGAGGTGACCGTCGACGGCGAACCGATCCGGCTGGCGTTGAAGGAATTCGAGCTGCTGGAACTGCTGCTGCGCAATTCTGGCCGGGTGATGACCCGCGGCCAGTTGATCGACCGGATCTGGGGCGCCGACTATGTGGGTGACACCAAGACCCTGGACGTGCACGTCAAGCGGCTGCGGGCCAAGATCGAGCGCGACCCGTCCAACCCGACGCTGTTGGTGACGGTCCGGGGCCTGGGCTACAAGTTCGAGGGCTGAGCGCCCCAGACGAGCAAGAACCCCGACGCATCGGCGTCGGGGTTCTTGCTTGTCTGGATGGTCGTCAGGCCTTCGGGGTGGTCAGGCCAGCGGACTTGGCGTCCAGCACCGGCACGGTCAGCGTGAGCGGCGCGGCCTTGCCGAAGGTCAGCGAGATCTGGGTCATGCCACCGGCCTTCACATCGCCCTTGACCACCATCTTGGAATCGGCCAGGTTCACATTCTGGGCGGCGGGCAGTTTCACGGCGGGTGCCGCGATGGTCAGCGGGCCGGCCTGGTCGCCATTGGCCTTCAGGGCGGTGCCGGAAACCTTGGTCAGGCTGTCCTCGGCGTTCGCGATCAGGGTGCCGGCGAGGTGCATCGAGCCACCGTCGCTGACCACCATCAGGTTGCGGACCTTGACGCCGGCAGCGTCGGTCTGGACACCAGCGGCGGGCTGGTAGGGCTCCAGCGTCTCGTAATTGGCGCAGCCGCTCATCCCAAGGCCCAGCGCCAGGGCGGCGGCGACGGCGACGGGGCGAAGGCGGGCGGCAGAAGCAGACATGCTCATCGTCAGTTGGTCCTTTTCGGTGTCCGGACGGATGCGATCAGACTAGCCATTTTCCTTCCCGGGCGCCTGCCCCGGGGGCAACCTGTGCCAATCCTCATGCCGATGCGGTCTTCTCCGGCGCATATCACAGCAGATTTGTCAAGACCTCGCGAGATGTCTCATTACCGCTTGACAAGGAAAGATGCAAGTCGGTGGGGGCTGGGGTCGTGCTAGAATGGTCCGCGGGAAAGGGGTTGCAAATAATATGACTTTTACGGTCGGTGAGACGGTGGTGTACCCCAATCATGGGGCTGCTGTCATTGAAGACATTGAAACCCGCAAGATCAAGGGCGAGGACCGCCTGTACCTGGTGCTGAGGATCATCGGGCAGACCGACCTGGTGGTGAGGGTGCCGGCGTGCAACCTCGACCTGGTGGGTGTGCGCGACGTCGTCGACCAGGACGGTCTGGAGAAGGTCTTCTCCGTGCTGCGCGCGCCGCACACCGAGGAGCCCACCAACTGGTCTCGTCGCTACAAGGCCAACCTGGAGAAGCTGCACAGCGGCAATGTGCTCAAGGTGGCCGAGGTCGTGCGTGACCTGTGGCGCCGGGAGAAGGAGCGCGGCCTGTCCGCCGGCGAGAAGCGAATGTTGGCCAAGGCCCGTCAGATCTTGGTCTCCGAGCTTGCCCTGGCCGAGAAGGTCGAGGAGGATCGCGCCGAGGTCATGCTCGACGAGGTGCTCGCTTCCTGAGCCTGTGCGTGACCACAGTGCTCTAGAATCAACATCATGAATGAACCGGTCGTTGCCCTCGTGGTGGCGGCCGGTTCTGGTTCCCGGCTGGGTGGCGAGGTGCCCAAGGCCCTGGTGGAGATCGGCGGCAAGCCGCTGGTCCGGTGGTCGGTCGAGGCACTGGCCGCGGGCGGCTGCGAACGTGCCGTCGTCGTGGCCGCCGCCGCTCTGGTGGACGACTTCGCCGCGGTGCTGGCCGGCGTGCCAGTGCCGGTGGAGATCGTCGTCGGGGGAGCGCGACGGCAGGACTCGGTGGCCAACGGCTTGGCAGCCGCCGGGGACCGCGGCATTGTCCTGGTGCACGACGCCGCCCGGCCCTTCGTCCCCGTCGACGTGGTCCGCGGCGTGCGCGACGCGGTCTCCGGCGGGCAGGTCTGCGTGATCCCCGTCGTCCCGGTGGTGGACACCATTCGGCGACGTACCGGCCCCGAATCGTCCGAGGTGGTGGACCGCTCCCAGCTGGTGGCCGTGCAGACGCCCCAGGGCTTCGACCTGGCCACGCTGCGCGAGGCCCACGCCGAGGCCGCTCGTCGCGGGCTGGAGGTGACCGACGACGCCGCGATCTGTGAGGCGCTCGGCCACCCAGTCTGTCTGGTCCCCGGCTCCCGCGACGCCACCAAGGTCACCGAACCCTTCGACATCCTGGTGGCCAGCGCCATCGCCACCAGCAGAGCCCAGGAGCAGCCATGAGCGTCCCCTTCCGCACCGGGATCGGCGTCGACGTCCACCAACTCGTCGAGGGTGAGCAGATGCACTGCGCCGGACTGCACTTCCCCGACGAGCCCAGGGGGCTCTCCGGCCATTCCGACGGTGACGTGGCCTGCCACGCCATCTGCGACGCCCTGCTGGGCGCCGCCGGGTTGGGCGATCTGGGCTCCAACTACGGCACCAGCGAGCCCGAATGGGCCGGGGCCAGTGGCGTCGCCTTCCTGGCCGAGACCGCCCGACGGGTGCGCGCCGCGGGCTACCAGATCGGCAATGTCAGCGTGCAGGTGATCGGCAACCGTCCCCGGCTGGCCGCGCGTCGGGAGGAGGCGCAGCGGGTGATGAGCGAGGCGCTGGGCGCGCCGGTCAGCCTGGCCGGCACCACCACCGACAAGCTCGGCCTGACCGGCCGTGGGGAGGGCGTGGCCGCGATGGCCACCGCCCTGATCGTCGTCGTCTGAGGTCAGCGGACCTTCGACGGCGGCGCGGTGAAGGTATTGCACTGACCCACCGAGCCGCCCTTCAGGCCGGCATTGGTCCACAGCACCCGGCTGGCGCCCGAGCCGTGGTTGCCGACGTAGTTGGCCTTGCCGGTCAGCACGTCGTCGCCGATCGAGTGGAAGAGCCTGGCGACATTCTCCAGCTCTTGGTCGCTCATCTGGGTGGAGGTCTGGATCGAGCCCAGGAACTGCCCGGCGAAACAATCCGCCTGCACCTCGAGGCGTCGGCTGAGCTCCAGTGCGGTGGACTTGTTGGACTTCTCCTCCCAGGCCAGCTCCGAGACCAGGATGGCGCTGCGCGCCTGCACCGCATGGCCGAACTCGTGGGCCACCACGCTCTCGGTGATGAAGCGGGAATCGCGCAGGCTGCGCGGCACCATCCGCGGCAGGTCCTCGGCGTAGTAGACCTGCTGGTCGGCGCCGCAGTAGACCGCATTGGCCGCCGGCAGCTTGCCGCACTTGGTGGTGACCGCCCCGGAATAGACCGTCACGCTGGGCCGCACCGGGGTGAAGCCGGCCTTGGTCAGCGGTTCCTCCCAGACCCGCATCAGGCAACCCATCATGTCGTTCAGGTGGGTGGTCAGTTCCTCGGTGGAGGCGTCGGTCATGTTGATCGAACGCATCTCACAGCGCACCGGGCGGGGGACGTCGGTGGCGTAGAGCGGATTGTCCTTGAGCAGGCTGGTGGCCTCCTCATAGGTCTCCGGCTGGGGCAGGCCCGGGGGAGTCCGGTCCACCGGCGGCACCTGGTAGTCCTCGTTCTGGTAGTTGGCGTCCGGAGCGGAACCCCGCGGCTCGCTGCTGGCGGTCGGATTGCTGGTGCCCTGGCCGGAACCATCGGTCGGCTGGTCGGTGGGAACCGGTTGTGTGGCCACCGAGGTCGGCTGGGGTGCCGGCACCTGATCGGCGACATAGCTCAACAGGAAGCCCAGCATCGTCAACGCCAGGAAACCCAGTACGGCCAGCAGGAAGAGCGCCTTGAGAAAGGTGACCAGCGGATTGCGACGACGCTTCGGCGGCCGGCCATAGGCCTGCCCCGGGTAGGGCGGCTGGCCGGTGGGGTACTGGTAGTTGGGGCGCTGCCAGCCCATCTGCTGCTGCGGCGGCTGCTGGGCCCACGTCCCGTGCGGAGGCGGTGGGGCACCCCATGGACTGCCCTGGGGCGGGCCCCACGGGTTGTGCTGCTGGTTACCCCACGGCTGTTGTGTCACGCCTAGAGACTAACCGCAGGCCGGTCCCTCACGCCTGCCGTGACCGTCCCGGCGTGGCCGGCTGGCGATTGTCGGCATAGTCGATGCCGCAGGCCAGCCCGCTCAGACCACGACGACTGACCAGGATCGCGAGCACCGCCACCCCGGCCCAGACCAACCCCAGGATCCGGCCCGGCATCGTCGGCTGACCGAAGACCAGCACCGCCACCGGCACCAGGGTCACGAAGGGGCGCAGCAACCGACGTCGACCCGACGGTGCCGCACCGCAGGGACCCACCGGGCGCAGATAGGTGGTGCGCTGACCCATCGATGAGCCGTCGCCGCTGAAGGAGACCAGGGCGAAGCCCAGCGCCAGCAGGTCCGCCACCAGCATCACCGCGCGCCACAGCCGGCCGGGGTCCTGCCGTGAGGCCAGGCCGGTGGCCGCCATCAGCAGGGCCAGGAGGAAGCCCAGCACCGCCAGAGCCACCAGGAAGTACGCCGCATCCAGTGCCTGGCCCAGCCAGCGTCGCCCCTTGTCCACCTCGCGTGCCCGGTCGGCGTCGGCCTCCAACTGGTCAGTCGACGGGAAGAGCCGGGGGAAAAGCAGGGCCAGCGCAATCCCGACCAGCGTGCCGGTGGTGTTGGTCACCAGATCCACCACGTCGGCCAGCCGGTAGGCGCAGGGAAAGACGCCGTACACGCCGGTGTACTGGGTGAGCTCGATCAGCAGGCAGACCCCCATGCCCACCAGCACCGTGCTGAGCACCTTCCACTCCATGATCCGACGGCCAAACCAGCCCAGCGGCACGAAGAGCACCACATTGAAGACCAACTCCAGCACCGTGTGGTCCAGCAGGGCTTGGCGCAGGGTCAGGCCGCGGGTGCCGCGGCGGACCCGGGTGATCGCGTCTGTGACATCCAGGTTGAGGCTTTGACGGTGCGCGCAGTACTGCTCGGTGAGGGTGCCCGGGTGGGGCAGTGGGAACATCGTGTAGGCCACCAGCGCGGAGCAGTAGACCAACAGCGCGCCCAGCAGTCCCAGCCGGAGCTCCGCGATCTCGCCATAGCGGCGGTACTGCCAGATGACCACCGGCAGGAAGAGCACGATCGACAGGATGCCGCCGGCCAGCAGCGAGTTCAGGGCATTGGTGAGCACCCGACCACTATCGCCGGACCCACCGCCACGACGCCAACCGGGCCGGTCGGTGGCCAGGGCTGTGCAAAGCTGGTGTCCGTCACCGACCCTTCCAGAAAGGTCCGCGCGTGTCCGTTGCACGTCACCTCACCACGCCCGTCCGGCTCTGCGCCGCGGGACTGCTCGGCGCCACCCTGGGCCTGTCCGGCGTCGGACAGCCGATCGCCCACGCCGAGACGGTCGGCAACACCGTGCAGGTGGACGGTCGGCTCACCCCCGACGGCCGACTGGACGTCACCCAGACCATCACCCTTGCCGGTGGTGCTCCCGCGACCTTGGAACAGCGGATCGACACCACCGAGGACGTCCTGGACAAGGCGCACTACGTCTTCCAGATCAATGACGTCATCGCCAAGGCGGGCACGACTGACCTGTCGCCCATTATCAGCGCCGACGGCGACGACGTGGTGATCAGCGTGGAGACCGCCAAGGCAGCCAAGAAGCCGATCACCATCAGCTACTCCGTGATCGGGGCCGCCCGCGACGGGGCCGACGTCACCGGCGTCGCTGCCCGCACCGAGGTGAAGTGGCGGATGCTGCAGGGGCTGAACGTGCCGGTCAAGCAGGTCACTGGCACCGTGCAGACCCCCGGCACCATCAGCTTCGTCAATTGCGAATCCGGCCCGGTCCAGAGCCTCAGCCCGTGCACCACCTTCGGTGGCGGCACCCACGGCTCCCCGCAGCCAAGCTTCACCGACGGACCGCGCGCCGCCAACGAGGTTGCCGTGCTCGACTTCGCCCTGCCCGCCAGCGTGGTCAAGCCCAATGCCACCATCGAACACCGCTGGTCGCTGGACAGGGCCTTCAGCGTGAACCGCAACACCCTGCTGGCCTCCTTGCTGCCGCTGCTCCTGGGCGGCGCCGTGCTCTGGATGCTGCACCGCCGCACCGGCCGCGACGCCGGCAGCCGTGAGGTGACGCCGGTGGCCGAGTTCACCCCCGTCGGGCCTGGCCAGAGTCGGTTCACCGTGCTGCGCGACGTCCGCCCCGGCCACATCGGCACCGTCGCCGACGAACGCGTCGACCCGATCGACGTCACCGCCACGCTGCTGGATCTGGCCGCCCGCGGCTGGCTGCGGATCGTCGAACTGCCCCGTGAGGGCGAGCACAAGCCGCTCGACTGGACCTTCGAACGGCTCAGCGGAGGCGAGGACGACCTGTGCGGCTACGAACAGCGGCTGCGGGACGCCGTCGCCCCGGCCGACGGCCCCGCCGCCGTCGTCTCGGCCATCTCCGAGGCCGTCACCCCCGTGGTGGAGCAGGTGCAGCACGAGCTCTACCAGGACGTGGTGCACCGCGGCTGGTTCGATCGCAGCCCCGAACAGACCCGCAGCACCTGGACCCTGCTCGGCTGGGGCCTGCTGGCCGCGGCCATCGCCAGTACCATCGGGCTGGTGCTGTTCACCACCTTCGGCCTGGTCGGCTTCACCCTGACCGCGCTGGCCCTGGGCGCGCTGATCGTCGCGCAGGAGATGCCACGCCGTACCAGCCGGGGCTCCGCACTGCTGGCCGGGCTGTCCGCGCTGGCCTCCCAGCTGCGGACGCAGCCCACCAACCAGCTGCCGGCCGGCGAGGAGTACCGGGAACTCTCCCGGATCCTGCCCTATGCCGTCGTGCTCGGCGGCCGGGAGCGCTGGGTGAAGGCACTGGTCGAGGCCGATGACGACGACGATGCCGACGGCACCGACCTTGACTGGTACCACGCTCCCGGCGACTGGCACCTGCGGGACCTGCCGGACTCGCTGAACGCCTTCATCGTGACGGTGCAGGGACAGTTGTTCGGCCGCTGACGCGAGAACGCAAGAACGGGCCCCGTCATCACGACGGGGCCCGTTCTGTTGTTCGTGGCTCAGAGCTCGAGCCCGGGGTAGAGCGGGAACTTGCCCAGCAGTTCCGCCGAAGCATCCTTGGTGCGCTCGGCGACGCCGTCGGCCAGGGCGTACTTGGCCTTGCCCGGCTTGCCGGTGCTGGCGGTCACCGGGGTGGTGTTCTTCAGCACGTCGACGATCAGCTCGGCCACCCGGTCGAACTCGTCGGCACCGAAGCCGCGGCTGGTGAGCGCCGGGGTGCCGATCCGCACGCCGGAGGTGTACCAGGCGCCGTTCGGGTCGTTCGGGATCGAGTTGCGGTTGGTGACCACGCCGGAGTCCAGCAGGGCGCTCTCCGCCTGACGACCGGTCAGCCCGAAGCTGCTGGTGACGTCGAGCAGGTTGAGGTGGTTGTCGGTGCCACCGGTGACCAGCTTCACGCCGCGCTTCATCAGGCCCTCGGCCAGGCTCTGCGCGTTGTCGGCGACGTTCTGGGCGTAGGCCTGGAAGCTCTCCTGGCGGGCCTCGGCGAAGGCGACGGCCTTGGCGGCCATCACGTGGCTCAGCGGGCCACCCAGCACCATCGGGCAGCCCTTGTCGATGGAGGGGGCGTACTCGGCGGTGCTCAGCACGAAGCCACCACGCGGGCCGCGCAGCGACTTGTGGGTGGTGGAGGCTACGACGTCGGCGTAGTCAATCGGGTTCTCCTCGCCGGTGAAGACCTTGCCGGCCACCAGCCCGGCGAAGTGGGCCATGTCGACGAACAGGGTGGCGCCCACCTCGTCGGCGATCTCGCGCATCTTCGCGAAGTTCACCCGACGCGGGTAGGCGGAATAGCCGGCGATCAGGATCAGCGGCTTGAACTCCTTGGCGTCTGCCCGCAGCTTGTCGTAGTCGATCAGCTGGGTCTCGGGATCCGTGCCGTAGGAGCGCTGATGGAACATCTTGCCGGAGATGTTGTGGCGGAAGCCGTGGGTCAGGTGGCCGCCCGCGTCCAGGCTCATGCCCATCACGCGCTGGGAGGCGAAGGTCTTGCGCAGCGTCTCCCAGTCCTCCTCGGACAGGTCGTTGACGGTCTTGGCGCCCAGGCGCTCCAGCTCGGGGCTCTCGATCCGCTTGTTCAGGATCGCCCAGTAGGCCACCAGATTGGCGTCGATGCCGGAGTGGGGCTGCACATAGGCGTACTCGGCCCCGAACAGCTCGCGGGCATGCTCCGCGGCGACGGTCTCAACGGTGTCGACATTCTGGCAACCGGCGTAGAAGCGGTGCCCGGCCGTGCCCTCGGCGTACTTGTCGCTGAACCAGGTACCCATCGTCATCAGGGTGGGCAGGCTCGCGTAGTTCTCGCTGGCGATCAGCTTGAGGCTCTCACGCTGGTCGGTAAGCTCCTGACGGGTGGCCTCGGCAATTCGCGGCTCCACGCCACCGATGATGTCGAGCATGGTGCGGTAGGCGCTGGCTGCGGTGCTGTTGGTGGAAGCGACGTCGGTCACGAGGACTCCTGAACATGGAGGCGATTGGGACGCATCCCAATCTATCGCCTTGGGCATCTCGATCCATGGGCCCGACCAAAGTTCACGGGAAGTACTTGACGATATGGAAAGTACTTTCCATGCTGGAGTCATGACCGAGATGAGCCAGTTCGGCCGACTGACCGCGGACGATCCGCGCTGGTACGTCGCGATGCTGCCGCTCACGCTCGCCAGCCTGGTCACCGGCCTGCTCTTTCTGGGTCAGGGGATCGCCCGTCCCAGGGCACTGTGATGGCCAGCCCCCGCACTCGGCTGGACGACGTGATCCACTCGCCGGTCAGGTTCAGCATCATGGCGGTGCTGTCCAAGGCCGACCGGGCGGAGTTCGCCTTCGTCCGCGACGCCATCGAGGTGAGCGACTCCGTGCTCTCCAAGCAGGCCAGCGCCCTGGAGGCGGCCGGCTACATCCGGATCGAGAAGGGGCACGTCGGCAAGCGCCCGCGCACCTGGTTCGTCGTCACCAGCAAGGGCGACAAGGCCTACCGCGCCCACGTCGCCGCCCTCCGGGAGCTGGTCGACGGAGCTGTCTGATGGGCGGGGCGTGAGGTCACAGAGACAGGGCGGCCATCAGTTCTGGGATGTCGGTCGTGGCAGCATTCCGGATGAAGTCGATGTTGATCCCGACATACTGGTGGGCCAGCCGGTCGCGCATTCCTTGATCTCGATCGGCAGGTCCTTGGCGGCTTCCGAAACCCTGATCAGCAGATAGCAGACCGCATCCTGCACCATGGTGTTCGTCATGAATTCCTCCTCGCCAAGTGCTACCAAGGCGGCCAGACGAGCTGCGGACTCCTTGATGACCGACCGGGGGGCATCCAGCTGCTGGAGCTCAGTCTGCTCTGGGGAGAGCTGTCCCTCGCGCCAATGCCCGGTCACAGGGGTACGGCCTCTGCGCGGGCACGGTCGATCACGGGCGTGGAGCCTTTGTCGCTGACGAGGTCAACCGGGAAGCCCAAGAGGTCCGAGAGTTCGTCCGCCAAGCTGAAAGCCCTGATGCCGAAATCGTCCGGGAAGTCACACAACAGGTCCACGTCGGAATCCGGGGTGTCGGTGCCGCGGGCCACTGACCCGAAGACCCGCACATTTTCCACGCCCAGCCGCGAGAGCTCGGTCAAGACTTCGTCGGCATGCTCCCGCAGTGCGTCGCTGGGGCGCCGATCGACGACTGTCAGCTGCTTCCCCAGGCGATTCAGCAGACGGCTTGCCATCTGGGTGGTGGGAGTCATGCTCCCCGATTCGATTCGCAGGACCGTGGAGGTCGGGACGGCGCATTCACGCGCAAAGGCACTCAGGCTGAGGCCGCGGCGCGTCCGTTCGGTTCGGATGATCTCGGCAACATCCATGCACACAGGCTACGGCTGTCGTTGCGGATATGCAACGACTCCTCAGCCCAGCATGGTGCGCCAGACCTCGGTGAGGTAGTCGATCTGCACCGGGCCGTGGGCGTCGGCCTCGTCCAGCACGGCATTCCAGCGGGCGAGGCGCTCCGCACGGGTGGCCCCGTCGGCCACCAGCCAGGCGGAATGGGTCTTGTGCAGCTCCAGGAAGTCGTCGCCGGTCATCGTGCGCTGCCACGCGACGTGCTTGGACTCGAAGGGCATGAACTGTTCGCCCGGGTGCGGGTCGCGCTCCGGGGAGTCATTGAGCTGGATGCCGCGGGGCGCGCTCTGCACCTCTTCGAAGGCCTGTTGCCAGGGCTCGGTGGCCTGGTCGGCATTCCAGGCCATGGCGAGGCTTCCGCCGGCTACCAGGACCCGGGCGATCTCGGCACCGGCCACCAGGGGGTCCATCCAGTGCCAGGCCTGACCCACCACCACGGCATCCACACTGTCATCGGGCAGCGGCAGTGCCTCGGCCGAGGCCACGTGCGTCTCCGCTGCCGGATGGTTGGCGCGCAACACGTCGAGCATCTCCTGCGACGGGTCCACCGCCACCACGTCGAGTTCACGGGCCACCAGGGCGTCGGTCAGCTTTCCGGAGCCCGCGCCCAGATCCAGCACTCGCTGCGGTGAGCGCCCCGTCAAGGCATTGTGCGGCAGCATCCACTCGACCACCTCGAAGGGGTAGTCGGGACGCAGCCGGTGGTACTCCTGGCCGATGGACTGGAAGCTCTGGGCGCGCTGCTCGCGGTTCTCGATCTGCATGCTCAACGGCAGCGGCTGATCTCGTAGAGCGCGATCGACGTGGCCACGGAGGCATTGAGGCTCTCCACAGCAGACGTGATCGGGATGCTCGCCAGATGGTCGCACTTGTCCCGGGTGAGCCGGGCCAGGCCGTCGCCCTCGGAGCCGACGATCACCACCAGCGGCCCGTCGACGCCGGGGATCCCGCCGATCTCCACGTCGCCCTCACCGGCCAGCCCGACGATGGTGAAGCCCGCTTTCTGGAAGCTGTCGATGGCGCGGTTCAGGTTGGTGCACATCCCCACCGGGATCCGGGCGGCCGCACCGGCCGACGACTTCCACGCCACGGCGGTCAGCGAGGCGCTGCGCCGCTCCGGGATGAGCACGCCCTGCGCGCCGAAGGCGGCGGCGGAACGGATGATCGCGCCCAGGTTGTGCGGATCGGTGATCCCGTCGCAGAAGACCACCAGCGGCGACTCCGACTCCAGCGCCGCCGACATCAGGTCGTCGGGGTGGGCATAGTCGTAGTGCGGCAGTTGCAGCGCCAGGCCCTGGTGCACGGCCCCACCGGTCAGCCGGTCCAGCTCCGCGCGGGTGATCTGCAGCAGCGGCAGGGAATTCTCCGCAGCGAACTTCAGCACGTCGGCCAGCCGGGAATCCCGCTCGGCACCCTCGGCGACGTAGATGCTCTTCACCGGCATCCCGGCCTGCAGCGCCTCGAAGACCGGATTGCGGCCCACCACCCATTCGGCGCCCACCTTGCCGGCCGGCTTCACCGAACGCTTGTCGGTGCCTTGGCGTCGGGCCAGCTGCTCCTTGGTGGTGCCCGGCTTCACATTGCCCTTGTAGGCCTTGTGGTACGGGCGATCCTCCGCCTTGGGTGTCGGGCCGCGGCCCTCCAAGCCCTTGCGGCGACGCCCACCGGAACCGGCGGTATTGCCCTTGCCCTTGGTCGTCGCACCGCGACGGCTCGAATTACCTGCCATGGGTCACTTCTCCAGTTCCCAGCGAGCACCCTCGGGGGTGTCGGTGATCTTGAGGCCGGTGGCGGCCAGGGTGTCGCGGATCGCGTCGGCCGCGGCCCAGTCCTTGTTCTTGCGTGCCTCGGCGCGCTGCGCCAGCAGGTTCTGCACCAGGGCGTCGACTACGGGTTCCAGGTCGGCGTCGCCCTCGCCCTCCAGGTGCGCCCACTCGTCGGCGTCGGGGTCGAGGCCGAAGACGTCGAGCATGTCGCGCACGGCCCGCAGGTGCTCGCCCACTGCGTCGGCATCCTTGGCGGCGATGGCCTTGTTGCCCTTGCTGATCTCGTCGAACAGCACGGCGACGGCCTTGGGGGTGCCCAGGTCCTCGTCCATCGCCTCGGCGAAGGCCTGCGGCAGGGCGCGCTCGCCGAACCAGGCGAACTGTGGCCCGTCGCCGAGCGCCTCCCGGTTGACCGCGACGGCCCGTTCCAGGAAGGAGTCGATCCGCTCGATCGCCTTCTCCGCCTCCACCAGCGAACCGCGCGACTCCTCGTCGGCGGGGGAGAACTCGATCATGCTGCGGTAGTGCGGTGCCAGCAGGAAGAAGCGCACCGCGCGCGGGTTGTAGGTCTTGGTCACCTCGGTGACCAGCGCGGTATTGCCCAGCGACTTGCTCATCTTCTCGCCGGCCATGGTCACCCAGGCGTTGTGCATCCAGTACTTCGCGAACGGGCGCCCGGCCGCGGTCGACTGCGCCAGTTCGTTCTCGTGGTGCGGGAAGCGCAGGTCCAGGCCGCCACCGTGGATGTCGAAGGCGTCACCGAGGTACTTTCCGGCCATCGCGGAGCACTCGATGTGCCAGCCCGGACGGCCGCGGCCCCACGGGGAGGGCCACGACGCGGTCTCGGGCTCGCCCTGCTTCCAGCCCTTCCACAGGGCGAAGTCGCGAGGGTCACGCTTGCCGCGCGGGTCGGAATCCTCGGCGGCCTCCATGTCGTCGGCCTTCTGGTGGGACAGGCGGCCGTAGGCGGGCCAGGACTTCACGTCGAAGTAGACGTCGCCGGACTCATCGGGCGCCGGGTAGGCGTGGCCCTTGTCGATGAGTTCGGCGATGAGCTCGACCATCTCCGGGATGTGGCCCGTGGCACGCGGCTCGTAGCTGGGCGGCAGGCAGCCGAGCGACCGGTAGGCGGCGTGCAGTTCGTTCTCGAAGCGGTAGGCGTGCGCCCACCACTCGACGCCGGCCTCGGCGGACTTGGCGAGGATCTTGTCGTCGATGTCGGTGACATTGGCGACGATGGTCACCTCGCATCCGCTGAAGGTCAGCCAGCGCCGCAGGACGTCGAAGACCACCTCCTTGCGGATGTGGCCCAGGTGCGGGGCGCTCTGCACGGTCAGGCCACAGTGGTAGATCGACACCTTGCCCTCGTGGAGGGGTTCGAAGTCGGTCAGTTGGCGCGTGGCGCTGTCATACAGGCGAAAGTTCACCGCGCCAGTCTACGGGACCGGGCACGGCCAGTCCCCAGCATGATCAGCGCAGCCGATCCTGGCGTTGGGCCAGGAAGATCACCAGCGCGGCAATCCAGCAGATGCCGGCGAAGAGCCAGGCGCCGACCGGGATGCTGGAGGTGCAGACCTGCTCGGGGCTGGGGGAGCCGTCGGCCAGCGAGAGGCACTCGGTGGTGCGGGCCAGCAGGAGCGGCACCAGTCCGGTGATGAACAGCATCGCGGGGGCCACCCAGATGGGCAGCTCGCGGCGGGACGGGTGGGTAGGCATGGTCAGGACTTCGCCTTCGCTCGCAGGGCAAAGATGTCGAAACCGCCGAAGGGTGCGGGGGTCTCCTCGGTCTCGTCGAGGCCATCCTCCCACGGGTCATAGGGCTTGTCCTCCACCTCGTCCAGGTAGCCCTGGGAAGGGTCGAAGGGATTGGCCAGCACTCGATTGCCCTCGGCGATCTGCTCCATCGCGTCCTCGGCGATCGCCTCGTCGGGCAGATTGCGCATCACATCCTGGATGTAGCCGTGGGCGGCATCGATGGTGGAGACCTCGTATCCATTGCGCTGGCTGGCGTACCAGCGGTAGTCGAGCACCTCGTGGAAGAACTGCGCGGCATCGCGCTTGCCCGCCAGATCCGGCGGGATGCAGGCCACGGTCGGTTCGAAGATCTGGGTGAGCCACTGGTGCGCCACCTGGGATTCGTCGACGTGCTGCTGGTTGGTGCGCGCCCGGAAGGTGTCCAGATCATTGAGCAGCCGTCGGGCCTGGTTCTCCTCGGTGTCCAGCCCGGTCAGGCGCATCAGGCGACGGGAATGGTGCCCCGCGTCCACCACCTTGGGTTGGATCCGCACGGTGTGGCCGTCGGCCGAGGTGGTGATGTCCAACTCCGCGACGTCGAAGCCCAGCGCATTCAGTCGACGCACCCGGGACTCGATCCGGTGCAGCTCATTGCCGCCGAACTCTTCGACACCGGTCAGCTCCGCCCACAGCTCACGGTAGCGGCTCTCGATGGTCTCCACCAGGTTCAGCGGGTCGAGTGCCTCGTCCAGCAGGCCGCCGGCCTCCAGGTCCAGGAATTCGCCGAACAGGTTGGTGCGGGCAATCTGCAGGTCGTGCTCGCGCTGGCCCTTGGTCAGCTCGTCGTGCAACTCGCCGGTCTCGGCGTCCACCAGGTAGGCGGCGAACGCCCCGGCGTCGCGCCGGAAGAGCACATTGGACAACGAGACGTCGCCCCACAGGAAACCCAGCAGGTGCAGCCTGGCCAGCAGCACCACCAGCGCGTCGATCAGCCGCATCACCGTGTCCTGCCGGACGCCCGAGCTGAACAGACTGCGGTAGGGCAGGCTGAACTGCAGGTGGCGGGTGATCAGCACCGGGTCGAGCGGTTCGCCATCGTCGCCGATCCGGCCGGTGACCACGCCCAGCGGCTCCACCGCCGGCGTGCTCAGCCGCATCAGGTCGTGCAGCATC
This sequence comes from Luteococcus sp. H91, assembly GCF_038433135.1. Lineage (NCBI taxonomy): Bacteria > Bacillati > Actinomycetota > Actinomycetes > Propionibacteriales > Propionibacteriaceae > Luteococcus > Luteococcus sp. H91. The sequence continues at coordinate 55,779 of NZ_JBCDMV010000020.1, read as the reverse complement.
CGGTATTCGTGGATCGCCAGGTGCTCGATCACCTCCTTGGCGGCATAGACCTGGTCGCCCACGGTGATGAAGCGCACCACATGCCGGGAGATTCCTCGGGGCAGGGCGACGAGCTGTTCCGTCGGCCAATTCGCCAGCGGCGTCCCCCAGGGCAGGGGGATCAACCGGGCGTCGGGTTTGGCGGACAGGAAGCGAGGCACCCCTTCATAGTGCCATCACTTCTGCGGTGCGGAAGAGGCGGCGGGGGCAGTTGCGACCGCAAAGCTGGTGAAGTGCGGAATTTGTCCGGCCTGATGCGGCCGCGGTCGTCACCCCAGGGCGCGATCCAGCCCGGCCCGCAGATCCGCCACCAGGTCCCCGGCGGCCTCGATCCCGACGCTGACCCGCAGCATCGCGTCGGTGATGCCGGCGGCCCGTTGCACCTCGGGTGGCATGGCGGCGTGCGTCATCGACGCCGGGTGGCAGACCAGGCTCTCCACCCCGCCCAGGCTCTCGGCCAGCAGGAAGAGCTGCAGCCCGTCCACCAGGCGCTCCACGGCGGGGCGGCCGCCGGTCAGCTCGAAGCTCAGGAGCGAGCCGAAACCACCGGGCTGCTGCCGCGCGGCCAGCTCGTGACCCGGGTGTGCCGGCAGCGACGGGTGGTGCACCCGGGCGACGGCGGGATGTTCCTGCAGGAGCCGCAGCACGGCCTGGGTATTCTCCTCGTGCACCCGCACCCGGGCATCCAGGGTGCGCAGGCCGCGCAGCACCAGATAGGAGTCGAAGGCCCCCGCGGTAAGCCCCAGACAGTTGGCCCAGCCCGCCATCAGCTCCCCGTGGGCGGCGTCCCGGGCAACAACCACGCCGCCCACCACGTCGGAATGGCCGTTGATGAACTTGGTGGTGGAGTGCAGCACCAGGTCGGCACCCAGCTCCAGCGGCTGCTGCAGCGCGGGTGAGCAGAACGTGTTGTCCACCGCCACCAGGGCGCCCGCGGCTTGCGCGGCCTGGCTGACCGTGGCGATGTCGGTCAGCCGCAGCAGCGGATTCGACGGGCTTTCCACCAGCACCAGGTCGGCCGGCTCCGCCAGACTGGCGGCCACCACCTTCGGATCGGTCAGGTCGACGAAGTCCACTCGCAGGGCGCCCTTGTCGGACAACCACTGCAACTGGCGCCAACTGCCGCCGTAGCAGTCGTGCGGAGCGACCACCCGTCCGCCGGCCGGGACGAAGGCATTGATGCACAGCGTGAGCGCGGCCATGCCGCTGTTGGTGACCACCGCGGCGGCCCCGTGCTCCAGCGTCACCAGGGCCTCCGCCAACAGGGCCCGGGTGGGATTGGCGGTGCGCGAGTAGTCGTACTCGCCCCGGCCCTCCAGCCCGCGGAAGGCGTAGTTGGTGGACAGGTGGATCGGCGGCACCACGGCCTGCCGGGCGGGATCGCTGTCCAGCCCGGTGCGCAACCCGCGGGTCAGCCGACTGATCTGGAATTCGGCAGCCTGGCTCTCGGGGCTGGGGGTCTTGTTGCTCTGGGTCACGACGGCCTCCTGGGTGGGATTGCACCGACACTAGGTGCTTTGCGCGGTGGGTGCCGACCGCGTCCAGATCTAGACAGCGGTCGGGCAAACCCAGATGTGTCGGCCCACTTGTGTCCGCTGGCGCTTCGGCTCCACACTGATCGCCATGACCGGCGAACCGATCCTCAGGCCCTGGCAGCTCTCCGACGCCCCGGCGCTGCTGCGTCATCGACGCGCCGCAGCCGACCTGTCGCGGGAACTGCCGGAGATGGCCGACGTGGCCGCCGCCCGGGCCGCGATCGAGTCGTGGAAGGCCGATCGGCGCTTCGCGATCGTGCACAACGGCGTCGCCATCGGCGGGGTGGGGATCACCCACATGGACCGGAAGAACTCGATCGGCTGGGTCAGCTACTGGATGTCACGCCAGGGGCGCGGCAAGGGCTGGACCAAGCGCGCGGTGTGCACCATCGCCGACCACGCCCTGTTCCTGTCGCCCAATCCGCTGTACCGGCTGGAACTGGGGCACAGGCTGAACAACCCGGCCTCAGCCCGGGTGGCCGAGGCCGCCGGTTTCATCCAGGAGGGGATCGAGCGGCAGAAACTCAGCTACGACGGCCAGCGCTTCGACACCCGCAGCATGGCCCGCCTGCGCACCGATCCGGTGCCGTCCTACGAACCGCTGGAACTGCAGGCCTGACCCCAGACGTTACAGGCGAAGGGCCCCCGCCGCGGCGGGGGCCCTTCGTTGCTTGCTGGGTGATCCGGTGTGGATCAGACGCGCCAGGTGTTGGTGCCGCCGGAGATGCGCAGCTGCGACTCATTGCTGAAGACGTGCACATCGTCGGGGGAGACCGCCAGGCGCACGGTCTCGCCGCGCTTGGGCTGCACGCGGCCGCTGACGCGAGCCACGATCTGCGGGGCGGTGAGCTTCTCGTCGTCGGGCAGGCCGGCCAGGGTGCCGTAGATGTAACCGTCGGCGCCCAGTTCCTCGACGACGGCGACGTCGACGCCGATGCCGTTGTTGTCGGGAGCAACCGAGAAGGTCTCCGGGCGGATGCCCAAGGTGACATTGGTCTCGCCGGGGGCCTTCGCGAGCACCTCGCGGGGCACGGGCACGACGTAGTCACCCACCTGCACGCCACCGTCGACGACCTTGCCGCCGATCAGGTTCATGGCGGGGGAGCCGATGAAGCCGGCCACGAAGAGGTTGGCGGGGGTGTCGTACAGTGCCAGCGGGGTGTCGACCTGCTGCAGCACGCCGTCCTTCATCACCGCGACGCGGTCGCCCATGGTCATGGCCTCAACCTGGTCGTGCGTGACGTAGACGGTGGTGACGCCCAGCCGGCTCTGCAGGGCCGCGATCTGGGTACGGGTCTGCACACGCAGCTTGGCGTCCAGGTTGGACAGCGGCTCGTCCATCAGGAAGACCTGCGGGTTGCGCACGATCGCGCGGCCCATGGCGACGCGCTGACGCTGACCACCGGAGAGCGCCTTCGGCTTGCGGGACAGGAAGTCCTCCAGGCCGAGCAGCTTGGCGGCCTCCAGGACGCGCTGCTGGCGCTCCTCCTTGGCCACATTCTGCATCTTCAGCGCGAAGCCCATGTTGTCCGCGACGGTCATGTGCGGGTACAGCGCGTAGTTCTGGAAGACCATGGCGATGTCACGGTCCTTGGGGGGAAGATCGGTGACGTCGCGGTCACCGATGTGGATGCTGCCGGCGTTGACCTCTTCCAGGCCAGCCAGCATGCGCAGGCTCGTGGACTTGCCACAACCGGACGGGCCAACGAGCACCATGAACTCGCCGTCCTCGATCTCGAGGTTGAGCTTGTTGACGGCGGGGCGGTCGGCTCCGGGGTAGACGCGAGAGGCGTCATTGAAACTGACGGTGGCCATGGCCACACTTCCTTTCCACGGGCAGGTACGTGCCCGACGATCCGTAGTGGAATCAGTGGACATGCTTTGTCCACTTCGCCCAGACTCTCACATCACACCTCTGACGTGAAGGGTGACCCCCGGATTTAACCCTATGGATTTCTGATGACAAGGGGCGACATCGGCCAATGTGACGAAAGGGTGAACGACTGGTCGAGATTCGGCGGGATGCAGCATGCTGGAAGGTGACGGCGCCGGTGACCATTCGGCGTCCCGACCCAAGGAAGAGAGAACCATGCTGATCGTCCACTGCAATGTGCACACCACCCCCGACGGCGTCGAGGCCTTCAAAGAGGCCTCGTTGACCAATGCCCAGGCCAGTCGGCTCGAGCCCGGCGTCGAACTCTTCGAGCTGATCCAGTCCGACGAGGATCCGACCATCTTCTGCCTGGTGGAGCACTACACCGCTCCCGAGGACCTGGACTTCCACAAGACCCAGGCGCACTACCTGACCTGGCGCGAGCAGGTGGCCGAGCTGATGGCCGAGCCCCGTCGCACGGTCAAGTACCACCGGGTCTGAGGCGAGCCCTCTGGGCCAGGCCCCCCGACAAGCTCGGGGATCGTGGTTGCGTGGGGCGACGAGCCCGGTCAGCACTCGACGATGTTGACCGCCAGGCCGCCGCGGGCCGTCTCCTTGTACTTGGTCTTCATGTCCGCACCGGTCTGCATCATCGTCCTGATCACCTGGTCCAGGCTCACGATCTGCTGACCGTCGCCCTGCAGCGCCAGCCGGGCGGCGGTGATCGCCTGCACGCTGGCCACCGCATTGCGCTCGATGCACGGGATCTGCACCAGGCCCCCGACGGGATCGCAGGTCAGCCCCAGATGGTGCTCCAGGCCGATCTCGGCGGCATTGCAGACCTGCTGCGGGCTGCCGCCCAGCACCTGGCACAGACCCGCCGAGGCCATCGAGCCGGCCACCCCCACCTCGCCCTGACAGCCCACCTCGGCGCCGGAGATGGAGGCGCTCTGCTGGTAGATCGAGCCGATCGCGCCGGCGGTCAGCAGGAAGTCGACCACCGTCTGGTCGCCCGCGCCCGGCATGTAGGTGTGGGCGTACTTCAGCACCGACGGAATGATCCCCGCCGCACCATTGGTGGGGGCGGTCACCACCCGGCCACCCGAGGCATTCTCCTCATTGACCGCCAGCGCCCACAGCGTCAGCCAGTCCATCGTCGCCAGCGGATCGACCGGGCCGGCCGGCTGGCGCTCCCGGGCGGTCAGGTCCAGGTGCAGCCGATGGGCCCGGCGTCGCACCTTCAACCCGCCGGGCAGCACTCCCGACGTCGCACAGCCCGCCGCGATGCAGTCGTCCATCACCCGCCAGATCCGCAGCAGGCCGTCGCGCACCTCCTGCTCGCTGTGACCCAGCGCCACCTCATTGGCCAACTGCACCTCGGGGATGCTCAGCCGATGATCCCGGCAGTGCTCCAGCAACTGGGCGCCGGTGCGGAAGTCGAACGGAACGGGTGTGGAATCGAGTCTCACCTGCGGATGCCCGCTCCCGTCGTCCTCCAGCACGAAGCCGCCACCGATCGAGTAGAAGGTGCGACGGACCAGGTGCTCATCCCCGGCGAAGGCGGTGAAGACCATGCCATTGGAATGGAAATCCAGCCGGCGGGTGCGGTGCAGCACCAGATCCCGATCCGGGTCGAAGCGGATCTCGGGCCCGTCCGGCGAGGCCAGCCGCAGCCGTCGGGAGGCCTCGATCTGTGCGGTGCGCTCCGGGGCGCGACGGGTGTCGACGCTCTCCGGCTGCTCGCCCTCCAGGCCGAGCAGCACGGCGGGCCGGGAGCCGTGACCGTGCCCGGTGGCCCCCAAGGAGCCGAAGAGCTCGGCTTTCACCCGGGTCACCCGCGGCAGGTCCGGCCCGGCCGCCAGATCCGCGGCAAAGCGCGCCGCGGCGCGCATCGGGCCCACGGTGTGCGAACTGGACGGCCCGATGCCGATCTTGAACATGTCGAAGGAGCTGATCGCCACGCAGTAAGTCTGCCCGCTCGGGCTTGTGTGGGGAAGGCCGGTCAAGGGCCAGGTTGCCTTGGAGGCGCGGCCCTGGCACGAGTATTTTCGGTGTCACAGTGGCGTGAGGAGAAATGATGAAGGCGCTGGTCAAGGTTGCCCCCGAGCCGGGGCTGCAGTTGCTGGACGTTCCCGAGCCGGTTCCCGGGCCCAATGAGGTGTTGATCAAGGTGCTGCGCACCGGGATCTGCGGCACGGACCTGCACATCGACAGCTGGGATCCATGGGCACAGCGGGTGGTGCCCACTCCGCTGACCATCGGCCACGAATTCTGTGGCGAGATCGTCGGGCTGGGGTCGGCCGTCGAGGATCTCACGATCGGGCAGTTCGTCAGCGGGGAGGGGCACTATGTGTGTGGCCGATGCCGCGCCTGCCTGGCTGGCAAGCGGCACCTGTGCCGCAACACCCAGGGGATCGGGTACATGGTCACCGGCTGCTTCAGCGAGTACTTCACCATGCCCGCCGGCAATGTCTGGGTGCATCACCGGCCGATCGATCCCGACGTCGCCGCCATCTTCGACCCCTTCGGCAATGCCGTCCACACCGCCCTGCAGTTCCCCAGCCTGGGTGAGGACGTGTTGGTCAGCGGTGCCGGCCCGATCGGCATCATGGCCGCCCTGGTGGCCCAGCACGCCGGCGCCCGGCACGTCGTCGTCAGTGACCTCTCCGACGAGCGGCTGGAGCTGGCCCGCACGCTGGGACTAAAGGACACGATCAATGTCGGCAGGGAGAGCCTCGACGTGGTCTTCGAGCGCGCCCAGATGAAGGAGGGCTTCGACATCGGCCTGGAGATGTCCGGCTCCGGGATCGCGCTGGCCAGCATGATCGACCACATGACCCACGGCGGGCGGATCGCGCTGCTGGGCACCCCCAGCAGGCCCACCGAGATCGACTTCAGCAAGATCATCTTCAACATGTTGACCTTGCAGGGGGTGACCGGCCGGCAGATCTTCGAGACCTGGTACGCCATGAGCGTGCTGCTGGAATCCGGCCTGGACATCTCCGGCGTGATCACCGACCGCTTCCCGTACACCGAATTCGATGAGGCCTTCGCGACCGCCGGCAATGGCCGGGGTGGCAAGGTCGTGATGGATTGGAGCTGACCATGTACACCACCCTCAAGGATGATCTTGCTGCCCAGCTGGAGCAGCTCAAGGCCGACGGACTGTACAAGGTGGAGGTGCCGCTCAGCTCCGCGCAGAGCGCCCACATCCAGGTGCAGGGACGCGAGGTGGTCAACCTGTGCGCCAACAACTACCTGGGCCTGGCCGACTCCCCGGTGCTGATCGACGCCGCCAAGGCCGCCCTGGACCGGTGGGGCTTCGGGATGGCGTCGGTGCGTTTCATCTGCGGCACCCAGGATCAGCACACCCAGCTGGAGGGCAGGATCACCAGCTTCCTGCATCCCCTCGTCCAGGACGAGGGGGGACGACCCCCCTTCGAACCCCCCGCGCTCGCAGGCTCGCAGGTCCAGGACGAGGAGGGTGAGTGGGACACCATCCTGTACAGCTCCTGCTTCGATGCCAATGGCGGCCTGTTCGAGGTGCTCTGCGGTGAGCAGGACGCGATCATCTCCGACGAGCTGAACCACGCGTCGATCATCGACGGGGTGCGATTGAGCAAGGCCAGGCGCTTGCGCTACAAGAACCGCGACATGGCCGATCTGGAGGCCCAGCTCATTGCCGCCAAGGACTGCCGCTACCGGCTGATCGCCACCGACGGCGTCTTCTCGATGGACGGCTACCTGGCGCCGCTGGACCAGATCTGCGACCTGGCGGAGAAGTACGACGCACTGGTGATGGTGGACGACTCGCACGCCGTCGGCTTCGTCGGCGAGCACGGCGCCGGTACCCCGGAGAAGTACGGTGTGCAGGATCGCGTCGACATCATCACCGGCACCCTGGGCAAGGCCCTGGGTGGCGCCTCGGGCGGCTACACCTGCGCCCGCTCCGAGATCGTCGAGATGCTGCGCCAGAAGAGCCGCCCCTACCTGTTCAGCAATTCGCTGGCGCCGGCGATCACCGCCGCGTCGATGGCCACCATCGAGGTGCTGGAGCGCTCCGGCGACCTGCGGGCCCGGCTGAACGAGAACACCGCCTGGTTCCGGGCAGAGATGGGCAAGCGGGGCTTCGAGATTCCCGAGAGTGACCACGCCATCGTGCCGGTCATGATCGGCGACGCGGTCAAGGCCGCGCAGATGGCCGACATCATCCTGGCCGAGGGAATCTACGTGCGCGCCTTCAGCTACCCGGTGGTGCCCAAGGGCAAGGCGCGAATCCGCACCCAGATGTCGGCCAACCTCACCCGGGAAGACCTTGAGGCGGCCGTTGCCGCCTTTGAGAAGGCCCGCGAGCAGGTGGGCTGACGCAGACCGCCAGCGGTGGCCGCGGTTCTCCGGCTGCCAGTCGGAGGGCTGGGCCACCGGCGGAGCGGGCTGGCGGGGGCGCTCCCGACGCCGGGTAGATTGGGCGCCATGAACCAGAGCCCCCAGGCGTCCACCGCCGTTGACGACGAGGCGGAGAAGCCGTGGTGGGATCAGCCCGGTATGCCGTGGAAGCACCAGCCCGGCAAGGCCGACAAGCAGTGCATGGGCTGGATCATGTTCATGGGGTTGTTCGGGTTGGCGATGCTGCCGCTGCGCGGCTGGCTGCTCGGCCTCAACCCGCCGTTGCTGGTGGGCCTGACAGGTTCCCGCTCCGGCACCGCCGCCATGGGTGCCCTGGCCAGTCAGGGGTTAGCCCCGAACTGGTGGTTCTACCTGATGGCCGGATCCTTGATGTCGATCAAGTTCGACTGGGTCTTCTGGTGGGCCGGCAAGCTCTGGGGCCGCGGGATGATCGAGGTCTGGGCCGGGCAGTCCAAGCGTGCCGCCAAGAACTACGCCCGAGCCGAGCGCTGGGCGCACAAGCTGGGGTGGCTGGGCATGTTCGTCGCCTATGTCCCGATCCCGTTGCCGCTGATGCAGGTGATCTTCGTCCTGGCCGGCTCGACGGGGATGAGCTGGAAGAAGTTCATGGCGCTGGACTTCCTGGCCAGCACCGTCTGGATGCTGGGCTACTTCTGGTTCGGCTGGCAGGTGGGCGAGCCCGCCGTCGTGCTGCTCAAGCAGTACGCCAGGATCGCCAACTACGTCGCGATCGGCCTGGTGGTCTTCATCGTCGGCTCCACCATGCTCAAGTCCGGCAAGAAGCAGGCGTGAGCCACGACGTCCGAGCCCTCGTCACGCTCCCAGCGCCTGCCGATAACCCGTCTCGGCGGCCTCGTTGAAGGCGACGAAGACCACCCGCTGCACCGATGTGGGGGTCTGCTGCACCGTCTGCACGGCAATCCTGGTGGCGTCGTCCATCGGCCAGCCGTAGACGCCGGCGGAGATGGTGGGGAAGGCCACCGCGGTGGCGCCCAGCTCGTCGGCCACCCGCAGGCACTCCCGGTAGCAGGAGGCCAGCGTGGCCGACTTGTCGATGGTCTTGGCCCAGACCGGCCCGACGGTGTGGATCACCCAGCGGGCATCCAGGTTCCCGGCGGTGGTGGCCACCGCCTGCCCGGCCGGCAGCCCGTCGGGCAGGCTGGTGCGGCGCAGTTCCCGGCACTCGGCCAGGATCTGTGGCCCGCCGCGACGGTGGATGGCGCCGTCCACTCCGCCGCCTCCCAGCAGGCCGGAGTTGGCGGCATTGACGACGGCGTCGACCGGCTCGGCCAGGGTGGTGATGTCGCCGCGGACGATCTCGATGGTGGGGCTCATGCCCCCAGCCTAGGCGGGCGGCTCAGGCGCGGGTGAAGACCGCCACCAGGAAGTCCGAGCCCTCCTGGAAGGGCTTCAGATCCCAGGTGGACAGGCCCAGCTGCAGCACCAGGCCGCTGGCCTCGGCATCGGCCAGGAAGTCGCCGAAGTCGTAGCCGCGGCCCGCGCCGAAGCCGATCACGGCTCGACCCTCCGGGTTCAGGTGCCGGGCCAGATTGGCCAGGATCCGACGACGGCTGGAGGGCGCGGGGAAGGCGATCACATTGCCGGCGCACAGGATCGCGTCGAAGCCCTCGTCGACGCCCTGACCGGGCAGGTCCAGCACGGCCAGGTCCTGCACGAAGTAGTCCGGGCCGGGCGCCTCACGTCGGGCGATCTCGATCAAGGTCGGGTCAAGATCAACACCGACCACCCGGTGGCCGCGCTCGGCCAGCCAGGTGGCATGCCGGCCCGGCCCACAGCCCGCGTCCAGGATGTGCGCATTGCGGGCGGCCATCGCGTCGATGAAGCGGGCCTCGCCCAGCAGGTCGGCGCCATTGGCTGCCATCGTGCGGAAGCGCTGGGCGTAGTTGTGCGGGTGCTCCGGGTTGGCCGCCACCATCTTCTCCCATGTGCCGGGTTCGATCGGGGCCATCTGTTTGTCGTTCACCGGGCCATCCTGTCATGACCCGGAGAAGGCCGGGAAAAAAGAGTGTGGATGGTTACCACCGTCGACGGTGGTAACCATCCACATTTTCTTTCTGGTCAGATGAACAGCGTGGTCTGGGAGTCGCTGGCCTCGTCCAGGAAGGTCGCCACGCCGCCGAACTCGACGCCCGGCAGCAGATCTTCCTTGGTGATCCCCAGCAGGTCCATCGTCATGGTGCAGGCGATCAGCCGGGCGCCGCCGTCCAGCGCGGACTGGATCATCTCGCTCACCGACGCCACGTGGTGCTGCTTCATGGTGTTCTTGATCATCGCCGTGCCGGCGCCGCCCATGTTCATCTGCGAGAGCGTCAGGGCCTCCGCGCTGGAGGGCATCATCGCCTTCATCATCTTGTCCATCGGCTTCATCTCCCGCTTGGGCGCCCTCGGGTCACGCAGCGAGTTCAGCCCCCAGAAGGTGAAGAACATGCTCACCTGATTGCCCATCGAGAGCGCACCGTTGGCGATGATGAAGGCCGCGATCACCTTGTCCAGGTCTGCGGAGAAGACCACGAAGGAGTTCTTGTTTTTCGACGCGACGGGTGCCTGCGCGGAGGCCTGGGCAGTCTCCCCGGTGTGCCGGAAGGTGGCCTTGAGCCCGGAGCCGTCGGGCTCCAGGCCCACCAGCTCATGGCCATTGCGCTTGGCCCAGGCCGGGCCGTCGCTGGCAAAGCCCATGTCCGAGACGTGTGCCACGATCTCGTCGCCCGGGCGCAGGCCCTTCATGGTCTCCGAGAGCTTCATGATCGGGCCAGGGCAGGCCAGGCCGGTGCAGTCCAGGTCAATGGTCTGCGCGCCCATCAGGGCGGTGGTGAAGGCAGTGGGCGCCTGTGGCTGGCTCGGCTGGCTGGCGGTGGGCTGGGTGAAGACGCTCAGATCCACCGGCGCGTCCTGCTCCCCGCGCTCCGGTGTGGACCACGCGCGGTAGGTGGTGCTGCCGCCGGACAGGAAGGCGACATCGGTGAAGCCGCGCTGCACCAGGATCCGGTGCGCCAGATAACTGCGGAAACCGACCGCGCACAGCAGCCGGACGGGCTGGTTGCGGTCCCAACCGTCCAGTTCCTCGCGGATCCGGCCGAGCGGAATGTTCTGGGAGCCGTCGAGGTGCCAGACGTCGAATTCGGTGGGTTCGCGGACGTCGACCACCCGGCACCCGGTCAGGTCCGCGTCCGGGTACCAGAGCTTGGCGTCGCCCCGGATCACATTGCTGGCCAGGAATCCGGCCATGTTCACCGGATCCTTCGCGGAGCCATAGGGCGGGGCATAGCTGAGTTCCAGCTTCTCCAGGTCGAAGACGGTGCCGCCGAAGCGCAGGGCGGTGGCGATCACGTCGATCCGCTTCTCGACGCCGTCGAAGCCGGCGCACTGCGCGCCCAGCAGCTTGCCGTCGGTGGGGGAGAAGAGCAGCTTGAGGTGCATCGGCGAGGTGCCGGGGTAGTAACCGGCGTGCCCGGTGGGGTGCGCATGCACCGTCCAGAAGGGGATCCCGGCCTGGGCGAGCTGGCGGCTGTTGGCACCGGTGGCCGCCACCGTCATGGCGAAGAGCTTGACCACCGAAGTGCCTTGGGTGGAGTCATAGCTGGTCTCGCGGCCGCAGATGTTCTCCGCCGCGACGCGACCCTGCCGATTGGCGGGCCCGGCCAGGGCGATCACGTGACTGTCGGGCAGCACGGTGTGCCGGCTCTCCACCACGTCACCCGCGGCCCAGACATGCTCGACGGTGGTGCGCTGGTGCTCGTCGACGACGATGCCACCCCGCGGGCCGATCTGGGCGCCGGCGGCGACAGCCAGCTCGGTCAGCGGCTTCACCCCGATGGCCAGCACCACCAGGTCCGCCTCCAGGGTGGAGCCGTCGCCCAGGCTGGCGACGATCCGCTGGCCCTGTTGCGCGAAGCCGGTGACGGCGGTGCCAAGGTGCAGCTTGATGCCGTGGGTGCGCAGGACCTGCTCTGCATTGGCGGCGATCTCGTGGTCCACCGGCGGCAGGATCTGCGGCGCCATCTCCACCACGTGCACCTCGGCGCCCCGCTCGCGCAGATTCTCCGCGGCCTCCAGACCGATGAAGCCGGCGCCCACCACCAGGGCGCGCAGGCCCGCGGGGTCACGATCCACCCGCTGCTTGATCCGGTCCATGTCGCCGAGGCTGCGCAGCACGTGGATGCCCGGCAGGTCGGCGCCGGGAACCGGCGGAATGACCGCCCGAGCGCCCATGCACAGCCCCAGCTCGTCGTAGTTCTCCTGGTACTCCCGGCCGGAATCCAGGTCCCGGACGGTCACGGTGCGGTTCGGGGCGTCGACGTCGACCACTTCCTGGCGAAGGCGAACGTCCAGGTTGAGGCTCTCCCGCAGGCTCTCGGGGGTCTGCAGCAGCAGCCGATCGCGATCGGTGATCACCTCGCCGATGTGGTAGGGCAGGCCGCAGTTGGCGAAGGACACATGGTGGGAGCGTTCGAGGACGACGATCTCGGCATGCTCGTCGAGCCTGCGGGCCCGGGCTGCCAGGGACATTCCGGCGGCGACGCCACCGACGACGACGAGTTTCATGGGCTTTCCTTCCACGTGGGAGTGCAGCTCCCACGATACCCAGTGGGGTATGTGAATGCCACTTGGCCCGACCGGCACAATGGAGGCATGGACGAAACCCTGCCGCAGACCACGCCCGACGAGCTGGCCGACGACGCCGTGATCCTGGACGTGCGTGCCCAGGCCCAGTGGGCCGAGGGGCACGCCCCCGGCGCGGTCCACATTCCGCTCGACCAGCTGGTGGCCCGGCTGATCGACCTGCCCGTCACCGAGGGGCCGTTGCCGGTCACCTGCGGTGGTGGCAGCAAGGCGAAGAAGGCCACGACCCTGCTGCGCGAGCATGGCATCGATGCCGTGGAACTGGCTGGTGGGATGCGTGGCTGGAAGGCGGCCGGGCGCCCGCTGGTGCAGGACTGACCCCGGTGATGGAGCCCCAGACAGGAGTCGAACCCGCGACATCCTCTTTACAAGAGAGGCGCTCTACCTACTGAGCTACTGGGGCGTGTCGCCCCAGGATCGTGCTGATGCTGGGCCGACCGGTCAATTGTGCCGGTGGGGCGCTGCTTGGACAAGCCGCGCCCAGCTTTGGGGGCGTCAGATGCCGGGGGCCGCCAGGAAGGCCGTCGCCTGGCCGCTGACCGTGGCGTGCTCGCCGGCCGGCAGGAAGGCGGCCTTGCCCTTGCCCAGCTCCATCCCGTTGGCGTCGCGCAAGCTGCCGTCGATCACCAGCAGGATGCGGCCGGTGTCGCTGGCGGGCAGCGAGACCTCGAGGTCGCCGGTCAACTCCAGCTGCCACAGGGCGAATTCCGGGGCAGGGGTGGGGTAGCGCAGCAGCCCGGGGGCCTCCTCGACGGCGCGCACCAACTCCACGGGGGCGGCGTCGAAGTCCACCACGGAGACCAGCGCGTCGACATCGATGTGCTTGGGGGTCAGTCCCCCGCGCAGCACATTGTCCGAATTGGCCATGATCTCGATGCCGGTGCCCTTGAGGTAGGCGTGCAGGTTGCCAGCGGGCAGGAAGACGCCTTCGCCGGGCTGCATGGTGAAGCGGTTCATCATCAGCGCGGCCAGGATCGAGGCGTCGCCCGGGTAGAACTCGTCGAGCATCACCGCGGTGCGGCAGAAATCGCCAAAGGGGCCCTCGTCGTCCACGTGCTGCACGCACTTGGCGGCCACCGCATTGACCAGGTCGCGACGCTCGTCGCTCTGGCCCAGGGCATCCAGGAAGACCTCGGCCAGGCCGGCCGAGCCGCCCCGCAGCCGCAGCGGTGCCACCATCTGGTCCACCTCGGGGATCTCCAGCGCCTCGAACAGGTCGGCGGTCTGCTGGGGGTCGCGGAAACCGCACAGCGCGTCGAAGGGGGTCAGCGCGAGCATCAGCTCCGGCTTGGGCCAGTCGTCCTTGTAGGTCCGGGTCGGGTCGTCGAGCGGGACGCCGTCGGCATTCTCCTGCGCGAAGCCCACCTCGGCCTGCTCGCGTGACGGGTGCACCTGCAGCGAGAGCGGGCGGTTGGCGGCCAGCACCTTGAGCAGGTAGGGCAGTCGGGGGCCGAACTGCCGCACGCTGGCCTCGCCCACGATCTGTGGCTGGCGCTCGATCAGCTCCGCCAGGTTGTCATCGCCCACCGTCGACGGTGCGCTGGCGTGCGCTCCCAGCCAGTACTCGGCCTGCGGCTCGCCGGTCTGGGGGAAGCCAAGGGTCTCCGGGATCGAGGTGGTCGATCCCCACGCATAGTTCTGGATGGCTCCCGACATCGGCTGCATTGTCTGGTTCCCCTTGGCTCGACGGTTGGAGTGCGCACCCCAGTCTGTCAGGTTTCGGGTCACTCGATCGACGCGCCTCCCCGATCGGTGGGGCGGCCGTACCTAGAATCGAGCGCATGTCTGAAGCCGTGCGTCACGATGACCTGCCCGCACTGGGGGAGAGCCAGGCCGCCATCCTGGACTTCGAACGCAGCTGGACGGGCAGCCGCAGCCTGCGCGAGCAGGAGATCCGGGCCCGCTTCGACCTCTCGATGCCGCGTTACTACCAGCTGTTGAACCAGATCATCGACGAGCCGGCGGCGCTGCAGCACGACCCGTTGCTGGTCAGGCGACTGCGTCGGTTGCGGGAGAATCGCCAGCAGGCGCGCTCCGCGGCTCGGCTGCCGCGCTGATCCGTCGTTCGCTGGGGGCGGAAGTGCTGGTCTGGGGTGCTGCGGGGGTCTAGCGTCGAGAGCACCATCCCGGGAGCTGCCGGGGTCCAAATCAAGGAGTGTGCCCATGGGAATCGCGGACAAGTTCGAGAACGCCAAGGACCAGGTCGTCGGCAAGGTCAAGGAGACCGCTGGCGACGCCACCGACAACGAGCAGCTCCAGACTGAGGGCGCAGCCCAGCAGTTCGACGGTGAGGTTGGCCAGAAGGTTGAGCAGGGCAAGGACAAGTTCAACGATGCGGTCAACGACCTGAAGAACTGATCAGGTCCCAGCTGTTCCGGACGCCCGTCGCCTCGCGCGGCGGGCGTTCTGCATGCTCGGGCGCAGTCGGGAGCGGGGTCATTCCCGATCGCGATAGCCGCCGTCCACCAGGTCGGCCTGGCATTCGAAGAAGTTGCCCGTCGCCAGATCCCGGTGTCGCACCAGGGACCAAGCGGCCATCACGCCATAGAGCGGCAGGAAGGGCAGCCCGGCGCACATCGTCCACTGCCAGGCGTGGCTCTCCTCGTGCTCCAGCAGCCCGGGGCGACGCGCGAAGAGCGCGTCGATGTCCTCATGGTGGGTGGCGATCACGTTGCCGATGGTGAAGGCGCCGCCATTGGGGTAGCTCGGGCGATAGCCGTCGGCAAACCACAGGCCGCGTGGGCCGCGGCGCACCCGCGCCCGGCCGGCCACCGCGACGGCCAGGCCCAGCGGGGTGCTCAGGTTCAACCAGTTCCCGGCATTGCGCACCAGAATCATGCGACGCGAGGCGGGCAGCCGCGCGGGGGAGGGCTTGGTCATGAGTTCATTGTGCCTCCGAGGGGTGCCGGGGCTTTGCACTCGCTTGTGTCGAGTGCTAAACATGGACTTGGCACTCGGCCTGATCGAGTGCCAAACAGTGAGGTTCAGGTGAGGCTCGAAGGAGCCGTCCGTCGCGGGCATCGAGAACCTCCACCCAGACACCTGACAGAACCGGGGCTCCAAGCCCCCGACGCGGGAGGACTCCCGAAAGACCATGGCAAAGCTGATCGAATTCAACATCGAGGCCCGCCGCGGGCTCGAGCGTGGCATGAACACGCTGGCGGACGCGGTCAAGGTCACCCTCGGCCCCAAGGGCCGCAATGTCGTCCTGGAGAAGAAGTGGGGCGCCCCCACCATCACCAATGACGGCGTGTCCATCGCCAAGGAGATCGAGCTCGAGGATCCCTTCGAGAAGATCGGTGCGGAGCTCGTCAAGGAGGTCGCCAAGAAGACCGACGACGTCGCGGGCGACGGCACCACCACCGCCACCGTGCTGGCCCAGGCAATGGTCCGTGAGGGCCTGCGCAATGTCACCGCCGGCGCCAACCCGATGAGCCTGAAGAAGGGCATCGAGGCCGCCGTCAAGGCCATCAGCGAAGAGCTGGGCACCATGGCGATCGACGTCGAGACCAAGGAGCAGATTGCCGCCACCGCGTCGATCTCCGCCGCTGACACCACCGTCGGCGAGATCATCGCCGAGGCGATGGACAAGGTCGGCAAGGAAGGCGTCATCACCGTCGAGGAGTCCAACACCTTCGGGCTCGACCTCGAGCTGACCGAGGGCATGCGCTTCGACAAGGGCTACATCAGCCCCTACTTCGTCACCGACACCGAGGCGATGGTGGCGGAGCTGGAGAACCCCTACGTCCTGCTGGTCGACGGCAAGGTCTCCTCGCTCAAGGAGCTGCTGCCGGTGCTGGAGAAGGTGATGCAGTCCAGCCGTCCGCTGCTGGTCATCGCCGAGGACACCGACGGCGAGGCCCTGGCCGGCCTGATCGTCAACAAGATCCGTGGCACCTTCAAGTCGGTTGCCGTCAAGGCCCCCGGCTTCGGTGACCGTCGCAAGGCCATGCTGGCCGACATCGCCATCCTCACCGGTGGCACCGTCATCAGCCAGGAGGTCGGCCTCTCGCTGGAGGCCGCCACCCTGGAGCTGCTGGGCCAGGCCCGCAGCGTCCGCATCACCAAGGACGAGACGATCATCGTCGACGGCGCCGGCGATGCCGACCAGATCGCCGGTCGGGTCTCGCAGATCCGCAAGGAGATCGAGAACTCGGACTCCGACTACGACCGCGAGAAGCTGCAGGAGCGCCTCGCCAAGCTGGCCGGCGGCGTTGCCGTGATCAAGGTCGGCGCGGCCACCGAGGTGGAGCTCAAGGAGCGCAAGCACCGCATCGAGGACGCCGTCCGCAATGCCAAGGCCGCGGTCGAGGAGGGCATCGTCCCAGGCGGTGGCGTGGCGCTGATCCAGGCCGCCAAGAACGTCAAGCTCGACGGCTTGGAAGGCGACGAGCTCACCGGCGCCCAGATCGTGCTGCAGGCCGCCCAGGCCCCGCTGCGCCAGATCGCGCTGAACGCCGGCCTCGAGGGTGGCGTCATCGCGGAGAAGGTGGCCAACCTGCCCGTCGGTGAGGGCCTGAACGCCGCCACCGGCGAGTACGTGAAGATGGTTGAGTCGGGCATCATCGACCCGGCCAAGGTGACCCGCTCTGCCCTGCAGAACGCGGCCTCCATCGCGGCCCTCTTCCTCACCACCGAGGCCGTCATCGCCGACAAGCCGGAGAAGGCTCCCGCCATGCCCGGCGGCGCCGACGGCGGCATGGGTGGCATGGACTTCTGATCCATCCACCACGACGAATCACCACGAGGGCGGTTCCCCACCGGGGAGCCGCCCTCGTGCGGCGTTGACACAGGGTAGGTTGTCGTGCCGGAGCCCCCGCCCACAACCCTCGGAGCCACCATGACGTCTGTCCCCCGGGACACCCGGGTCGCCTACCTGGATCTGCTGCGTTGCGCGGCGGCGGTGGCCGTCGTCCTGCTGCACGCGGCGGCGCTCTGCTGGGCCAAGGTGCCGCTGCGCGGCGCCTCCTGGGTGGGGTTGGCCCTGCTGGACTCGGCGGTGCGATGGAGTGTGCCCGTCTTCTTCATGATCACTGGCGCCCTCTTCCTCACCCGGTCCGCACCCGTGACCCCCAGAGCGATGCTGAGGGGGTCGTTGCCCCGGCTAGCCAGCGCCTTCATCTTCTGGGCCATGGTCTACCGGCTCTTCGCTGCGTTCGAGAAGGGGCGGGAGCCCACCGTGCTGACCGTCATCAGGGAAATGCCTCGTGGCTACTACCACCTGTGGTTCCTGCCCGTGATGATGGGCATCTACCTGCTGATGCCCGTGCTCTGGCACATCTTCCAGAACCGTGTGCTGGCCCGGTATCTGGTGGTGCTGTGGCTGGTGATGGTCCTGTTGAAGGCGACGGAGAAGTTCGATCCGACGCTGGTCCTCTCCGGGATGGCGGATCGGGTTCTCGGCCCGGAGCTGGCGGGTTACGCACCCTTCGTCCTGCTGGGGGCGCTGGTCGCCAGCTCGTCACGGCGCGTTCCCCGGTGGCTGCTGCCGATGGCTCTGGTCGGATCCATCAGCATCGTCTTCCTGCTCACCGTGCGCCTGTCCTGGGCAAGAGGAGTGCCCGACGGCTACTGGTTTGCCTACCTCACCCCGGCGGTGGTCATCAGCGGGGTCGCGGTCTTCGCCCTTGCCCGCAGCCAGGAGCAGCGCTTGCAGCGTCGACAACGCCTCCAGGCCGCATTGGCCTGGTTCGGGGCCCGCACCCTCGGGATCTACCTGGTGCATCCCCTGGTGCTCGGCCTGGCCACCAAGTACTCGATTATCCCGATCGAGCCCATGGTCCCCCGAGTGCTGGCGCTGTGGCTGATGGCGCTGGCGGTCTCGTTGCTGGCGACGATCCTGATCCGGCAGATTCCCTGGCTCGGCGCGCGGTTGGTCTAGGGTTCGCACATGTCCGAACGCAGAACCCAGTGGTATGTCAGGGCGACCTTCCTGACCGTCTGGTGCTACTGGCTCATCCTCTGGCGGGTTCCGGTCTGGTCGCAGGATGACCTGCACTTTGCCAACCGCTCCCGGCTGCCCTTGGGTGGCTTGGTCTGGCAGCGCCTTCCGGTGCAGGCCTGGCAGGACCTGGACCATCGAAATGGTCGGCTCGCGGACATGGGCGTCCAACTCGTGATGTCGCTGCGGGACTGGATCGGTCCGACGGTTTCCCTGGTCTGCCTGGCGCAGGTGCTGGCCCTGTACTTCCTGCTGCGGCCGCTGTCCGATGTGCTCCAGCAACGGGTCGCCAACCCCTGGCCACGGGTAGTGGTTGCCGTGCTGGCGACGCTGCTGCCGTTCGCGACCTTTGCGCAGGATCCGACGATTGCAGGCTCGACGGTGATGTTCCTGTCCGCCTGCGTCGGCTATGTCGGTGGCAGCGCGCTGCTCTTCGTCTGCCTACGGCAGCTGTGGGAGACCTCCCGGCGACCCTCACCTCGGTTGGCGGGGGTGACCGTCCTGCTCTGCTGGTGGGCCTGCCTGCACCACGAACTCCTGGCCCTGGCCCTGGTGGGCGCCTGCGTGGCCCTGCTGCTGGTGTCCAAGCGGTCCGCCACCCTGTGGGCGACCGCCATTCCGGTCTGTCTGGTGGGGCTGGGGCGTTTTGCCGCCCGTGGGCTGTGGGCCCGACGCGCCTACCGTCGCAGCCCTTTTCCGCAGGACGGCTATCCGGGCTGGCAACAGTCGCTGGGCAACGCCGTGCACTCCAGCACCCAGCTGGTGGTGCACCATCCGCTGATCCTGGGCTGTGGCCTGGTTGGCGTGCTTGCCCTGCTGGTGGCCGCCAGCCGCACCGAGGGGCTAGCAACCCGTCGGTTCGCCGTGGCATTGGCCGCTGACGGTGCGGTGCTGACGTTGTTGGCCCACCGGGTGAATTCCCGGGCCTGGCGCGACGGGCTCTTCCAGCCTCGGATGCAGACCTACCAGTCAATCTCGGCGGCCGCGGTGCTCCTGGCGCTGGCCGTGCTGGTTGCGCTGCTGGTGCTGGCTGCCTGGCAGCTGCGTTCCGTCCCGGGCGGGGCCGTGGTCGGCATGCTGCTGGGAGCCGCGCTGGGAGCCGTGGCCATGCCCACCGCGATGGGCGCCCCGGGCGGTCGGATGATGTACTTCGGCCTCACCCTGGTGCTGGTCGTGGCCGCGGCCAGCTCCCTGGCGGCGGTCGCGCTGACGTGGGGATGCGGGGTCGAGACCTCGGCGCTGGCAACTGCCGCCCTGGTGGTCATCTGCGGCAGCGGCGTGCAGAGCGCAACCTCCCTGGCCCCTGCCGTCGAGCGGAACATCCAGGCCTGGCGACCCACCCTGGTGGAAATCCAGCGGGTGAAGGAGGGCAAGGCGAGTCGCGTGCATGTGCTGCGAGACCTGCCCTATCCGCAGTATTCGGAGAACTACATCGTGCTGCACCCCAAGACCTTGCAGCCCCGACTGATGTTCTACTACGGCCTGGACGAGGCCACGCCGGTGATCGTGCGGTGAGCTGCCCGGCCGGGTCCATCGGGCGGGCTACCATTCCGAGGTGACCACCACCCTGTCCATTGTCGTCCCGTGCTACCGGGAGGCTGACAACCTCGCGCGCCTGCACGAGGAGCTGAGTGCCCTGGATGGGCGACTGGATGCCGAACTGGAGATCATCATCGTCGACGACGGCAGCCCCGACGACACCTTCGACGTCGCCCGCGAGATGGCCAGTCGCGACCCCCGGATTCGGGTGCTCTCCTTCTCCCGGAACTTCGGCAAGGAGGCAGCGATGCTTGCCGGGCTGCGGGCGGCCACCGGGGATGTCGTGGTGGTGATGGATGCGGACCTGCAGCATCCACCGGAACTGCTGGTCCAGATGTGGGAACGAATCCGGTCCGGTGACGTTGGTCAGGTGGTGGCACGGCGCACCCGCGACGGAGATCCGGCCGTGCGCACCTTCTTCAGCCGGCTCTACTACCGGACGGTGAACTCGCTGATCGACGTGGAGCTGACCGACGGGGTGGGCGACTTCCGGATGCTCTCCCGGCCAGCCGTCGACGCCCTGCTGCTGCTCAGCGAGCGCAATCGCTTCAGCAAGGGCCTGTTCGCCTGGATTGGTTTTCCGGTGGAGACCATCGACTACCGCAATGTGGGGCGGGCGGCCGGTGAGTCCTCCTGGACCTTTCGACAGCTGGTGAACTACGGGCTGGACGGGGTGATCAGCTTCAACGACCGCCCATTGCGCAAACTGACCGGCCTGGGGGTGCTGGCCACAGCCGTGGGGCTGCTCTACCTGGTCTACCTGCTCTTCGATTGGGCGGTGGACGGGGTGGACGCCCCGGGCTACATCACCACCATCGCCGTGGTGACCGTCCTCGGCGGAATCCAGCTGCTGGGGCTGGCGCTGGTGGGGGAGTACATCGGGCGGATCTATGCCGAGGTGAAGGCCCGGCCGCACTACATCGTCGCCCACGACAGCGCCCGGCAGGATTCCGGCCCGGACGGGCCCCAATGCCGTTGACATGGCACGATGTGTCCATGCCCGGCCTGCTTGAGATCATCTGTCTGCACGACGCCGATGCCCGGCGCGCCGAGGAGGGTGGTGCCGACCGGATCGAGCTGCTCGGCAGCCTCGATGACGGCGGCATGTCGCCGGAACCCGCGCTGGTGGAGAAGGTGCGTGCCGCCACCGGCCTTCAGCTGCGGGTGATGGTGCGGCTGCG
The DNA here is from genome assembly GCF_038433135.1 of Luteococcus sp. H91. Taxonomy (NCBI): domain Bacteria; kingdom Bacillati; phylum Actinomycetota; class Actinomycetes; order Propionibacteriales; family Propionibacteriaceae; genus Luteococcus; species Luteococcus sp. H91. Next base: position 34,623 of record NZ_JBCDMV010000020.1, on the reverse strand, counting down.
GGCCGGCTTTGGTACCGACGGCGGTGAGTTCGTCCGGCTGCAGGGCCTGGTCAACGCCTATCGCGACGCCGGAGCCGACGGCGTCGTCTTCGGCTTCCTGAACGGCTACGACGAGGTGGACACCGAGGTCTGCGCCGCCCTGGCCACCACAGCTGACTGCCCCTGGACCTTTCACCGGGCGATTGACCAGGTGCTGGACCTGGACAAGGCGTGGCGGGTGCTGCCGCGGCTGCCGAAGCTGGACCAGGTGCTCACCGCCGGATCCGCGCGCGGCGTCGAGCACGGGCTGGACGACCTGCTGGCCCGGTGCAAGGCCAAACCGGAGGTGGCGGCGCTGGTGATGGCCGGTGGTGGTCTGCAGCCCGAGCACGTCCCGTGGCTGGCCCGCGCCGGGGTTCGCGCCTTCCACATCGGCCGCGCCGCCCGGCCGCTGGGCCAGTACAAGGCCTATGTGGATGCGCCGCTGGTCCGCAGTTGGCGGGAACTCATCGACGAGGAAGTGGCCAACGTCACGGCTCGGCCCAGCTGATCGGCACGCTGTCGTCGATGCCGTAGAGCACTCGGAATCGGGGCAGGGCGGCCTCCCTGACACCGGGCCAGTCACTGGTGTAGTCCCGCCGGGGCATTCGACGGGGGAGCACCACCTCGTCGAGCTGGCCGTCGCTGGCCAGCAGCAGGTCCTGCTGGGCCCGCGACCAGACGTCGTGGTTTTCCCGCAGCCCGCCCCAGGCCCGCTGCCAGGTGACGGCGCCGGGGCAGAGCAGGACGCCCGCCACCAGCACCGCGCCGGCGCCGGCCGCCTGCGATCCCAGGGCGCCTGTCCCGCTGCCCAGCACCCAGACGGCGACTCCCAGCACGGAGATCAGGACCATGGCATACAGGAAGAACAGCGAACGGTCGTAGTAGGCGCGCAGGGAGAAGGGGATCGGTGCGGCCAGGAAGATCCCGGTGAAGGGGACCAGCAGCAGGGCGCCGGCATCGTCCAGCAGCGCGCGCGGCGTCCGGCAGGCGCCCAGCACCGTCAGCACCCCGCCCAGCCAGAGCGTGGCGGCGAACAGGACCAGCGGCCAGCCGGTGGGCATCACGAACCAGCCGTGCCAGTCGCGCTGGTCCAGGGCCACCAGGGTGCGGTCGCCCAGCCAGCACCAGCCGATGCTGGACAGTGCGACGGCCGTCATCGCCGCCGGGGTGGCGATCCGGCCGGCCGTCCCGCGGGCGAGCCCCGCGAAGCCGACCAGCAGCAGCGAGACGGTGAGCGTGAGCAGGTAGGGCCAGTGGCGCTCCTGGAAATGGGCCAGCGCGCTGACCGACTTCTCCAGGTAGAGCGGCTCGAAGCGTCGCCCGCGTGCCATCAGCAACTGGCGGGCTCGCAACCCGGGCGTGGTGAGCCGCAACAACCCGACGGCGACGAAGGCCCCCAGGGTCAGCCCCGCCGACACGGGCCAGCGGCGGGCGGGCCAGCAGGCCAGCAGGGTCACCCCGAATCCGGCGATCAGCAGGCCGAGGATCTCGTGGTGGTAACAGGTGACCACCATCAGCGGCAGACTTGCCCAGCGGTACCAGCGGCTGGTCCGGCGGCCCTTCAATTCCCGCAGCCAGGGCAGGGTGGCGGCCAGGAAGAGGACCAGGCCGCCCACATAGCCCACGGTGGCCGACATGAAGTAGAGCGTGGTGGCATCCAGCCGTCGGTCCCAGAAGGAGGTGGCGGTGGGTAGCAACAGCGCCCCGGTCATCGCGACCGCGTCGGCCAGCCGCCCCCGCCGGGTCTTGCGCACCCGATCCGGGATGAACTCACGGACCCACAACCAGACCATCAAGGACAGGCCCCAACACAGGCCCGCCATCACCAACCGGGTGACCAGCGGGCCGCGGTCGAAGACCAACTGCGCCAACACGTCGGCCGTCCGGCCATTGCGGTGCAACAGATCGGTCCACAGGTTCTGCCACCACAGGGACGCGGTCAGTTGGCCAGGTGGGACGTTGTTGCGCACCATGAAGTAGAGGTCGTCATTGGCCATGGTGGGGTAGACCCACAAGCGTTCCCAGAGGATCGCCGCCACCAGCCACACCAGACAACGCCCGGGGACCCGACGGATCCTCCCCCAAGGGTCGGTCACGAATGTGGGAATCCTCATGGAAGGCCTTGCAGATCGGGGGCAGGGACGGATGGGCGTCCCACAGGGTAGCGCACCGGCCCGGCTAGGCTGAGGTCATGCCTTCTGCCCACCGCTTCGGCGCGCCCGCCGCGCTGCGGCGACTGGTGCGTTTTGGTCTGGTGGGCGTGGCCAATACCGCCGTCTACTACCTGTGTTATCGCCTGTTGCTGCTCTTGCTGCCCTATCTGGTGGCGCACCTTGTCGCGTGGGCACTGTCCGTGATCTTCAGTTTCTTCATGAACTGCTGGTTCACCTACCGGGTGCGGCCCACCTGGCGACGCTTCCTGGGCTTCCCGCTCTCCACCGTGGTCAATCTGGCCTTCACCACCTTCGGTTCAGTGATCCTGGTGGAGGTTCTGGACTTTGACCGGCGCTACGCCACCCTGCTGATGGGGATCCTCGCGATCCCCTTCACCTTCGCGGTGACCACCGTGGTGTTGACCAAGGGTGTCAACGATCCGCGACGGGAGCAGGGCGGCGCAGCCTGAGCATCAGGCGAGCAGTCGGTAACCGCTGATGGTGGTTCCCGAGGATCGCGGCGTCATGAAGGTGCCGCCGGCTCGGACCGGGTAGGTCTGCAGGCTGCGGCCCACCTGGTAGATCACGTCACCGGTGCCATTGCCGTCCAGGTCGCCGGGGCCGCTGAGCAGCGCCGTGCCGCGGGTCGACCAGCCACGGCCCACCTGGGCCCCATCCCCCAGTGCGGTGCCCTGGGAGGTGTAGCGGAAGAGCCGGCCGTCCTCGCGCAGGGCGAGCACGTCGGCCCGGCCGTCGCCATTGGTGGAGGTGGGCATCAGCCGCACCATCCGCCACCAGCTGGAGCCGAAGTCATTCTTGGCGACGGCACCGCCGGAGCGGGGCAGCGCATAGCGCGCCAGTCGCCCGGTGCTGGTGCGGGCCAGCAGATCGGGCGTGCCATTGCCGTCGATGTCCCCGACGGCGGTCAGCAGCGACACGCCATTCCAGTTCTTGCCGATCTGACGGCCGTCGCCCAGCCCGGAGCCGGTGCTGGGGTAGAGCCACAGCGTCCCGTCCGTGCGGCGCGCCACCAGATCCGAACGGCCGTCACCGGTGACGTCCCCGGGCACACCGATCCAGGTCATCCGATCCCAGCCGTTGCGGCCGATCCGGGCGGGGGTCGCCAGCCGGCCGGAGCCCAGACCGCGCAGCAGGTAGAGGGAAGGGCCGTTGATCGCCACGGCATCCGCCTTCCGGTCCCCCGTGAGATCGCCGCGGACGGGACGGCTGGTCGGCTTGTCGACCACCCCATCGCCGCGGTGTGCGTACATGATCCGGGAGGCGCCGGCGATGGTGGCCTTCTGGGTCTCCAGGCTGCCCGACGCGGAGTGGGTGAGCACGGCGGCGCTGTAGGCGGGGGAATGGTGGTTGTAGCCCACCGAGTTCACGTGCCAGCCGTCGGTGCGGGGCAGCCAGCCGTTCTTGACCGCGATGTCGGTGCCCGGGCCCTGGTTCACGCCCCAGGAGGAGGCACCGCGCATCAGGGAGAGGCCATAGTCACGCATTCCGTCGCTCAGGACCGGGTTCTTGCGGGCGAAGTGGTCCACCAGCACCACCTGGTCGGGGGCGGTGGTGACCGTCAGGCCCCAGTAGCCGCCGGGGCCGAGCGTGGTCTCGCGCAGACCCATCCGGTTGACCACCGACTGCACCGCGTCGCGGCCGCCGACGTGCTGGTAGAGATTGGTGGCCGCCGCATTGTCGGAAACCCGGATCATCGGCACCAGCTGGGACTTCTCCCAGGAGGTGAGCCCACGCCCCTTCTGCTGGGCCTGGTACATCACCGTCGCCATGATCTGCATCTTCACGATGCTGGCCGTCACATTGGACTTGCGGCCCTTGTAGTAGCTGTAGATGGTGCTGGTGCCCGCCTTGCGGAAGGCCACCCCGACATTGCCCGACCGGCCGGCGAGGTAGTTGGCCAGCTGGCTCTGGTAGGGGAAGGCGGTGACATTGCCGTAGCCGGCCGGATCGGACTGGGCGGCGCCCTGGACGCGGCTGCCCTTGGCCCGCTGCGCGGCGATGCTGCGATCGGCGCTGGCCAGCACCGTCTCGGTGTCGACGGCGACGTGCAGCACGGGCTCCCCGGAGCTCTTCAGATGACCGGCGGAGTTGGTGGTGACGGCCCGGCAGGGCAGGCCGGTGGCCGCCACGGACAGCGGGGCGTCGCCGACGATCTTCCAGCTGCCGCCGGCCTTGTCCACCTGTACCTGACCGATGTCATCGCAGAGCACGGTGCGGGGGGTGTTGGGATCCGGGGCGGCATGGGAGTTGAGGGGAAGGGCGGTGGCGGTGCCTGCGACTGCCAGCAGCGTTGCCAGGCCGACGCGAGCGACGGGGGTGCCGTTCTTGGGCATCTGAAGACCTCCAGGTCAGGTGGTTCGGGGAATTGCCGACACTGTCACTACGACCCTGCCACGGAATTGGTTGCACCTGAACCCGGTATTTCCTGACGACTGGCGCAGTCACGTGCGCTTTGCCGGTGTCTCAGCCCAGTTGGGGCGGCAGCGGCGCGGCATGCAGCACCACCAGGGAGGTGACCGCTCGGGTCAGACAGACGTACAGCCGGCGCAGACCGGTGACCTCGTCGGCCTCACCGGCCACCAGCGCGGCGGGTTCCAGCAGCAGCACATGGTCGAACTCCAGACCCTTGGCCAGGCTGGCGGGCACCAGGTCGAGCCGGCTGCCGTCCTGCTCGCCGACGGCCGACCAGGTGATCCCGGCGGCGTCCAGCGCCTCGGCGGCCCGGGCCAGCTGGACGTCGGCGACGATCAGTCCGACGGTACCCGGACGCCCCAGCAGGCGTCGGGCCTGGGCCGGGGCGGCCTCGATCGCGTCCGCCACCCGATCAACCAGCAAGTCTCCGCGGTTGTGCCGGATCGAGCTGGGGCGGCTCAGCTGCGGGGCGATGCTGGGCAGCAGCCGGGCGGCGTAGTCGATCACCTCACCGGGCACCCGGAAACCCTCGGTCAGTTCGCTGATGGTGGCCTCCGGCTGCCCCAGATGGGCCAATGACTCGCGCCACGACCGGCTGGCCCACGGCGTGGTGGCCTGGGCCAGATCGCCCAGCAGCGTGACCGATCCGGTGCTGGCCCGGCGCCCCGCGGCCCGCAACTGCATCGCGGAGAGGTCTTGGGCCTCGTCGATGATCACATGCCCCAGGCTGGGGGTACGGGTCAGCAGGTCTGCGACCTCGTCGGCCAGCACGATCTCCGCGGCGCTCCACCGGTGCGATCCGGGCGCCTTGGTGCGCCTGGGCGCCAGCACCAGGGCCTGTTCCCCGGCGGTCAGGATGCCGTCGGCGCAGGAGGCCAGGAAGTCGGCGTCGGTCAGCAGCCGGTGGGTGAGTTTGGCGACGGTCAGTGCCGGCCAAACCTGGTTGACCATCTCCTTGACCGACTTCATCCTGGCCACCCGGTTCTGCACCCGGTCATCGGTGGTGGCACCGGAGACCTCCATCCGCAACAGCACCTGGTGGGCCAGTCGCTGCGGCAGCATCTCCCGCCCCGCCAGGTAGCGCACGCCGCGGCTGCGCAGGCTGGCCACCGCATCGGTGAGGTAGTAGGGGGCGATCCGCCACACCCGGGTGCCCATCGGCACCTCCAGGGTCGTCTCCGGTTCCCGGACATGGCCCCAGACGGCACGGTGGGCCACCTCCGCCAGCCGTGCATCGCCCAGCAGCGTGGCCCGGGGCGGGCCGTCGACGGCCTTGACCGCCAGCCCGGTGGCCTGCGAGGTCAGGCTGTCGATGGTCTCCTGCCGGGCATCGATCTCGCCCAGGGCCGGCAGCACGTCGCCGATGTAGCGCAGGAAGTTGGCATTGGGGCCGACCACCAGCACGCCCTGGCGGCTCAGCGTCTCCCGGTAGGCGTAGAGCAGGTAGGCGGCGCGGTGCAGCCCGACGGCGGTCTTGCCCGTGCCCGGCGCCCCCTGAATGGCCAGCGACGTGGCCAGATCGGTGCGCACCAGCACGTCCTGGTCGGGCTGGATGGTGGCGACGATGTCCCGCATCGGGCCGGTGCGGGGGCGTTCGATCTCGGCCTCCAGCAGCGCCGAGACCCCGGCGCTGTCCGTGGCCGGTTGGGTGAGCTGTTCGTCCTCGAAAGCGGTCAGCTCACCGTGGCTGAAGCCGAACCGGCGTCGCAGCGAGCACCCCATCGGCTCGCCCGGGCGCGCCCGGTAGAAGGGCAGGCTCATCGGGGCCCGCCAGTCGATCACCAGCGGGTCGCCGCCCACCTCACCGGTGACGTGCCGCCGGCCGATGTGGGCGACCTCGTCCAGTTCCGCTCCGAGCTGGCGGGAGTAGTCCAGCCGACCGAAGAACAGGGGAGTCTCGGGATCATTCTCCAGGCTCTCCATTCGGCGGTAGAGCATCTGCTTCAGGTAGGCGGTACTGACCGCGTCGCCACCGATCGCGGTGGTCCAGTCCGCTGCCTGGGCCCGCATCCGACGCAGCGCGGCGTGCGAGGCCATCAGGTGGGCCCGTTCCTGGGCAATGACGTCGAGCGTTTCGGGCATGGCTGGTCTCCTGGGGCAGGCCTTCCAGACTACCCCAGCGGGTTCAGCGCGGACGCACCTGGATCTCCACCCGGCGGTTGCGCGCCCGGCCCTGTTCCGATTCATTTGGAACGAGCGGTTGCTCCTCGCCCCTGCCCAGCACCGTGACCCGATGCTTGCCCAGACCCGGCTTCAGTGCCTCGCTGACCCGCTGGGCGCGACGCCGGGAGAGGTCCAGCCCATGCTCGGCACTTCCCAGGTCATCGGTGTGGCCGGTGATGGTCACCGCCGACGGACGGCTGGTACGCAGTTCCCCGGCAATCTGCTCCAGCCGGGCGATCGCCTGGGGGCGCAGCACGTCGGAATCCCTGCCGAACAACACATTGGCATCCAGCCGCAGATCCAGCCGGCCAGTCTGCTCACGCCGCTCGACGGTGCCCGCCAGATCCGAACTCACCGCCACGATCCGGCTGCTGGGGTAGGCATCCGGCCGCGGCAAGGGTTCGGGGAAGAAGGTCCGGCCCGCGGTGGGACTGTCGTCGGCCGGTGGTGGCTCGTCGGTATTGGCGACGCTGACACTGGCGCCCCCGCCCAGCCAGCACAGCGCCGACAGCAGCATCACGAGCAGCGCCAGCAGACGCCACCCGGGCCGACCCCACCGTTGCGCTCGTGACGTCATCGGACCGGCACCCGGTCAAAGCTGCCGAAGGTTGCCGCCCGCACCGTGATCTGGCTGGTGGCCTGGTGCGGTGCCCCGAAGATGCAGCTCACCCAGTAGACGTCGCCCTTCTGCCAACCGCCGTGGAAGGTGGGCTCGCACAACTCGGCGCCGTCGGCGGTCGCCGGTCTGAGCAGCACCTTGCGCGGAGCGTCCACCAGGCTGAAGCCATTGGTCCGGCCCTGGATGCCGTCGACGAAGCCGCCGCCGGACAGCACGTCGTCGGCATTGACCAGCTCGTCGGCGGGACGTTCGAGCACCCGCAAGCGGGCGGTCAGCAGCGCGCTCTCCCCAGCTCGCCGAAGGGGATACAGATCGAGCGCCAGCCGGAAGCCGTTCTTGGAGACCTCCCGGGTGGCGACCGGTGGATCGGTGGTCGGTGGCGTGCCGCTGGCGGAAGCGGCCGGGCTGGCGGCTGTCTCCTGCGGGGTGGCCGGGCCTGACGTCGTCGTCGCTGGGCTCTCGGCCGGTGTCGGGGCGACGCAACCCGCGCACACCAGGGCCAGGAACAGGGCACTGATTCTTCGCATGACGTCAGCCAAGCCCACGGGAACAGTCCGGGCGAGCGTCCAGTGGCCCTCAGGTGTTGTCCGGTTGTTGTCCGTGTGTTGTCCGGAGCCAGGCAATAGGTTTGGGGCATGAGCACTCCACATCCAGGTGACCGTCGTCGAAAGTCCCGTCGGGGTGCCCGGGTTCTGGTGCGCGACGGCGACGCGGTGCTGCTGATGAGCGATTCCGACCACGGGGTGCCGGGCTCAGGTTGGTGGGTCCTGCCCGGGGGCGGACTGGACGGCGACGAGGACACCCGGCTCGCCGCGGCCCGGGAACTGGCCGAGGAGACGGGCCATGCGGTTGATCCGGCCATGCTGCGCGGGCCGATCGCGCGTCGCGTGGTGACCCACGGCTATTCCGACCGGATCCTGGTGCAGTCGGAGGAGATCTTCCTGCTGGAAACCGCGCGCTTTGACGTCGACACCTCCGCCTTCACCGCCGCCGAGCAGAGCCGGATGGGGCGCTGGGGCTGGTTCACGCCCGACCAGATGGCGACGATGACCATTTGGCCGGCCGAGACCCCCGACCTGGCGCGCTGGAACGGTGGCCCCTGCCGTGACCTGGGTGAGGTGGAGGAGTCCACCGTCCCGGTCTGAGCCCGTCCGGGGCATGGCAAGGGCCCGCCTTCCCCGCTCGAAGCAGGGCAGACGGGCCCTCGATGTTATTGAGGATCAGGCCTCGACGCGGCCCTCGGACTGCTCGTGGTGGGAGACACCCTCGTCGGTGAGCGTCTTGTACAGCGCGCCGGCGATCACGGCACCGATGATCGGGGCAACCCAGAACAGCCAGACCTGGCCCAGTGCCCAGCCGCCCTGGAAGACGGCGGTGGCCAGCGAGCGGGCCGGGTTCACCGAGGTGTTGGTGACGGGGATGGAGATCAGGTGGATCAGGGTCAGGCCCAGGCCGATGGCGATCGGGGCGAAGCCCTTGGGGGCGCGGTCGTCGGTGGAGCCCAGGATGATGAACAGGAACATCGCGGTCAGCACCACCTCGGCCAGCAGGCAGGCCATCAGCGAGTAGCCGGCGGGGGAGTGGGCGCCGTAGCCGTTGGAGGCGAAGCCGGAGGCCTTGGCGTCGAATCCATCCTTGCCGGAAGCGATCACGAACAGCAGGCCGGCACCGACGATGCCGCCGATCACCTGGGTGATGATGTAGGGCAGCACGGCCTTGGCCTCGATCCGCTTGGCAGCGAACAGGCCCAGGGTGACGGCCGGGTTGAAGTGGCCACCGGACAGGTGGCCGAAGGCATAGGCGGCACTCATCACGGTCAGGCCGAAGGCCAGAGCGACGCCGACGAAACCGATGCCCATGTTGACGGGGGTGGGATCGGTGGACAGGACCTTGGCGGCCAGCACGGCGGAACCGGCGCCGCCGAAAACCAGCCAGAGGGTGCCGAGGAATTCGGCGACCAGACGGGACTTCATGGAAATGCGCATTGCAACTACTCCTTGTACGACCCACGGGGAGGTGGGCCAGCAAACTGCCCGCGGAGCTTCATCGACCCGCAAAATTCCTTGAGGTCAAGAAATCAGGCAGTTGACACACTAGTCGCAATTCCCGCGCCCGACGCATCCTCGCCGGGTGCTTGGCAAACATTCAGCCAGACTTCGAATGGCGGGGGCCGGCGGTTCACCTCGAGCCGATGTCCGCCGCGTCGATGATCCGGTAGGCATAGCCCTGCTCCGCCAGGAATCGCTGCCGGTGCTGGGCGAATTCGGCATCCGAGGTGTCCCGGCTGACCACCGCGTAGAAGCGTGCGGTGCGGCCATCCTTGGGGCGCAGCAGCCGACCCAGCCGCTGGGCCTCCTCCTGGCGGGAGCCGAAGGCGCCGGAAACCTGGATCGCCGCCTCCGCGCTGGGCAGGTCGATCGAGAAGTTGGCCACCTTGCTGACCACGATCAGGTCGATCTCGCCCGTGCGGAAGCGCCGGTAGATGTCCTCGCGCTGCTTGTTGGTGGTGGCGCCGGTGATCAGCTCCGCGTCCAGCTTCTGGGCCAGCTCCTCCAACTGGTCGACGTACTGGCCGATCACCAGGGTGGGTTGCCCCCGATGCAGGTCCACCAGGTCCAGCACCACCGGGGTCTTGCTCTCGGCGGTGGCGGCCAGCCGGTAACGGACGTCGGGTTCCGCGGTGGCAACGGCCATCCGCTCGGAGTCGTCCAGCGTCACCCGCACCTCGACGCAGTCCGCCGGGGCAATGTAGCCCTGCGCCTCGATCTCCTTCCACGGGGCGTCGAAGCGCTTCGGGCCGATCAGGCTGAACACGTCGCCCTCCCGGCCGTCCTCCCGCACCAGGGTGGCGGTCAGGCCCAACCGGCGCCGGGCCTGCAGGTCGGCGGTCATCCGGAAGACCGGGGCGGGCAACAGGTGTACCTCGTCATAGATCACCAGGCCCCAGTCGCGGGCGTCGAAGAGTTCCAGGTGCGGGTGGATGCCCTTCCGCTTGGAGGTAATCACCTGGTAGGTGGCGATGGTGACCGGGCGCACCTCCTTCTTGCTGCCGGAGTACTCGCCGATCTCGTCCTCGGTGAGGCTGGTGCGGCGCAGCAGCTCGTCGCGCCACTGCCGGGCGCTGACGGTATTGGTCACCAGGATCAACGTGGTGGCCTTGGCCAGCGCCATTGCGTCGGCCCCGACGATGGTCTTGCCGGCGCCGCAGGGCAGCACCACGACGCCGGATCCGCCGTGCCAGAAGGACTCGGCGGCCTGGTGCTGGTACGGACGGAGCTGCCAGCCGTCGGTGACCAGCTCGATCTCGTGGTGCTCGCCGTTGACATAGCCCGCCAGGTCCTCCGCCGGCCAGCCCAGTTTCAGCAGCTGCTGCTTCAGGTTGCCGCGCTCCGACGGATGCACGATCACCGTGTCGTCGTCGATCCGGGCACCGACCAGGCCCTTGATCTTCGCGGAGCGCAGCACCTCGGTGAGCACGGCCTGATCGGTGCTGACCAGAACCAGCCCGTGGGTGGGGTGTTTCTCGATCCGCAGCCGCCCGTAGCGGCCCATCGTCTCGGAGATGTCCACCAGCAGCGAGCTCGCGACGGGATAGCGGGAAAAGCGCAGCAACACGTCCACCACCTGCTCCGCATCATGCCCGGCGGCGCGGGCATTCCACAGCCCCAGCGGGGTCAGCCGGTAGGTGTGCACGTGCTCCGGGGCGCGCTCCAGCTCCGCGAAGGGCGCGATCTGGATCCGGCACTCCGCAGCGTCGGGGTGGTCCACCTCCAGCAGCAGGGTGCGGTCGGACTGGACGATCAGGGGGCCTGGGGTGTTCATCGCCTGCCAGTATGCCCCCGGATGCCAATGCTGGGTGAACCCCCTCGGGAGTAGCTTCGCCATCTTGGAAAACCCCGTGTGGGGTCAGGGAATCTGGTGACACTCCAGCAACCCCACGGCACCGGGCCCGCCGGCTTTGGAAGTGACGGGCCCGGTGCTCTATCCTTGCTGGGTTGCCTGGCGAGGGAACCGGAATGCTCCGGGGTCCGTTATCGACGTGGTGTGAGCGCAAGCTCGTCTCCTCCCTCGTGGGCGTGTACGTGATCTGGATGCCCCAGAGACGAAGGTTGAGGAGACCACAATGGCCACCAATGAGTTGAAGATTATCGCCGAGAAGCGCACCGAATTCGGCAAGGGCGCTGCCCGCCGCATCCGTCGCGCCGACAAGGTGCCCGCCGTGCTCTACGGCCATGGCATGGAGCCGGTGCACGTGACCCTGCCCGGCCACGAGATCCTGCTGGCGCTGCGCACCGCCAACGTGCTGCTGAGCCTCGAGATCGCGGGCGAGGGCGAGCAGCTCTGCCTGCCCAAGCAGGTGCAGCGTGACCCGATCAAGGGCTTCGTCGAGCACGTCGACCTGCTGCTGGTGAAGCGTGGCGAGAAGGTCACCGTCGAGGTCCCCGTGCTGCTGGTGGGCGAGGCCGCCGCCGACACCACGGTCAACCAGGACATCACCGTGCTGCCGCTGGAGGTCTCCGCCATGGCGATCCCGACCGAGATCGAGGTGTCGATCGAGGGTCTGGAGGCCGGTGCGCAGGTCACCGTCGCCGACATCACCCTGCCCGAGGGCGCCACCTTCCACGGTGAGGCCGCCGAGACGCTGATCGTCGGCATCAACCAGGCCGAGGAGCTGCAGGTCGAGTCCGAGGACGCCGAGGGCGAGACCGACGAGGCCGCTGAGGGCGAGACCGACGAGGCCGCTGAGGGCGAGTCCGAGGGCGAGTGACCACCTGGCTGGTGGTGGGGCTGGGAAATCCCGGCCCCACCTACTCCAACACCCGGCACAATGTCGGGTTCATGGTCGTCGACGAGCTGGCCCGCCGCGCGCGGGCCAGCTGGTCGGCCCCCCGCGGGATGCGCGCCGACGTCGTCGAGACCCGGATCAGCACCGCGGGGATCGGTGCACCCGGCATCGACGCCCACAAGGTGGTGCTGGTCAAGCCGCGCACCTTCATGAACGAGTCCGGCCAGGCGGTCGGCAAACTGGCCACCTTCCACAAGGTGGCCCCCGGCCAGGTGATCGCCGTCCACGACGAGCTGGATCTTGACCTGGGCCAGCTGCGGCTCAAGCTGGGCGGCGGTGACAATGGCCACAACGGGTTGAAGAGCATGCGCCGCCACCTGACCACTGGTGACTTCCACCGGATCCGCTTCGGCATCGGTCGTCCCCCCGGCCGGCAGCAGCCAGCCGACTATGTGCTGGCCCCCATTCCGGCCGCGCTGCGCACCGACTTCGAGCTGGAGACCCGCCGCGCCGCCGAAGCGGTGGAGAAGCTGGTCCTGGACGGCCTGGAGGCCGCCCAGAACCGCTTCAACAATTGATCACATCCAGGAGTTCGGGCCCGACGATCCGGCCCGATACTCGTCCATTGGCACCCTGTTCTCCGCCCAGGCCTGCAGCACCGGGCTGATGATCCGCCAGCACTCCTCGGCGATGTCACCGCGGACGCTCAGCAGCGGGTCACCGTCCAGGATGCCCTCCAGGATTTCGCCATAGGGCCGCACCGCGCTGCTGCCGAGCTCGGTGAACAGCACCGAATCCTCCAGGTCCAGCACGTCGCCCTCCGCATTGGTGGTGATCCCGACGGCGATGTTCTCCGGCTTCATCCCGATGCTGATCACATTCGGCACCGGCTCGTTCTTGAAGCCCTCGGGCAGGTGCCCGACCGGCTTGAGCATCACGGTGATGCCATTGCGGGCATCGCCCAGCGCCTTGCCGGAACGCAGTGTGATCGGCACTCCCGCCCAGCGGGAGGTCTTCACCTGCACCTTCAGCTCGGCCAGCGTCTCGGTGTTGTTCTCCGGCTTGACGCCCTCCTCGTCGACATAGTTGGGCACCTCCCGGTCACCGATCTTGCCGGCGGTGTACCGAGCGCGTCGGGAATCCGCGGCGGGATCGCCGGTGAGCAGTTCCGTGGCGCGCAGCACGTGCGCCATCAGGTCGCGCAGTTCCAGTTCGTCGATCCGCGCCGGTTCCTCCATCGCGAACATCGCCATCACCAGCAGCAGGTGGCTCTGGATCATGTCCTTCATCGCGCCGGCGCCGTCGTAGTAGCCGGCCCGCCCCTCGAGGGCGAGGGTCTCGTCGGTGGCGATCACCACATGATCGATGTTCTGCGCATTCCAGACGGGTTCGAAGAGCCGGTTGGCGAAGCGCAGGCCGAGCAGGTTGAGCACCGTGGACTTGCCCAGGAAGTGGTCGACGCGGAAGATCTGCCGCTCGGGGACGATCCGGGTCAGCAGGCTGTTGAGCTGGCGGGCGCTCTCGGCGTCGTGGCCGAAGGGCTTCTCCAGCCCCAGCCGCATCGTGGGCGGTACCTCCAGGGTGCTGAGCGCCTCGCAGGCCTTCATCGTGATGGCGGGCGGCAGCGCGAAGTAGAGCACCGGGTCGCTGGGGCAGGAGTCCAGCAGCGCCTTCAGCTCCTCGGGGTTGGTGACGTCGATCTTGACGTAGCGGGTGCTGGCCAGCAGCTGGTCGATCCGGCCCTGCGGGCAACCGCTCTCGGCCAGTGCCGTCTGCACCACCTCCGTCCACTGCTCGTCGGCCATCTCATCGAAGGCCGCCCCGATCAGCGTCAGGTCCGGTCGGGAGTGCTGCTTCAGCAGGGTGCCCAGCCCGGGCAGCAGCAGGCGGTGGGTCAGGTCGCCGGAGGCGCCCAGGATGACAAGGGTTGCGGGATTGCTCACGGCGACGACTCTAGGCGAGTGGTCGGAATGCTGTCAGCGCCTGACTGGCCATGCCGCTCTCGGCTGAATTCATCGAAGGGTCACGGTCTTGGATCGGACGGGTAGATTTGTCGGGTGACTTTGACCGGCCTGACCCGCCTGCTCGCCTCCGATCCCGTCCTGTCCCGGGTGGCCGGGCAGGCCTCGGCCACCTCGACGCTGGACCTGACCGCTCCGGGCGCGGCCCGGGCCGCGCTGGCCGACAACCTAAATGGGGCCGTCGGGTGGCCGATCCTACGCTGGTCACCTCCACCTATCGCGAGGCCGAGCAGCTCACCGCCGAGCTGACCAGCTGGGTGGGGGAGCAGGCCGTCGCCTACTACCCGGCCTGGGAGACCCTGCCGCACGAGCGGCTCAGCCCGCGCTCGGACACCGTCGGGCGACGGCTGGCCGTGCTGCGTCGTCTGGCCGGCAATGACCCCGCCGGGCCGCCGCGGATCGTCGTCGCCCCGGTGCGCTCCGTGCTGCAACCCCAGGTCAAGGGGCTGGCCGAGCTGAAGCCGGTGCGGATCGTCGCCGGTGAGGACTTCGACGTCGACGAGCTGGCCACCGCCCTGGTGGATGCCGCCTACCACCGGGTGGATCTGGTGGAGCGACGCGGCGAGTTCGCCGTCCGCGGCGGCATCGTCGACATCTTCCCGCCCACCGAGGAACATCCGGTGCGGATCGACTTCTTCGGCGACGAGGTGGAGGAGATCCGGCACTTCACCGTCGCCGACCAGCGCTCCATGCCCAGCACCCTGGGCGAGATCATCGCCTCCCCCTGCCGGGAACTCCTGCTGGATGCCACCGTGCGCGGCCGCGCCAGGGCGTTGATCCCGGACCACCCGGAACTGGTGGAGATGCTGGACAAGATCGCGGAGGGCCACGCCGTCGAGGGGATGGAGGCGCTCACCCCTGCCCTGGTCGACGGCCTGGAACTGCTGTTGGATGTGCTGCCGGCACAGACGATCGTGCTGGTCAGCGATCCGGAACTGGTGCGCAGCCGCGCGCATGACCTGGTGGCGACCAGCCAGGAATTCCTGCACGCCTCCTGGGCGGCCGCGGCGGCGGGTGGGAAGGCCCCGATCGACCTGGGCGCCACCGCCTACTGGCAGCTGGCCGATGTGCGGGCCCACGCACTGCAGCGCGGCCAGTCCTGGTGGAGCCTGTCCAGCTTCACCGCCGCCCCGGCCGAGGCCGGCCCCACCTACGCCGAGGACGGCGAGTTGGTGGATCTCTCCCACCTGTCGGTCGACGGTGTCGAGTCCCGCAGTCTGGCCTGGCGGGCCGCCGAGACCTGGAAGGGTGACACGGAGGGTGCGGTCGGCGAGATCGGCGACGCGGTCCGGGCCGGCGACGCCGTCGTGCTCAGCGTCGAGGGCAAGGGCCTGGCCAGCCGAATGGCGGAGGTGCTGACCGACCACGAGATCGGCTCGCACGTCGTCGACGCCATCATCGACGCGCCGGAGAGGGGCACCGTCACCATCGTCCCGGCCGGCCAGCGGCACGGCTTCCGCGCGCCCGGGCTGGGCTTCAGCCTGTTCACCACCGGTGACCTGGCGGGCAACAAGCCCGCCGACAAGTCCGAACGCAAGATGCCCAGCCGGCGCAAGAACCAGATCAGTCCGCTGGAGCTCAAGGCCGGTGACCCGGTGGTGCACGAGCAGCACGGCGTCGGCCGCTATGTGGAGATGGTGCAGCGCACCGTCGCCGGCTCCACCCGCGAATACCTGGTGATTGAATATGCCGCCAGCAAGAAGGGCCAGCCCGGGGACCGGCTCTTCGTGCCGATGGACCAGCTGGACCAGGTGACCCGCTATGTGGGTGGCGAGGCCCCCTCGCTGGACAAGATGGGCGGCGCCGACTGGAACAAGCGCAAGTCCCGCGCCCGCAAGGCCGTCAAGCAGATCGCCGCGGAGCTGATCAAGCTCTATGCCGCCCGGCAGGCCACCCGCGGGCACGCCTTCAGCCCGGACACCGCCTGGCAGCGGGAGTTGGAGGACGCCTTCAACTACGTCGAGACGCCCGACCAGCTTGCCTGCATCCAGGAGGTCAAGCAGGACATGGAGCAGGTGGTCCCGATGGACCGGCTGATCTGCGGCGACGTGGGCTATGGCAAGACCGAGATCGCCGTCCGCGCCGCCTTCAAGGCCGTACAGGACGGCAAGCAGGTGGCGATCCTGGTGCCCACCACGCTGCTGGTCACCCAGCACCACGCCACCTTCGCCGAACGCTATGCCGGTTTCCCGGTGCACGTCGCCCAGCTCTCCCGCTTCCAGACCGATGCCGAGGCGAAGGCGGTCAAGGAGGGGATCGCGTCGGGCAAGGTGGACGTCGTGGTCGGCACCCACCGGCTGTTCAGCGGCGAGGTGCAGTTCAAGGACCTCGGCCTGGTGATCATCGACGAGGAGCAGCGCTTCGGCGTGGAGCACAAGGAGTCGCTGAAGAAGCTGCGGCTCAATGTGGACGTGCTGGCGATGTCCGCCACCCCGATTCCGCGCACCCTGGAGATGGCGATCACCGGCATCCGGGAGATGAGCGTGATTGCCACCCCGCCGGAGGAGCGCCACCCGGTGCTGACCTTTGCCGGGCCCTATGACGAGGCCCAGGTGGTGGCCGCGGTGCGCCGCGAACTGGCCCGCGAAGGCCAGGTCTTCTACGTGCACAACCGGGTGCAGTCGATCGAGAAGACCGCCGCGCGGCTGCGGGAACTGGTGCCGGAGGCGCGGGTGGTCACCGCCCACGGCCAGATGAACGAGCACCAGCTGGAAGAGGTGATGCAGGACTTCTGGGAGCGCCGCGCCGACGTGCTGGTCTCCACCACCATCGTCGAGGCCGGCCTGGACATCTCCACCGCCAACACCCTGCTGATCGAACGGGCCGACCTGATGGGTCTCAGCCAGCTGCACCAGCTGCGCGGCCGGGTGGGCCGTGGCCGGGAACGCGGCTATGCCTACTTCCTGTACCCGCCGGAGAAGCCGCTCACCGAGACCGCGCATGACCGACTGGCGACGATGGCCGCGCACACCGATCTGGGTGCCGGCATGCAGATCGCGATGAAGGACCTGGAGATCCGCGGCGCCGGCAACCTGCTGGGCGGCGAACAGTCCGGGCACATCGCCGACGTCGGTTTCGACCTCTACATCCGGCTGGTGGGGGAGGCCGTCGCCGACTTCCGCGGTGATCCCGACGCCGAACCGGAGCCGGAGATGCGGATCGAGCTGCCGGTGGATGCCAACCTGCCCAATGACTACGTGGAATCGGAGCGGCTGCGGCTGGAGATGTACAAGCGGCTGGCCGAGGTGCGCAGCGAGGACGACATTGCGGAGGTGCGGGCGGAGCTCGAGGACCGCTACGGCCCGCTGCCCGGCCCCACCGAGGTACTGCTGGCCGTCGCCCGCTTCCGGCTGCTGTGCCGCAGCGTCGGCCTGACCGAGGTGGTGGGACAGGGCAACAACATTCGCTTTGCCCCGGCCAACCTGCCCGAATCCCGCGAGCTTCGGCTGGGCAGGCTGCACCCCGGCAGCGTGATCAAGCGACAGGCCGGTTTCGCGCTGATCCCACGCCCCACGACCGCACCGGTGCTGGGCAAGCCGGTGATCGGCGTCGACCTGCTGGAGTGGGCCACCCAGGTGGTGGTCGACATCTTCGACGGCAAGCCGCCGACGCCCGCGCCCGCGTCCTGAGCGGACGGCTACAATCACCCTCGACAGCCCGTGGTCTCCAAGCACCGGGGCATCCCGGAAGGACAACAGATGAAGTCAGCTCGTGTGGCAGTTCCCCTGATGGCTCTGGCGCTGTTCGCCGGATGCAGCACCCCGACCGGCGGTACCGCCTTCGAGGTGAACGGTCAGGCCACCAGGATGAGCCAGGTGACCGACTCCGCCAAGGGCTGCGCCGGGATCATCCAGCAGGATGCCGCCATGATCAAGACCGAGGTGGCCAAGATGCTGTTGATGGGTGACCTGGCCACCGAGATCTCCAAGGCGACCAAGGTGGAGCTGACCCCCGCCATGCGCGGCGCTGCGCTCACCAAGCTGCAGGGCGACGCGCTGACGGCTGATCCGCAGTGCGCCACGGCGGTGCGCGGCTTCGCCGACTATGCCGCGCTGGCGGAGAAGCTGGGCCAGGACAAGCTGGCTGCGGCGATGAGCGGCCTGGACGTCAAGGTGAACCCGGTCTTCGGCACCTGGGACGCCAAGAAGGGTACCTTCACCAGCGACTCCGGCTCCCTGTCCACCGAGGACCTGGGCCAGGGCAAGGTCTTCGGCGGGCAGTGAGCTCCCCGTCGGCGCCCGACTGCGGGCAGGTGGCCCGGCTGGCCCAGGTGATGCACCAGCTGCGCACCGGCTGCCCGTGGGATGCCGAACAGACTCATCGCAGCCTGGCCACCTACCTGGTGGAGGAGACCGGCGAGGTGCTGGATGCGATCGAGTCCGGTGACGACGCCGACCTGCGCGAGGAACTGGGTGACCTGCTGCTGCAGGTGGTCTTCCACTGTGAGATCGCCGCTCGGGAGGGGCGTTACGATCTGGACGACGTCGCGCATGACATTGCCGACAAGCTGGTGCGCCGGCACCCCTATGTCTTCACCGACGCCGACATGCCCGAGGACCTGATGGGATCGTGGGAGCAGCGCAAGGGCGCCGAGAAGGGCCGCACCTCATCCCTGGAGG
Organism: Luteococcus sp. H91; assembly: GCF_038433135.1. Classification (NCBI taxonomy): domain Bacteria; kingdom Bacillati; phylum Actinomycetota; class Actinomycetes; order Propionibacteriales; family Propionibacteriaceae; genus Luteococcus; species Luteococcus sp. H91. Next base: position 15,808 of record NZ_JBCDMV010000020.1, on the reverse strand, counting down.
GGATCGCCGAGCGGCTGTCGGCGCTGGCCCGGGCCACCAAGGTCACCTCCCGGGCCCGCAACCACGGCGTCGCGGTGCCCACCGCGGACCAGCCGATCACCGCCGAGGAGGTCGGCCGCCAGGTGCTGGAGCTGGTGCAGCGCGCCCAGGCCAGTGGCGTCGACGCCGACCAGGCCACCCGGGACGCGTTGCGCGCCTTCGAGGCCCAGGTGCGGGCCGTCGAGCACGCGGGCTGAGCCCCTCGCGGTCGCGGCTGGGCCCCGCGGATTGCGCTGGCGGATGAATGCCGCGTGACCTGCAGGCGAACCCCGCGGATGATTCTGGCACCTCCACGTCCGGCCCCGGGATCGGGCCGCTAGGCTGGCGATGGAACATTTTCCATCTTGCGAAAGGCAGATCAGATGGCAACCATCGAATTCATTGACGCCCGGGAAATCCTGGACTCCCGCGGTAACCCCACGGTCGAGGTCCAGGTCATCCTGGACGACGGCGCCGAAGGCCGCGCCGCGGTTCCCTCGGGTGCCTCCACCGGCGCCTTCGAGGCCGTCGAGCTGCGTGACGGTGACAAGGAGCGCTACGACGGCAAGGGCGTGCTGAAGGCCGTCGAGAATGTCGTCGAGACCATCGGCGAAGAGGTGCTGGGCTTTGAGGCCTCCGAGCAGCGTCTGCTCGACCAGGCCATGCTGGAGCTGGACGGCACCGACAACAAGGCCAAGCTGGGCGCCAACGCCATCCTGGGCGTCTCCCTGGCCGTCGCGCACGCCGCCGCCGAGTCGGCCGGCCTGCCGCTGTACCGCTACCTGGGCGGCCCCACCGCCAACATGCTGCCCGTGCCCATGATGAACATCCTCAACGGTGGTTCGCATGCCGACAGCAATGTCGACATCCAGGAGTTCATGATCGCCCCGATCGGCGCCGAGAGCTTCAAGGAGGCCCTGCAGCAGGGCGCGCAGGTCTACCACGCCCTGAAGTCCGTGCTGAAGGAGAAGGGCCTGGCCACCGGTCTGGGTGACGAGGGCGGCTTCGCCCCCAACCTGGAGAGCAACCGCGCCGCGCTGGAGCTGATCGTCGAGGCCATCAAGAAGGCCGGCTTCGAGCCCGGCAAGGAGATCGCCCTGGCCCTGGACGTCGCCGCCAGCGAGTTCTACAACGAGGACGGCAGCTACAACTTCGAAGGTGGCAAGAAGTCGGCCGACGAGATGGTCGAGTACTACGCCAAGCTGGTCGAGGACTTCCCGCTGGTCTCCATCGAGGATCCGCTGAACGAGGATGACTGGGACGGCTGGAAGAAGATGACCGAGCAGATGGGCGACAAGGTGCAGCTGGTCGGCGACGACCTGTTCGTCACCAATGTCGAGCGTCTGCAGAAGGGCATCGACGAGGGTGCCGCCAACGCGCTGCTGGTGAAGGTGAACCAGATCGGCTCGCTGACCGAGACCATCGATGCCGTCACCATGGCCCACCGCGCCGGCTTCCGCTCGATGATGTCGCACCGTTCCGGTGAGACGGAGGACGTCACCATCGCCGACCTCGCCGTGGCCCTGGGCTGCGGCCAGATCAAGTCGGGCGCCCCGGCTCGCTCGGAGCGCGTTGCCAAGTACAACCAGCTGCTGCGCATCGAGGAGGACCTCGACGACGCCGCGGTGTACGCCGGCGCTGCCGCCTTCCCGCGTTTCAAGGCCTGAGCACTGCTCGGAACCTGTAACACTGGGTAGATGGTCAACAAGCCCACACACAACGGTCCGGGTCGCGGTACGCCGCGTACCCGGGCCGTTGCGTCTGCCCGGAACCGCACCCGCACCCCGCGCCAGACCCAACGGGTGGAGGCACCGGACGGTGTCTCGCCACTGGCTGCCGCCGGTGCGCTGCCGCGCCGGATCCGCGGGGTGGGCTTCACCCGTCGGGCCATCGCCCTGCTGGTGGTCTGCGCCGTGCTGCTGCTCAGCGTCGCCTCCAGCCTGCGGGTCTACCTGCGCCAGGAGCGGGAACTGGCCACCGCACAGCAGCAGATCGCCGAACGAACCCAGGCCAATGCCCAGCTGGCCGACGAGATCGAACGCTGGCAGAATCCCGACTTCGTCAAGGCGCAGGCCCGCGAACGACTCGGCTGGGTGGTGCCCGGCGAGGTCGGCTACCGAGTCATCGACGCCAACGGTCAGCCGGTGGGCGGGGGAGTGAGCATCGGTTCGGTCCGCAGTCTGCCCGAGGGTGAGCATGCCACCGCCTGGTGGGATCGGATGGCGGGCTCCCTCGCGGCCGCCGACGAACCGCTGGTGGCCCCGGGCAGTTCCGAGCCCGTCGTGACCGCCTCCCCCGAGCCGAGCAGCACCCTCACCCCGACGAAGAAGCGATAGATGGCACACCTGGAACCGATGAGCCCCGCCGACGAGCAGGCCATCCACGAACAACTCGGCCGGATGCCCCGCGGCGTTGCTGGCGTCGCCTGGCGCTGCCCCTGCGGCAAGCCCGGTGTGGTCGCCACCGAGCCGAGGCTGCCCGACGGCACCCCCTTCCCGACCACCTACTACCTCACCTGCCCGCGCGCCACCTCGGCCTGCTCCACCCTGGAGGCCTCCGGCCTGATGGCCGAGATGACCCAGCGCCTGCAGGACGACGAGGAACTGGCCGCCTCCTACCGCGCCGCGCACGAGGCATACCTGGCCGATCGCGCCGCACTGGGCGAGGTTCCCGAGATCGAGGGGATCAGCGCCGGCGGCATGCCCACCCGGGTGAAGTGCCTGCACGTGCTGGTCGGCCATGCGCTGGCCGCCGGCCCCGGCGTGAACCCGCTGGGGGACGAGGCCGTCGCCAGGCTGGGGGACTTCTGGGCCCGCCCCTGCCTGCAGGAAGCCGAGTGAGCCCGGTTGCCGCGATCGACTGCGGCACCAATTCCATCCGTCTGCTGATCGCCGAAGCCGGACCCGACGGCCAGATGGTGGAGCTCGACCGTCGGCTCGAACTGGTCAGACTGGGGCAGGGCGTCGACGCCACCGGCGAATTCCACCCCGAGGCGCTGGTCCGCACTTTCGCCGCCATCGATGACTATGCCGAGGTGATCCGCCGTTTCGACTGCCAGCGGGTCCGTTTCGTCGCCACCTCCGCGGCGCGGGACGCCCACAACCGGGAGACCTTCTTCGCCGGGGTACGGGATCGGCTTGGCGTCGAGGTGGAGATCATCCCCGGAGACGAGGAGGCCGCCCTCAGCTTCGCCGGCGCCCTGGCCGGGGTCCGTCCCCAGAGCGAACCGGTGCTGGTGATCGACATCGGCGGCGGCTCCACCGAACTGATCCAAGGCGGCTGCGATGCCACCATCAGCCACGCGATCAGCCTGGACATGGGTTCGGTCAGGCTCCGGGAACGCTTCCTGCACAGTGATCCGCCCACCGACGACGAGGTTGGTACCGCCCGGGGATTCGTCGACGCTCTGCTGGAGCGCAGCGGGATCGAATTCGCCTCGGTCAAGAGCTTCATCGGCGTGGCCGGCACCACCACCAGCATGTCGGCCATCCACCAGGGGCTGATGAACTACCAGCGCGAGCTGGTGCACGGTTCGTCGCTCACTCCCGACGAGATCTACCGGCTCGCGGAACGGCTGATGGCCACGCCCGTCGACGAGCTGACCCGGAGCACCTGCCTGCCCGCGAAGCGCGCCGAGGTGATCTGCGCCGGTGCCCTGATCCTCAGCCGGATCGCCCAGCGGGTCTCGGAACCGATGGTGGTCAGCGAGTCCGACATCCTGGACGCCCTGGCGATGGGGTTGCTTGCATAGACTGCGATGTCGGGCCCCCGTAGCCCAACGGCAGAGGCAGGCGGCTTAAACCCGCCACAGTGTGGGTTCGAATCCCATCGGGGGCACCACGGTCCGCGAGGCTGTCGAGGGGCGGTCAGGGGCTTCTCAGGGTCGGGCGCGGAATTCCGGGAGCGGGCGGGGCGTTGCATACACTGAAGGCACCTCCCTGACCAGAAGGAACCAGCCACCATGGCAAACCCGATTCTTTCCCGCCCCGACGCGTTCACCGCGCGCTCCCCGCAGACCTACGCCCAGCAGCCCTATGGCCAGCAGGGTTACGGCCAGCCCGGCTACGCACCGCAGGGCTACGGCCAGCAGGGCTATGACCCGAACTTCGGCCAGATGCCGCAGCAGTTCCAGGCGCCGCAGGGCACCGTCGAGCCGCCGATGACTCTGGACGACGTGGTCAACAAGACCGGCGTCACGATGCTGACGCTGATGGCCTCCGCCGTCGTCGCCTTCCTCTTCCTGCCGCCGGCCCTGCTGATGCCCGCCCTGGTGCTCAGCGGCCTGGTGGGCTTCGTCACCGTCCTGCTGGTGGCCGCCCGCAAGAAGATCAACCCGGGCCTGGTGCTGGCCTACTCGGTGATCGAAGGCATCTTCATCGGCGCCTTCAGCTTCATGTTCGAGTCGATGTACCCGGGCATCGTCACCCAGGCGGTGCTGGGCACCTTCGCCGCCGCCGGTGCCACCCTGGCCGCGTACAAGTTCTTCAACATCCGGGTCAGCAGCAAGGTCCGGCGGATGGTCTTCATCGGTACCGCCGCCTTCGCCGGCGTGATGCTGATCAACTTCGTGCTGTCGCTGTTCGGCATCGACATGGGGATGCGCTCCGGCGTGATCGGCCTCGTCGCCGCCCTGCTGGGCGCCGGCCTGGCGGTCTTCAACCTGGTGATCGACTTCGACGACATCGAGCGCGGCATCGCCGCCAACGCCCCGCGGTCCGAGGCCTGGCGCGCCGCCTTCGGCATCACGGTCACGATGGTCTGGCTCTACACCGAGATCCTGCGGCTGCTCAGCTACTTCCGTCGCTGACCGCCACCTGATCCGACCCGATCGGCCCGCATCCTCATCGAGGGTGCGGGCCGATTCGCATCACCAGGTGGGGACGCCGTCCAGGTGCTTGTCCAGCAGGGAGCGGGCACCCGACGTCCAGGGCAACGACCGCCAGCTGCGCAGTGGGATCCACGCGGCCTGGGCGGTGGTTCCGTCGATGTCGATCACGCTGGGCGTGGTGGGCTCCAGACAGGTCGCGGTGTAGATGATCCGCAGGGCGTGGAAGTCCTCCAGCACCCCATTGGGTGCGCGGCCCACCCAGTGATCGCTCTGCAGGTCGATCAGGCGGTTGATCCGCACCTCCTGGCCCGTCTCCTCGGCCACCTCACGGATGAGTGCTTCCGACGGCGACTCCCCGGGGTTGAGGCCGCCGCCGGGCAATTGCCACAGGCCCGGCACCGCCGTCTTGTCGCTGCACTCGGTGCCCAGCACGCCGCGGCTGGAGCGCACCACCGCGTAGGCGGCGATCCGCTGGTTGTCGATCGGTACCTCGTCGGGACGCAGGTGCAGGTCGGGGTCGATGCCGCGGTGCTTGATCCGGGGCGGTCGCGACGCCGAGTGCCGCGGCTGCACCCGGACGGTCAGCACCACCTCGTCGTCCTCCAGCCGGGCACTGAGCAGGTCGGTCATCACCAGACCGCGTCGCCACAACTGCTGGTGCGGGTGGGCACCATGGTCGATCCGAAAGCGCACCAGTTCCCCGGTTCCGGGTGAACCGACTCCAACGATGCGCATTGATCAATCATGTCACCTTCCGGGCGGGCCCCCGACCTGCCATGCCGGGCTTCGCCGTCAGCGAGAGTGCTCGTGCCAGACGCACCCCATGGGTCCGGTTGGGTACTCTGGGTGTGCATGACGGTCCCGGGCCGTCGGGTCGGCCAAGGAAGGGCAACGATGCAGTTCAATGAGAATGCGACGCTGGACGCCTCGCAAGTGCAGTCCGCCGGCGGCGGTGGCGGCGGCGGGGCCGCGATCGGTGGCGGTCTTGGTCTGATCATCATGATCCTTGGCCTGATCTTCGGCTTCAACCCCGGCGATCTGCTGGGCTCCGCGACGCAGGACTCGGCCACCCAGAATGGTCCGGCCGCCAACCAGTACGCCGAGTGCAAGACCGGCGCCGACGTGAACAGCAACCGGGAATGCCGCTGGGTTGCCTACGTGAACTCCATCCAGGGTTACTGGGAGACGCAGTTCCAGCAGGGCCAGTACGTCAAGGCCCCGACGGTGGCCTTCAGCGGCCGGGTGAACACCGCCTGCGGCGCCGCCACTTCCCAGGTGGGTCCCTTCTACTGCCCCGGTGACAAGAAGGTCTACATCGACACCGAATTCGCCGACCAGCTGCTGCAGCAGCTCGGCGCCAAGGGTGGCGACGGGGCCGAGGCGTACATCTTGGCCCACGAATACGGCCACCACATCTCCAACATCACCGGTCAGCTCGCCAAGTCCCAGTCAGGCGGGTCCGGTCCGGACTCGATGGCCGTGCGCGCCGAGCTGCAGGCTGACTGCTACGCCGGCGCCTGGTTCAAGAATGCCGCCAGCTCCGACCAGAGCGGCATCATCTCCGGCGTGGACCAGGAGGACCTCAACGCGATCGTCGATGCCGCCGCGGCGGTCGGCGACGACCGGATCCAGGCCAGCACCACCGGGCAGGTGAACCCGGAGAGCTGGACCCACGGTTCGGCCAAGATGCGCCAGAACTGGGTCGGCAAGGGCTTCACCTCCGGCGACCCGCAGGTCTGCTCCACGGCCTTCACCGCCAAGAACCTCGAGGCCTGAACCAAGGTTCCCTGAGCCTGTCGAAGGGCCGCTCGCCACACCGGCGAGCGGCCCTTCGTCGCGTTCTCGGCAGGTCAGCCGCCGGCGACGTCGGTGATGTCGGTGCCGCCCAGGGTGGTGATCACCTGCTCACCGCCCACGTCGAAGGTGATCACCGGCAGTGCCATCTGGTAGCGGCGCGAGATCTCGAAGCTGACCGCCTCGCCGGGGTGCCCGGTACTGTCCGGCAGCGTGCGGACCAGCCGGGTCAGCACCTCCGGATCCACCGCCGTTGGTGGGAAGGTCGGCCCGGTGGAGCTTGCCTTGCGCGAGGATTCCCAGGCCGGCACCTTGGCCTGTCGGGTGCGCCGGTCCACCACCCCCGGCTCCTTGCTGGCCGTGTCCGCCCAGAATCCGCCGGACTGGTCCCATCCCATGGCCAGTACCCGTTTGTCCGTGCCGACGGCATCTCGGATGGCCTCCGCGAAGCCCTGCTGGGTGGCGAAGTCGAGCCGGTTGATCGGTGAGCCGTCACGTCGGAAGAAGACCGGCATGGATTCCGGCCGGGTGGTGACGGTCATCAGCACCTCGCCGTGGTCGTACTCGACGATCTGCAGTTCCTGGTTCGCGCTGGAGCCGGAGATCTTGGCGGCCTGGGCGAACAGCGCCCCCAGATCGTCCACGTTGTAATCGGCCGGGGTGAAGGCGGCCTGCTTGATGTACTCGATGTCGCTCTCGACCGGGGTGACCTCGCCATCCGCCCAGCCCCAGGCCACCACCTTGCCGTCCTTGAGGGCACTCAGGGTGGCGCTCTGACTGGTCACGTCCACCTTGATCACCGGCAGCCCACCAGCGGCCTCGACCAGCTGGTCCACGGCCTTGCGGGCCGTCTTGGGGCGGGTCAGGTCCACCCTCGGCGTGGCGCTCGCGCTGGGGGAGGCGGACGGGCTGGGCGAGCCGCTGCCCGGATTGCAGGCCGTCGGGGCGAGGGCGAGCGTCAGGGCGGCGATGCCGGCCCCGAGCCGCTGTCGTCCCCGCTCTCCAAGCACCGGGCAAGACTACCCGCCGGCCGTGTCGCCAGCCGGGCCCTACACGCCCGCGGCGCGAACCGGCTTGCGCAGCCACCGCCCCCAACCGGTGGGGGCCGCTGCCGCGTCGCAGAGCCCTCGGTGAGCGCCTGTTCCCGAAGCCCGCGGGCACCCCGTTTTGCCTTGTGAAGTGGTGATCAAGCCGTGCCGGTGACATTGATCACTCGGCTTGCCGGATTCCTTCCGAAGCACCGCCGGGAGGGCTAGGCTCTCGTTACACCGGTTCCCAAACCGGGGCCGGTGGATTCTCGACGTTGCTATGACAGCAAGAAAGAGGTCCCGACATGTCCGAACAGATTCCTGGCGAGGCGCCCGGCGCGACCAAGGACACCGCCGTTCGCGTGAGCCGGCAGGTGTCCCACCCGATCAAGGACGTTTGGAAAGTGCTGCTGACCGATGAGGGCACCGAAGCCCTGCTCGGAGCCGGCGGCAAACTCGGTGACAAGGGCCATACCTGGCAGGCCGACGACGGCACCCATGGCGTCACCCGGAGTTTCCACGCGATGGAACAGATCCGATTCAGCTGGCACCGGGACGAGGATGCCCCGGCCACGATCGTCGATCTGGAACTGCGCGAACTGGATGACGAGCACACCGAGCTGGAGATCGTGCACGACAAGCTGCCCGACGACGCCGATCACGAATGGCTGACCGAACACTGGACCAAGGCACTCGAGCGGATCGCCGCCGACGCCCTGTGAGACAGCTCGACAGAGCATTGGGAGGGTCGCCCACCGCACGATGGTGGGCGGCCCTTCGTCGTCCGGGTGGCTGACGCTCTGGGCGAAACCAGCCGTGCTCGGCGGCCGCAGGGCCCACAAGGGCGGTGGACGCCGTTACGCTTCAGACATGAAGTTTCTCAAATGGCTGTTCCTCCTCCTGGGCCTCGCTGGCCTGATCGCTGGCGGCATCCTGCTCGCCAATGTGTGGATCGACCTCGGACGGCTGTGGGCCGCCGTGCGCGGCTACAACACCGGCGTTGGCGACCCGACCAAGAAGATCATGATGACCGTGGGTCTGGGCACGCTCGGTGGCCTGCTGCTGGGCATCGGTCTTGGCCTGCCCGGCCGCACCAGCCGGTCGGTGCGCAACCAGTACAAGAATGACCTCGAGGCGCGTGGCGTCGTGGTCGACACCGAGAAGCAGAACTGAGGTAGCTGATGGGTATCTTCGACATCCTTCGTGGCCAGAAGCACGACGTCAGCGTCACCCGCAGCGCCCTGGACCAGGCCAATGACCCCGGCGGTGATGACAATGCGATCACCAAGCTGATCGAGAACATCCTGCAGATCGGCATCGATGGGCGCCGTCCCTTCGACTCGGCCACCATGGTGGCCGATGACGCCCTGGAGTCGGCGGGTGGTGACGTGGAGAAGGCCGTCAACAAGGTGGTTCGCAGCCATGTCACCTCCGGTGCCGCCGGCGGCCTGCTGACCAGCCTGGGCGGCTTCGTCACCATGCCGGTGGCCATCCCCGCCAACCTGCTGGAGTTCTACGTTCAGGCCACTCGGATGACCGCGGCCGTCGCCAAGCTGCGCGGCTATGACATCCACCAGCCCAACATCCGCACCGCGATCCTGCTCACCTTGGTGGGCTCGAATGCGGAGGACGTGATGGCCAAGGCGGGCGTCGTCACCGGTACGGGCCGACTGACCACCATGGCGCTGCGCAACCTGCCGCGCCCGGCGATGATGATGGTCAACAAGGCCGTCGGATTCCGGCTGCTGCGCAGCGTGGGGGAGAGCACCTTGGCCAAGCTGGGCAAGGGCGTGCCGGTCCTCGGTGGTGCCGTGGGCGGCGTCGTCGACGGCTACATGATGAACAAGATCGCCGAGCAGGCGCTCAAGGAGTTCCCCACCTACGCGGCCGCTGCCGCCAATGAGGGTCCCTCGCAGACCGTCTGACCCGACGGGTCCACGGCCGCCGTCCCAGTCCTGGGGCGGCGGCCGTCGCCATTGACGATGGTTCTGCGGCGCACCGCTCAGCCGGCCGGGGTGGCCCAGTCGAAGCCGGGGACGGCGGCCGCATAGCTCGCCAGGAAGCTCTGGCTGGCCTCCATGGCGCTGGTCCGGCCGGTGCGCACGTCCTTCTCCAGCCGGGCGCGCAGCTCCCGCAGGTCGGCGGTGGCGCGCATCGAGTCCAGCAGGGTGGATTCGGTCTGCGAGCGCATCCACACCACCTGCTGCTCGGCCCGGTGCTGCGCCAGACCGCGATTCTCGTCCAGCCAGGCGCGGTGGTCCAGCACCGCCTGCCAGACCTCGTCGAGGCTGATCCGCTGCAGCGCGGAGCAGGTCATCACCGGCACCCGACGGTCGCCGGACTGCTGCACCAGCTTCATCGCGATGCTCAGTTCGCGCGCGGTCACCCGGGCCTCGCCGGCATTGTCGCCGTCGGCCTTGTTCACCGCGATCACATCGGTGATCTCCAGGATGCCGCGCTTGATGCCCTGCAACTGGTCACCGGAACGGGCCAGGGCCAGCATCAGGAAGGTGTCCACCATGCCGGCCACCGCCACCTCGGACTGGCCGACGCCGACGGTCTCGACGATGATCACGTCGTAGCCGGCGGCCTCCACCACCAGCATCGCCTCGCGGGTGGCACGGGCGACGCCGCCCAGATGGTTGCCGCTGGGGGAGGGGCGGACGAAGGCATTGGGGCTCTGGGTCAGCTCGCCCATTCGGGTGCGGTCACCCAGCACGGAGCCGCCGGTGCGGGTGCTGGAGGGGTCGACGGCCAGCACCGCCACCTTGTGCCCCTGCTCGATCAGCCGCTGGCCCATGGAGTTGATGAAGGTCGACTTTCCGGCGCCGGGCACGCCGGAGATGCCCACCCGGACGGCATTGCTCGGGGTGGCGGTCAGCTCCGTCAACAGCTGGCGGGCCAGCGGACGGTGGGCGGGCAGCTTGGACTCGACGAGGGTGATGGCCTGGGCCACGGCGGCGCGATCGGATTCGCGCACTCCCCGGGCCAGCGTCGGGACGTCGAACTTGCGGGGCATCGTTGCTTCCTTCGATCTGTTTGTCTACTGGATGCTATTGGTTTCGGGTGGAAAGCGCCTCGGGCGGTCCGAGCGAGCTCGAACCGCCCGAGGCGATCAATCATGTGCCTGGTCAGGCATCCATGGCCTGACGCATCTTGTCGATCAGGCTGACCACACACGACGGGATGTTGGTGCCCGGCGGGTAGATGTCAACCGCACCGGCCTTGCGCAGATCCTCGAAGTCCTGCTCGGGGATCACGCCGCCGACGACGATCAGGATGTCCTGACGGCCGAGCTTGTCCAGCTCGGCGCGCAGCGCGGGCACCAGCGTGAGGTGACCGGCTGCCAGCGAGGAGACACCGACGACGTGCACGTCGGCCTCGACGGCCTGCGCCGCCGCCTCCTCGGGGGTCTGGAAGAGCGGGCCCACGTCGACGTCGAAACCGAGATCGGCGAAGGCCGTGGCGATCACCTTCTGGCCTCGGTCGTGACCGTCCTGGCCCATCTTGGCGATCATGATGCGCGGGCGACGGCCCTCGGCCTCCTCGAAGGCCTCAACCGCCTTGCGAGCCTCTTCCATGGCAGACGATCCTTCCGCTTCCTTGGAGTACACGCCGCTGATCGTGCGGATCTGCGCGGTGTAACGGCCGAAGACCTCCTCGAGCGCGTCCGACAGCTCGCCGAGGCTGGCCTGGGCGCGCATGGCGTCGATGGCCACCTTGAGCAGGTTGCGCTCCGGATCGGTCGGGTCGGGATTGGCGGCGGCCCAGGTGACCTTCTCCAGGGCGGCCTTGCAGGCAGCCTCGTCCCGCTCGGCGCGCAGCTTCTCCAGCTTGGCGATCTGCTCGGCGCGCACCTTGGCGTTGTCCACCTTGAGAACCTCGAGCGGCTCCGGGTTGTCCAACAGGTATTTGTTGACGCCGATCACCGGCTGGCGACCGGAGTCGATCCGCGCCTGGGTCCGGGCCGCGGCCTCCTCGATGCGCATCTTCGGGATGCCCTGCTCGATGGCCTTGGCCATGCCGCCGGCCTCCTCGACCTCCTGGATGAGGCTCCAGGCCTTCTCCGCGAGGTCGTGGGTGAGCTGCTCGACGTAGGTGGAACCGGCCCACGGATCGATGACGCGGCAGTTGCCCGACTCCTGCTGGATGAACAGCTGGGTGTTGCGGGCGATCCGGGCGCTGAAGTCCGTCGGCAGGGCGATGGCCTCGTCGAGTGCATTGGTGTGCAGCGACTGGGTCTGGCCCTGGGTGGAGGCCATGGCCTCGATGCAGGTACGCACCACGTTGTTGTAGACGTCCTGGGCGGTCAGCGACCAGCCGGAGGTCTGCGAGTGGGTGCGCAGGCTCATCGACTTCGGGTTCTTCGGGTCGAACTGCTTCACCAGACGTGCCCAGAGCATGCGCGCCGCACGCATCTTGGCAACCTCCATGAAGAAGTTGGTGCCGATGGCCCAGAAGAAGCTCAACCGCGGGGCGAAGGCGTCGACGTTCAGGCCCACGGACTCGCCGGCGCGGATGTACTCCACGCCGTCGGCCAAGGTGTAGGCCATCTCGATGTCGGCCGTCGCGCCGGCTTCCTGCATGTGGTAGCCGGAGATGGAGATCGAGTTGAACTTGGGCATGTTCGCGCTGGTGAAGGCGAAGATGTCCGCGATGATCCGCATCGACGGCAGCGGCGGGTAGATGTAGGTGTTACGAACCATGAACTCCTTGAGGATGTCGTTCTGGATCGTGCCGGCCAGCTGCTCCGGCTTCACCCCCTGCTCCTCGGCCGCCACGATGTAGAGGGCGAGGACGGGCAGAACGGCACCATTCATGGTCATCGACACGCTCATCCGGTCCAGCGGGATGCCGTCGAAGAGCTGGCGCATGTCCAGGATGGAGTCGACGGCCACGCCGGCCATGCCCACGTCACCGGTCACCCGCGGGTGGTCGGAGTCGTAGCCGCGGTGGGTGGCGAGGTCGAAGGCGATCGACAGACCCTTCTGGCCCGCCGCCAGGTTGCGACGGTAGAAGGCATTCGACTCGGCAGCCGTCGAGAAGCCGGCGTACTGACGAATCGTCCACGGCTGGTTGGTGTACATGGTGGCGTACGGGCCGCGGAGGAAGGGCGGGAGACCGGGCATGGTCTCCAGGAAGTCCAGGTTCTCGTAGACGTCCTTGCCGTAGATGTGCTCGACCGGGATCTGCTCGGGGGTCACCCACTGCTCGACAGCGGGGGCCTGGGCGAGCAGCTGCTCGAACTGGGCCTGGGCGTCGGCCGGGACGGCCTGGTCACCCAGCGGGATGGAATCGAAACGTACCTCGGTGCTCACTTGGAGACTCCCAACGTGTCGAGGGTGGTGCCGAGGAGTTCGACGACATTGGCGCCCATGGCGACGGTGCCGTCAATCACTCCCTCGGCCTCGGATGCGCCCTCGCCCAGCTCCTTCAGGTTGCCGGCCAGGTACACGACCTTGGCGCCGGCCTCCTTCAGGGCCTTGGCGACGGGCAGTGCCTGCTCGGCATAGACCTTGGCATTCGAGCACAGGCAGGCAACCGGGGTGGCAGCCTGCTTGAAGGCCTCGACGATCTCCTCGGTCGAGCCGCCCTCGGCCTTCGGCGTGGGCAGGCCCGCGACGTGGAAGAGGTTGCCGGCGAAGCCCTCGCGGGCGCCGAAGTCGCGGCGCTCGCCCAGGCAGGCCAGGAAGACCGTGGCATTGGGCTGGGCCTTGACGGCGTCGCGCATGGCCTCGAAGACCTCGGAGTCGCGGTGCCATTCCAGACCCGCGAACTTCGGGGCCTCGGGACGCGGCCGGGCGGTGGTGACGTCCAGCTCCTCGGGGTTCGGGAACTCCGAGACACCGGTGATCGGCTTCTTGCGGGTGGCCAGACGCTTGGCGCGCTCGGCGATCACGGGCTCCAGCTCGGCCTTGGGCAGGCCATCGGCCAGCGCCTTGACCATGCCGCCGGCGGCCTCGATCTTGCCGAAGACGCCCCAGGCGGCCTCGGCGAGCTTCTTGGTCAGCGCCTCGACGTACCAGGAGCCACCAGCCGGATCGTTCACCCGGACGATGTTGGACTCCTCCGCCAGGATCACCTGCGTGTTGCGGGCGATGCGACGGCTGAAGTCACCGGGCAGGCCCCAAGCGGTGTCGAAGGGCAGGACGGTGATCGCCTCGGCCCCACCGATACCGGCACCGAAGGTGCTGATGGTGGCGCGCAGCATGTTGACATAGGCGTCGTCGCGGGTGATCTCGCGCCAGGAGGTGACGGCGTGCTGACGAGCACCCCGCTTGGCCTCGGTGACGCCGAAGACCTCGCCAACCTTGGACCAGGCGGTGCGCAGCGCGCGCAGCTTGGCGATGGTGGCGAACTGGTCGACGGTGGCGGTGACCCGGAAGTCGATGGTGTCGAAGGCTTGATCGGGGGTGAGCCCCTGCTCGACGAGGGCCCGGACATACTCCGCACCGGTGGCCAGCGCAAAGGCCAGCTCGTGCACGTCGCCGGCGCCGGCATTGTGCCAGATGGTGGCATCCACCACGATGGCGCGGGAGGCCCGCATGCCGTCCAGCTTCTTGACCCATTCGGCCAGGGATCCGAGTTCCGGGGAGCTGCCGTTCAGGGCGGCCAGACCGATCGGGTCCAGGCCCAGCACCGCGGACTTGTGGTTGCGCGGCTTGTCGCTGGCATCCATCACGGACAGCAGCGCCTCGGCAGCGGCCTCCTGATCGGTGCGGCTCGACACCTCGACGGTGATCAGTTCGAGCAGCACACCCTCAAGGTTGCGGGCCAGATCCTCGGCCTTGACGGCGTCGGGATCGATCCGGAACCACAGGCTGCTGGCACCGCGCTCCAGGTCGGTGAGCACCGCCTGGCTGGTGAAGGCGGCATCGGGATCCTCGTGCAGGGCACGCACATCCCAGGCATCCGCCTCACCGTTGTGCACCGTGGTGCCACGAGTGAAGGGGGCGACGCCGGGAACACCGAGGTTCTCCGGGGCGTCTTCCAGGGTGTAGATCGGCGCGATCTCGATGCCGTCCACGGTGGTCGTGACCAGTCGGGCAACCGCCTGGTCGCCGGTCAGTAGCTTGTCTTCGGGACGTCCGCGGTTCAGGACTTTGGCCGCTGCTTCGCGCCACTTGTCCATCCCCGGCTTCGCGAAGTCGCTGGCGAGCGTGAACTCTCCAGCACCCCCGCGGGCGTCCGGCTCGGTCGTTGTCATGGGACTCCTGCTCCGATGAGGTTGTCGTCGGCCCCCGGTAAGAGCGGCCGACCTGACGTGTGGGCTCCTCGGTTCCGTTCTGGTGGCGACGTTGTGTACCCGGGAACACCCTGCAGGACTGATCCCGGCCGCACGCCGCCCACGCGCACACCTGGCTGGCGTGGCGCCGCTGGCAGGTATTCGGACTCGTGGGCACTTCGCCGTCAGGCGTCTTCCTCGACCACCGCTTCCCAGGCCCAGACCCAGTGCTTTCATCCGGTGGGGCAGTCGCCTGCTCCACGTATGGCGTGCGATCCCTCGCATGCCGGATGGGTGGTGTTGTTCCCATTCACCGCTGCGGGACAGTTCCGGAGTCACACCGGATTCCCTCTTGCGCCGGCCCGTGTGCACAGGCCGAACCAGCACTTCAACCCTAGCGGGGAGGCACCCGCCGTGGGGCAGGCGGGGTGAGAAATTGGGATGTGTGGTCTGACCGTATGAAGTGGCCGCTCACTTGGGCGGCGAGTCGTAGCGTCGCCCATAGTCAGGGAGTGGACGGTGGTGCGGGTGATGGGTCTCTGCCACGTGAGTGGACGGCGGCCTCGCAAGTGGCTATAGTTCTTTCTCGCGCCTCATGGCCCGGAGCGATCCGGGGCATGGTGACGCCAGATCGGCTGGAGACAGTGGATTTGCAACGGAAAGTTCGATGAACTAAAGTTGAACGAGTTGCCGCAAGGCAGCACAGCAGTGAGCCAGGCATCGTTTCGGCGGTGTGAAACTCACAGCTCGAAGAACTCAGAGTTGACACTCCAGGGTGAAGCGAGTAAGCTTGATCGAGTTGCCCCAAGCGGAAGACCGGATGGTTGGATGTGCGGGTTGTGCCCGAAACTTGAGAACTCAACAGCGTGTCTAAAGTCAATGCCAAGTTTTACCCGTGGCTATTGCAGTGGATCC
>NZ_JBCDMV010000019.1:0-128345 GCF_038433135.1 Luteococcus sp. H91 | reverse complement strand
CCCCCCCCCCCCCCCCCCCCCCCCCCCCCCCCCCCCCCCCCCCCCCCCCCCCCCCCCCCCCCCCCCCCCCCCCCCCCCCCCCCCCCCCCCCCCCCCCACGACGTTGTAGCCTTCCGGAGCACGCAGAGGCAACGGCCGACGACTGGAGGGAGGCGCCATGAGCATGTTCTGGGCGCGCCTGACCATCGACCAGGGCCGGCGACAGACCACGGGATGTTGCGACGAGAACCGCTCGTCCACCATCACCATCGAAAGGTCCCGTCATGTCCACCCCCACGTCTGCCCCCAGCCCCGCGGCTGAGGCCACCCCGGCTCCGCGTCCGCGTCGCGGCATTCCCTTCTGGGCCAAGGTCTTCATCGGCCTGGCCGTCGGCATCGTGCTCGGCTACCTGGCCCGCCGCTACCAACTGGAGTGGCTGACCGAACTGCTGGTCACCGTCGGCAGCGTCTTCGTCAGCCTGCTGAAGGCCGTCGTCGTGCCACTGGTGCTCTTTGCACTGGTGGTCTCCATCAGCAACCTGCGGCAGGTCAACAATGCCGCGAAACTGGCCGTCAACACGCTGGTCTGGTTCGGCATCACCGCCGCGGTGAGCGTGGCGATCGGCATCACCATTGGGCTGCTGACCAATCCCGGCGCCAACGCGTCCATCGACACCGCCGGGGCGCAGGCCGTCGCCACCCAGGGCAGTTGGCTGGACTTCCTGAAGTCGCTGGTGCCCAGCAACATCCTGGGGCTGCAGGTGGATTCATCGCTCAAGGGCGAGGGAGCCAATGTGGCCGTCACCAGCACTCTCAGCTTCAACGTGCTGCAAGTGGTGGTGATCGGCATCGCGCTGGGCGCCGCCGCACTGGCCGTCGGCGAGCAGGTTGCCGCACCCTTCGTGAACTTCGCCACGGCTGGGCTGGAGATCTTCCAGAAGCTCACCTGGTGGATCATCCTGCTGGCCCCGATCGGTTCTGCCGGGCTGATCGGCAAGGCCGTCGCCAACTACGGCTGGGATCTGGTGGCGCCGCTGGGCATCTTCACCCTCGACGTGTACCTGGGCTGCGCACTGGTGATGTTCGTGATGTATCCGGCGCTGCTGGCGCTGCACGGGCTCAACCCGATCACCTTCTTCAAGGGCGCGGGCCAGGCAATCCAGCTGGCCTTCGTCTCACGCTCGTCGGTGGGCACGCTGCCGGTCACCCAGCAGAATGTGATCGACCGGTTGGGCGTGCCGCGCGAGTACGCCTCCTTCGCCGTGCCGATCGGCGCGACGACCAAGATGGATGGCTGCGCCTCGATCTACCCTGCCCTGGCCGCGATCACCGTCGCGCAGCTCTTCGACGTGCCGCTCGGCCTGACCGACTACCTGCTGATCGCCTTCGTCTCCGTCGTCGGGTCCGCCGCGACGGCCGGGCTGACCGGCGCCATCGTGATGCTCACCCTGACGCTGTCGACGCTGGGCCTGCCGCTGGAGGGCGTCGGCCTGCTCCTGGCCATCGACCCGATCCTGGACATGATGCGCACCGCCACCAATGTGGCCGGGCAGGCGGCGATCCCGGTGATCGTCGCCAAGCGCGCCGGAATCCTGGACGAGGCGGTCTACAACGGGCAACGTTCTGCCCACGATCCCGCCGGGCCCACCGCGCAGCGCGAAGGTGCAACGGTCTGACGGTTGTGGCTCCGGGCCCGGGGTCCCCGGGCCATGGTGCACGTCCAAGTCGCACCCCGCACCCGCTGCAGCGCGTGCATCGTGACAGTTGGACGCGCAGCGTGACCGGACCCCGCCCAGCGGAGCGAGACAAGGCGCGTCATGCGAGACAAGCGGGGCGCCCGGAGGATTTCTCCTCCGGGCGCCCAGTTGTTTGTGCTGTGGCGATCAGATGTCGCGACGGCCGTCCCGGTTCAGGTCGCCGTCACGGACGTCATTGCGCAGGTTGCCGGTGCGCACGTCGGTGTCCTGACGCAGGGTGCTGGTGCGCTGCGGCTCACGGGTCTCGACGTGGGCCGGACGCACGGTGGTGTGATGCTCGGGCTTCTTCTTCAGCCCGGCCAGACCGGCCAGGCCGGCGAGGCCCAGCAGGCCCCACAGGCCGGTGCGGTCCTTCTTCTCCACGGTCTTGGTGGTGTGCTCCACCGGGGCGGAGCTGGACGTGCCAACCGGGGCCGGGGTGGGCGACATGGTCTCGGCCTGAGCGACGGCGGGGCCGCCGAGCAGGATGACGGTGCCGAGGGCCGAAGCGGCGAGGGTCTTGCGCATGGGAGTGCTCCTGGTACTTGGGGGTGGATGACCTTGGGGAAGAACGACCCGCACCGTCATCCGGGATGTCGGGCCGCTCTTCGACGGTAAGCGCCACAACCCCTCAGCGGCGAACCAATCCACCGTCAGCGAACGGATCCCACCCCTAGGGGTGCGCCCTGACAAGTGGCTACACCCCAACGGACGCATCCTTTGGGGTGGGGCCGATCCAACCACCTCCGATGAGGGATCAGCGCTGCACTCGGGCATTGCCCGCGACGATGGCCCACACCTGGGCTTCGTCGGCAGGGGCGGCATTGTCCGTCAGGGAGGTGGCCGCCATCGCGCCGGTGGCCCAGCCGAACTGGGCGCACTTGGTCACGTCCCAGCCCTTCAGAACGCCATAGAGCACGCCGCCGACGGATCCGTCGCCGCCGCCGATCCGGTCCAGCACGTCGATGTCGCGCAGCTCCTGCACGGTGAAGGTGCCCTCGGCTCCCCCCTCGGTGCTCCACAGGACCATTCCCCACTTGTGGTGGTTGGCGCTGACCACCTCACGCAGCGAGGTCCCGATCATGGAGGCATTGGGGTAGGTCTGCTTGATCCGCACGATCATCTGCTTGAAGCCGTCGATCTTGGCGTCGATGCCCTCACCACCGGCCTCCGGCCCCGGGATCCCGAGGCACAGCTGGAAGTCCTCCTCGTTGCCGTAGAGGATGTCGCACTGTTCGGCGATGGCGTGGAAAGCAGCAGAGAGCTCCTGCTCGCGGCCCTTCCAGAAAGAGGCGCGGTAGTTCATGTCCATGCTGACCAACGTGCCGTGCTCCTTGGCCTTCTTGGCCAGCTCGACGCAGAAGGCGCTGGTCTTGGACGACAGGGAGGCCACCAGCCCGGACATGTGCAGGATCTTCACGCCCTCGTCACCGAAGAGCCGGTCCAGGTCGAAGTCGTCAACGCTGAGCTCGCGGCCGACCTCGCCCGCGCGGTCATTCCACACGCGCGGGGCACGGCCGCCGAAGCCGGAGTCGGCGATGTTGAACTGGTGGCGGTAGCCCCAGGCGTCGCCCTGCGGGACCTCCGGGCCCTCGAAGGCCATGCCGCGGGCGCGCAGCTGCGCCTTGATCAGGGCGCTGATCGGGGAGCCCTCCACGAAGGCGGTCAGCACCTTGGCGGGCTCACCCAGGTAGGAGGCCACGGCGGCCACATTGGCCTCGGCCGAGGTGGCCTGCATCAGGAAGCGGTCACTGACGTGGACCCCCTGACGGTTCTCCGGGGTGATCCTGATGCCCATGCTGGTGGGCACCACCAGCGACCATCGTGCGTCCTTGCGAAGCTCCATCTCGCCCTCCATGTTCGTGGAATGTCCTCCCCACCCTTGCCGATCGAAACGGGGCGCACAACGGGTTGTCACCGGTTGCCGTGCCGGGGCCCACGGCTGCCGATTTCGCGTGGGCCCGTTGTAGCGTTCTGGCCATGGACTTCACCGTGCTCGACGCCATGCCCGCCCCCCTGCACAGCGCAGTGGGCCGGGTGCGCGGCTGCCTGCGCGGCCGACGGGTGGCCGTGGCCTATTCGGGTGGCGTGGACTCAGCCGTCCTGCTGGCGCTGGCCGTCGCGGAGTTGGGCACCGATCGGGTGGTTGCGGTCCTGGGGATCTCCCCCTCGCTGGCTCCCGACGAGCGAGCCGCCGCCCATGCCGTGGCGGACCAGATCGGGATCCGGGTCACCGAGGTGCGCACCGACGAGGCCTCCGACCCCCGCTACCGCGCCAACGGGCCGGACCGCTGCTACTTCTGCAAGGACGAGCTGTTCACCCGGATGGGGGCCGCAGCAGACGAGCTCGGCGTCGATGCCCTGGCCTATGGCGAGAATGCCGACGACGCCCTGCGCCCCGACCGCCCTGGCTCCCGCGCCGCCACCGAGCACCAGGTGCTGCGGCCACTGGCCGATGCGGGCATGACCAAGGCCGACGTGCGCGAGGTGGCCCGAGCGTTGGATCTGCAGTGCGCCGACAAGCCTGCAGCCCCCTGCCTGGCCTCCCGGATCCCCCATTTCAGCGAGGTGCTGCCGGAGAAGTTGGTGGCCGTCGCAGCGGCAGAACAATGCGTGCGGGGTCTGGGCTTCAGCGACTGCCGGGTGCGTCACCACGGCGAGGTCGCCCGGCTGGAACTTCCGGAAACTGAACTGGCCCGCGCGCTCGAACCCGCGGTGCGGAGAGCCTTGCTGGACGGCGTGAAGGCCTGCGGATTCCGGCACGTGACCATCGACCTGGCCGGGATCACCTCCGGCATGTTCACGCTGTCGGTGCTCAACTCCTCGGGAGACTCACGACGTGGCTGAGTTCGAGGACATCACACTTGACCTGGCCCGTACCGCCCGGCGCGGCTATCCCGAGGCCGTCTACGGCGAGGGCAAGAGCCCCGAGCAGCTGGCGTCGATCGCGAGCCGCATCGCGCAGGCCGTGGCCGACGGCACCACGAGCGGTGCGACGCTGTTCACCCGCGTCGACGAGGCCCGCGCCCACGCGGTGCTCGATGTGCTTCCCGACGCCCGCCACGAGCCCGAGGCCCGGCTCGTGGTCTGGCCTCCCGAACCTCCACAACCCGACGGTGGTCTGGTGGTGGTCTGTGCCGCCGGCACCTCGGACCTGGCGGTGGCCCGCGAGGCGCAGCTGACCGCCGAGTACCTGGGGCGACGCACCGAGCTGGTGATGGACGTCGGGGTCGCCGGGCTGCACCGCGTGCTGGCCCGGCTCGACCTGCTGCGTGAGGCGACCTGCATCGTCGTGGTGGCGGGCATGGACGGGGCACTGCCCAGCGTCGTCGCGGGGCTCGTCTCCTGCCCCGTGGTCGCCTGCCCCACCTCGGTGGGCTATGGCGCGGCCTTCGGCGGTGTCGCTCCCCTGCTCTCGATGCTGAACGCCTGCTCCCCCGGCGTCGCCGTGGTCAACATCGACAATGGCTACGGTGCGGGACACCTCGCCGCCCAGATCGCGGCCCCGCGGGCCTGACCGGGCCCAGGTCCAACGCCACGGCCGGGAGTACGGGAATGGATCGAGCGAGCCGACGGTTGTGCTTCCGGACGACAACCCCGATGGAAAGACGAGCCAGTGACCGACCTCTTTGCCCCCGCCACCGCAGGTGCCCTGCAGTTGAAGAACCGCGTGATGATGGCGGCGCTGACCCGATCGCGTGCCGGTGAGGACGGCGTTCCCACCGACCTGCACGTCGAGTACTACGCCCAGCGCGCCACCGCGGGCCTGGTGGTGACCGAGGGCACCCGCACCAGCGAGGTGGGGCAGGCATTCATCGGACAGGCGGGCATCCACACCGACGAGCAGGTTGCCGGCTGGCGACGGGTCGCCGATGCGGTCCACGCCGCGGGCGGCACCATCGTGATGCAGATCATGCACGGCGGCCGCCTCACCCTGCCCAGCATCAACAACGGTGAGCAGGCGGAGGCGCCCAGCGCCATCGCCCCGGTGATGCGCGACGCCCAGGGCGGGGAGGTGCGCGTCAGTCTGCATGGTGCCGACGGCAGGCAGGACGTCCCCGCGCCTCGCGCACTGGAGACCGACGAGTTGCCGCGCATCGTGGACGAGTTCGTCACCGCGGCCCGCAATGCCGTCGCGGCGGGCCTGGACGGCGTCGAGCTCCACAGCGCCAACGGCTACCTGCTGCACGAGTTCCTCGCCTCCTCGGGCAACCAGCGCACCGACGAGTACGGCGGCTCGCCGGAGAACCGTGCCCGTCTGGGCATCGAGGTGGTCCGTGCCGTCGCCGCCGAGATCGGGGCCGACCGGGTCGGTCTGCGCATCTCGCCCGAACACAATGTCCAGGGCCTGGTGGAGGACGATCGTGCCGACGTCCTGGCCACCTACGGTGCCCTGCTGGACGGACTCGCCGACCTGGACATCGCCTACCTGTCCATCCTGCACGCTGACATCGACGGCGACCTGGTGTCAGCCCTGCGGGCCCGGTTCGGCGGATTCACCCTGCTGAACAGCGGTTTCGGCTCGGTCACCACCCGGGAGGAGGCCGCTCACATCGTCGAGGACGGTCTGGCGGATGCCGCCGTGGTGGGGCGCCAGCTGATCGCCAACCCCGACCTGGTGCGCCGTTGGCAGGAGGGTCTGGAGCTCAACACGCCGGACTTCTCGACCTTCTACACCCCCGGCGCGCACGGTTACACGGACTACCCCTTCGCGGGCCAGGACGCGTAAACGCCCGGCGCCTCGCCCCGCTCCCCTTGAATCGCGCCAGTCACCAGATCGTCGCGGCATCAGCGTGCGATACCAAGTTGGTATCATGTGTTCATGGCAATGACTCTGCGACTGACCGAGGACGATGAGCGAGTTCTCGCGCGCCTGGCCGAGGCGGAGGGCATCAGCCGTCAGGAGGCCACGATCCGGGCAATCCACGAGGTGGCGACGCGCCGTGGCCATGAGCGCAAGGTCTCCGACGCCTCGCAGCGGGCCCGGGCGCGCTATGCCGACGTGCTGGAGCGGCTCGGGCAGTGACCGAGTACCTGTCGCTGGAGGACCTGTTGGTGCTCGTCGATGACCTGGGTGTCGGTCCAGTGCGGGACCTTGGGTTGTTGGATTCCGCTGCGCATCGGCCGATGACGAGTTTGTGGGGACGTGAGGCCTATCCGACGCTGGACGAGAAGGCGGCTGCACTGTTGGAGTCCCTTGTTGGCAACCACCCGTTGGTGGACGGCAACAAGCGTCTCGGATGGCTCGCCACCGTCGTCTTCCTTGACATCAACGACGCGTGGGTCGAAGCGCCAGATGACGACGCCTATGACTTGGTCATTGCGGTGGCCAGCGGGCAGCTGAATCTCGTCGAAGTTGCCGACACGCTTGCTCGCTGGCACTAGGCGGGCGCTGGGATGACAGGGGCCGCGCCAAGGTCGGGCGCACGTGAATTTACAGGGGGCCTTCGGTTGGAAGCGGATGCTGTCCGGGGTGTGAATTGCCGACAGTGCGACCACGGTGTTGATTCCACGGCCCCAGGAAAACGACGCCCATCGTGAGGATGGTGCCCAAGGCAGCAAGGATCCCGCAGTACAGCGAGCGGATAAGGGCGGAATCACCGCTCACGAACAGAGCGACCGAAGAAAGGGACCATCACCGGATGAGCACGGCCAATGATCAATACTGGGGGCATGGCCGAGGAAGAGCGCAAGCCGGTACCTGGAACCGTCAAGTGGTGGCAGCTCCCGAGCAGGGATCGCAACATCTACCTGATCGGCGTTTCGTTCGTGGCTCTCGGTGCGTTGTATCTCGTGCTCTTCGACCGGTTCCAGTTCCGCATCTCTATGTCTTTGATCGCGTTCGGGCTATTCATCGTGTTCCGAATCGCACGACGAAACCCCGGGTTGTGACCACACGCTGACCACACCGTCGAGGTGCGGCTCCCCACCCGCGTCCTGTGATGGTTCGGTCGAGAGGCCGCTGCCCCGAGCCTTGAGGCCAGACAGACTGTCAGTTGTACTGGAAGCG
Source organism: Luteococcus sp. H91 (assembly GCF_038433135.1). Taxonomy (NCBI): domain Bacteria; kingdom Bacillati; phylum Actinomycetota; class Actinomycetes; order Propionibacteriales; family Propionibacteriaceae; genus Luteococcus; species Luteococcus sp. H91. The sequence goes on along the minus strand of NZ_JBCDMV010000019.1, from coordinate 120,620 downwards.
AGCCTGGATGATGACCAGATCGTCGCCGTCGACGAGGTAGACCAGGCGGTGCTCTTCGGCGATGCGACGTGACCAGGCGCCGGCGAGCATGTGTCGCAAGGGCTCGGGCTTGCCGATCCCCGAGGTGGGGTCGCGCAGGGCGTCGTCGATGAGGCGGTTGATGCGCTTCAGGGTCTGCCTGTCGGCCCCCAGCCAATGGGTGTAGTCGCCCCAGCCATTGGGAGTGAAGACAAGCCTCATCGTTCGAGGTCGTGCTCGACGAGCACACCAGACCGCGCCTGCTGCAGGCTTTCGAGCAGGTGACGGGCATTGGCGGGCACGCGCAGCAGGTGGGCGGTCTCCTCGAGTGCGTCGTAGTCCGCCCGGGACATGAGGACGGCATCGCCGTTGCGGGAGGTGATCTCGACAGGTGCACGGTCTTCGTTGACCTGCTGGATCAGCGGGAAGAGATTCTTGCGCGCCTCGCTAGCGGTGACAGCCACAACGCCTCCTTCAAATTGTACGAGATCTGGTACCAGTATGCGTCAGTGTGGCACTGGCGCCAAACATCCGACTCTTGGCACGGCCGAGTACTCACACACCCGCGATGGTCGCGGCAAATGATCGCGTTCGTCAGACGGCCCTGCGTCGGCCGGCGAGCCGCAGCGCGGCGCCTAGCAGGACGGCGATGGCGGCCGCCAGGTAGCTGGCTCGGTAGCCCGCGACGGCGGTGTGGCCTGTGGTCTGGGAGGCGGTGACGAGCCACCGGCCGGCCTGCGAGCCGAGGAGGCTGGCCAAGGGCGTGAGCGGCGCGGTGCCAGCGACGTAGGTGGCCATCATCGTGTTCGGGACGGTGCCCTGCAGGATGGCGCCCTGCACGCTGGACCACAGGCCGAATCCGATTCCGGCGAGGAGCATTGCCGCCACGCAGACGCCCAGGTTGGGGGCCAAACCGTAGCCGAGGTAGCCCAGCGACAGCACCGCCGCGCCGGCGAGCAGCACGGTGGTCATCGGATGTCGTGAGGTGGCGCGGTGCGTGATGCGGTAGGCAAGCAGGCCGCCGATGGCGAACGCTGCGGGAATCCAGCCGTAGTGCGCCATTGGGATACGCAGGCCGTCGATGGCCAAGGGCGTCATGGTCTGGTTTGTCAGGCCCAGGGCGAGTCCGTAGCCGATCACCGACCAGGTCACGAGCGCCACGTGGGTGTTGCCGGTGAACGCGAAGCGCAGGCCCTGCCAGATCGACGGGCGGACCTCGTGCCGCGGGCTCCGGGGCGTGAGGTCGTCTTCCAGCCGGTAACCGCCGCGCACGATGCCGGCAGAGACCAGTGAGCATGCCAGTCCAATGGCGAGCCATGCGGGCAGTCCCCCGCGGGCGAAGATCGCAGGTGTGATCGCCGACGAGATCAGCCCCACACCGGACAAGGCCAGGAAGTTGAGGGCCCCGAAGTAGGCCCGCTGGTGCTCGTGCAGGTTGCGTTGGGCAGCGGCAGCGCGGGCCGGTGGGAAGAACAGGTCAAGGGCGCCCAGTGTCGTTGCGACAGCGAGCGTCGCGACCACGCCTCCGGAATGACGTCCAAGTGCCAGGCCGAGGACGCATACGAGACCACGGGTGAGGTTGGCGACGATGAGCACCGTAGGTTCGACCACGCGGTTACAGACTCCGGCGACCAGTGGGGCCAGAACGATGCGTGGCACCGTGTTGGCGAGGATTACCCACGAGACGAGCTGGGCGATCCGTGCTGGCGTGGTTCCAATGGTCGTGGCCCACAGTATGAAGGCCGTGACGAGCCCGAAGTTCCCGACAGATTCCACCAACTGGGCCAGGAACAGGCTCTGCTGGTTGCGGCTCAGGTCCCGGAAACCCAGTCGTTGGTCGGTCACCCCAGCCACCATGCCACACCTCTGTAGGCCTCCCATGGGTGGGGCAACCAGCGGCAAAAGTGCGCGTCAGAACTGGGGTCGGGGATCGTCGACAAGCCGGCTGAGGATGACAAGATCGACCTTGCCCTCATGGACATGTCCGGCGCGGCGGAGCGTGCCTTCTTGGATGAACTTCGCTTTGCGGGCCGTGGCCAGCGAGGCCGCGTTGTCAGTGGCGACGAGCACCTCGACGCGGCCAACGCCTTGGGTGTCGAGGGCCCAGTCGGTGATGGCGGCGAGTGCTCGCGCGGTGATGCCACGGCCGCGAGCCCACGGCCCGAGCCAATAGCCGGCCTCAGTCTTGGCTACGTCCCAGTCGGTGTTCTTGAGTCCGATCACGCCGACGAATTGCCCGTCGACTTCGATGGCTCGCTCTAGGGCGGTGCCGCTGGCCAGCTCCTGGGGTGCGATCTCCATCGCGAAGAACCGTGCGGATTCCTCGGTGTAGGGCTGGGGCAGGGGAAGCCACTTCTGGGTCTGCGGGTCCGAGCAGGCGATCGCGATCGCGGGCACGTCGGCCTCGGTCAGTGGGCGAAGCACGACCCCGTGGGACTTGATGACTTCATCTGCAAACGACGGCATGACGAGACCCTAGCTGGCCTTCACGTGGCTCTGCGATGCAATTTCTGCCCACCGGGACGTCGTCCGACTCTCGGCGTGACCGGTTGCTCACGCACCCGCAATGCACCATGAGGCTATGCGCTCGCGGTCCATTGCCGCGCGGCAGAAGGGGTAGTCAGTCGACGTAGATCGTGGAGCGATGCCCCAGGTCGAGGGCGACGATGACAACGTCACCGCGTCGAATGTCGAGGATCACCCGGTAGTCGCCAATGCGAAGTCGCCAGAGTCCCGCCATGGGACCGGTGAGGGCCTTGCAGGAGTCGGTGGGGTCATCGAGGGTGGCCAGGCGCTCGACGCTGTCGAAGATCCGTCGCGCTAGGGGCTTGTCGAGCCTGCGCATCGCCTTGGCGGCACGCGGGGCGTACTCGATCTTCCAAGTCATGAGAAAAGTTCGGCGGCCAGATCTTCACTGGAGGTGGTCTGCAGTTCGCCGCGGCGGATGGCCTCGGCTTCGCCGCGCAGCTGGTAGGCGTACTCCAGTTCGTCGAGGTGTTCGAGCAGTGCCTCGCGGACGTAGTAGGCAGCAGGGCGTCCGGTCGACGCGCTGAGGGCGTCCAGACGCTCCTTCACTGCGGCGTCGACTCGGATGCTCATCACCGCTGTAGACATGTATACAGCCTAGGTCCGAGGAGCTCTGGGAACAACCAGTCATCGTGTTGCATCCGAGGAGCCCTGGGCAGCGAGGACGTTCACGCGTCGCAGCGCCTCGGCCTCGGGAATGTCCAGGGCTGCGGCCAGCGCCTGCACGTCGCGGAACTCCGGCTGCGAAGTCATCACCTCACCGTCCAGCAGCCCCTGCTTCACCTGCACCACGTGACCTTCGATGTTCACCGGCACCCAGCGACGCTCCAGGGCGGTGCGGTCGACGAGCACCTCCCGGATGCCCAGCGTCGTCGTGTGGCGGAAGACCAGCGGGCGCAGCCGCTCCGGATCGTCGGTGAGCACGTGCAGGGTGTGCGCCGGGCGCCCCTTCTTCATCAGGATCGGCGTCAGCCAGGCGTCCTTTGCTCCGGCGGCGAGCAGGGCGTCAAGAATGCCCGGCCACAGCCGCGGATCCAGGTCGTCGACATTGCACTCCAGCACCGACAGCCGTCCGGCACCGCCGATCGATTGCTCCTGTCCCAGCACCACGCGCACCACATTCGCGTGGTGCGGGAAGTCCTTGGTGCCGGCGCCGGTCCCCGTGGCCCGCACAGTCATGGCGGGCATCGCGCCCTGGTCCTGCCCCGCGACGAAGGCGACCCCCGTCGGCGTCGCGAGCTCCGTCTTGGCGGGGCCGGGCTGCACGACGAGGCCGATTGAGAGCTCGGCGACGGCCGGACCGGGCACGGCCAGCTCACCGTGCGCCATCCGAATCGTGCCGCTGCCCACCGACAGGTCACCGACGACGATGCGCTCGACGCCCAGGCTGTGCAGCGCAGCGCAGCCTCCGACGATGTCGGCGATCGAGTCCCAGGCGCCGACCTCGTGGAAGTGCACCTCGGAGACCGGCACCCCGTGCGCCCGGGACTCCGCGACGGCGATCCGCTCGAAGACGGCCAGTGAGTGGTCGCGCACGGCCTTCGGCAGGCCCGCGGTTCGGATCATCCGTTCGATGTCGACCCAGGCTCGGTGTTCGTGCGCGTGGTCATGGTGGTGCCCCTCGACAAGCTCGGGGACCGGATCATGGTGCGTGGGGCTGACGTGCGCCTTGGTGGCGCGCATGCCGTGGCGCACCACCTGCTCAGTGCTGATGGTCACCTCACCCGGCGCAACCGCCTCCACGGCCTCGCGCACGGCATCCAGACTGGCACCGGCGTCCAGCAGGGCCCCCAGCAGCATGTCGCCGGCAATCCCGGCACTCGCGTCGATCCAGCAGGTCAGCCCAGCCATGCCTCCACCTTTCGTCTCCCCCACCCTTCCATGCCCAGCCCTTGGACGTGGAAGGGCCGTGACGGGGGCTCTCCCCCGCCACGGCCCTCATTTGCTCGTCAGAGCTTGGCCTGCCACTTGCCCGCCCAGACCAGGTCATTGGGCGTGCCCTTGAACTCGCTCTTGCCCTCGAGCTTGTCCAGCACCCCGGTGATGACGTCGGGGTTCGACTGGTAGGCGTTGACGAAGCACTTGACCATCGTCAGGTCGTGCAGATGGGTGGTGAAGTTCAGGCTCACCGCGAAGGTGGGCACCTCGTACACGTACCAGGGGATCTCATTGCTCATGGCCGCACTCCACTGAATGCGGTAGTTGTTCTGCGCGCCGTAACCGATCACCTCCGCGATGAACAGTGCCGCATCCGTCTCGGCCTTGTACTGCTCGATCGAGCCCTTGACTCGGCTGCCGCCCTCCTGAACGCTCACCTCATAGCCACGCTCGGTCAGCTCGTCGACGAACTGCTGCACGGTGTTGTCGTTGCCGGAGTAGATGCCGCCCTTCTCACCGGCGACGTAGTAGAGCTTGATCCGGCGGTGCTTCTGGGGGGTGAGCGGCAGCTCGTCGAGGGTGTTCTTCACCAGCGTGATGCCCTTGTCCGCAGCGTCCTTGCGCATGGCCAGGTGCTCCTGGCAGCCGACGACCTCGAGCTCCTTGGCATCCTTCACCAGGGTGCCGTTGGCCTTCTTCTCGTGCAGGCGACGCTTGGCCTTCAGACCCAGCACGCGACGCAGCGCGTCGGTCATCCGCTCCTCGGTGATGACACCGGACTTGTAGCCGTCGAGCATGTAGCCGAAGTCCTCGTCGATCTGGTTGAAGAACAGGAACATGTCGCAGCCGGCGGCGATCGCCTTGGGGACGTAGTCCTTGCGCTGCATGGCGGCGGTCATGCCGAGCATGTGGCTGGCGTCGGTGATCAGCATGCCGTTGAAGCCCAGCTCCTCCTTGAGCAGGCCGGTGGCCAGCTCGGGGGCGAGAGTGGCGGGCAGGATGTCCTTGTCCTCCAGCGACGGGTCGAGCTTCTTCTGCCAGGCCGGCTGGGCGATGTGGCCGGCCATGAACATCTCCACGCCGTTGTCGATGTGATGGCGGTAGACCTTGCCGAAGGAGTCATTCCACTCCTCCACCGAGAGCTCGTTGACGCCCAGCACCAGGTGCTGGTCACGTTCCTCGGTGCCGTCGCCGGGGAAGTGCTTGATGCAGACGTTCACGTCGCTCTTGCGCATGCCGTCGATGTAGGCCTGCGTGTACTTGATGACGTCGTCGGCATTGGTGCCGTAGGCGCGGGTGTTGACGATGGTGTTGCGCCAGTTGAACAGGATGTCGACGCACGGGTCGAAGTTGGTGTTCACGCCCAGGGCACTCTCCTCGACGCCCGAGACGTAGCCGGCGTTGTAGGCCACCTGGACATCGCCCGAGGCCTCGCACTGGGCACCGGAGGCGATGTAGGTGCCGTCCTTGCAGGCGCCGTTGCCGCCCGCGTCACAGTTGGCGGCCACCATCAGCGGGATCTTCGAATCGGTCTGCAGCTCGTTGATCAGCTGCTGCACCTGCTCCGCGGTACCACCCTCGTAGCGGGCGCCACCGATGTGGTAGCGCTCCAGGATCTGCTGGTTGGTGAGTTCATTGCCGCTGTAGGCGTCCTTGCCGAAGAAGAACAGGGTGGTGAACAGCTGGCCCACCTTCTGCTCATCGGTCATGTCCTTGATGGTGTCCTCGACCCACTGGATCTGGGCTTCGTCGAGGTTGTAGGGGCTGGCGGTGAGGTCTACGAGCTTGGGCATCGATGCTCCTTCTGAGTGGTGATGTGGCCCCTCGACAAGCTCGGGGACCGAAAGGGTTCAGGTTCGGGGACCGAAAGGGGGTCAGGCCCGGACAGTCGGCCTGGTCCCGGCTGCTTGTCAGGCCCGGACAGTCGGCTTCTTGACCGTGCGGTTGCCGGAGATGGTGGGCCACGGGACCTCGGCGGGGAGATAGGTCTCGAACTCGGCGACCAGCGCCTGCTGGTAGGTGCCAGCGAAACTGCCGTCGAGGAACTTCGGCAGGGCCTCGGCGACGAAACGCTGCCAGGACTCCTTCTCACGGCCGGGATTGATCGGGTAATACAGGCACTCGGCCTTGGCCGCCGCGTCGCGGTCGCCGGGAGCATCCCCGATCAGCATGATCTTGTCGGCCTCATACTTGCCCTTGGCGGCGTACTCGACGTGCTGTGCCTTGCCACCCATCTCCTGACCGGCGATCACCTTCATGTACTGGGCCAGACCGTGCTCGCCCCACTCCTTCTCCAGCGCGTGCAGCGGCGTGGCCGAGACGGTCATCTGGTCGACGCCGGCCTCGTCCATCGCCTGCATCGCCTCGCGGACACCCGGGAAGGGGCCGCACCCGTGCACCATGTCGGCGATGGTGGCATTGACACCATTGCCCCAGCGGATGCACCGGTCGATGGTCTCGGACGGGTGCTCCGCGGCGTAGGCGGCAATCCCCTTGTCGGACAGCGGGTGTCCAGAGTTGATGAAGTCGGTGAGTTCCGGGTACTCGGGAATGATGACTCCGCGCTCGGCCACCTCGGTGCGGTCGCGCAGCAGGTCCAGCAGCTGGCGCAGCGCCAACCAGCGGTTCAGGCCGCGGGTCACCGAGCCCAGGTTGACGAACAGGGCGGTCTCGCGGGCCAGCGTGGAGATGGGCTGCAGGTCGAAGTACTTGATGTAGCAGGGGGTGAAGCACTCGGTGTGCTTGATGTCCATGGCGTCCATAGCGCAACCGTCGGAGTCGATTCCCACGAAGAAGTCGCTCGTTGGGGTGAAATCCAGCAGCACCTGTGCTGCCGCGGGCATCTCGGGCATCCTTGCTCCTTCATTTGGCTTGTCGAGACCAACTCTGGTGCGCCCAGGCCCCGGACAGGCAGTGGTTGCCACCAATTGCCGGTCTGGGACCCCGTCGGCCGAGCACGCGCAGGAGGCCGGAAGGATCAGACTGCGTGTGCCCGCAGCTCGTCCAACTGGGCCAACACCGTCTCCAGCACCTGGGGTTGGTTGATGCCCAGCCGGTCCAGGACGGCCAGCACAGAGCTCGTCTCGTCCCCGGCCACCATCTTCTGCAGCTCGTCGACCTGCGAGTCCTGGACGGGCGCGCCCATGCCACGCAGGTGCAGGATCCAGGCGGCGACGGCACGGGTGGCACCGGTGGCCACCTCACCCTGGTCCAGGGCGGCCTTGATGGTCGGCACGTGGCGGATGGCCACCTTTTGCGACCCGTCGGCGGCGATCTGCGCCAGCAGGTGCCGGATCCGCGGATTGCGGTAGCGCTCCAGCAGTGCCTGCCGATAGTCATCCAGTTCCTGCTGGGGAAGGGTCAGGTAGTACTTGCAGGCGTCATCCCAGAACTCGTTGACCCAGCCCAGCAGCAGCTCGTCGTTGATCGCGTCGCAGACGGTCTCCCGCCCCAGGATGGGGCCGGCATAGGCCATCAGCGAGTGCGATCCGTTCAGCATGGTCAGCTTGCGGGCCTCGTGCGGCATCACGTCCTCCACGAAGCGTGCACCCACGCCGTCCCAAGCCGGTCGGCCCGCAACGAAGTCACCACTGAGCACCCATTCGCTGAAGGGTTCGGTGACCACGAGCGCCGGGTCCTCGATGCCGGTCTGGGCCGCGACGCGTTCCCGGTCCTCGTCGGTGGTGCGCGGCGTGATCCGGTCCACCATGGTGGTCACGACGCCCACATTGGCCTCGATCCACTCCACCAGCGACGGGTCGACCGCAGCGGCCGCCTGGCTGATGACACGCTTGACCATCGGCCCGTTCTCCGGGATGTTGTCGCAGGGACAGAAGGTGAGCTCCCCTGCCCCGGCGGCGCGGCGGGCCAGCAGGCCGGCGACGAACTTGGCCGGAGCAGTGGAGACCGTGGCCGCGGTGTCCTGCTTGAGGGCGGCAAGGTCCACCGCCAGCTGCTCATGGCCCAGGTCAAGGTTGCCGTCGGCCGCGCGCAGGTAACCGGCCTCCGTGATGGTGGAGGTGACGATGGCCAGATGCGGGTCGGCGAAGTAGCCGCGCCAGGCCTCGAGGTCATCGGCGGCATGCACCTCGGACAGGCAGCTGATCACCTCCACCTGGTCGCCCTCGGGGTCGGCGACGCACAGCTGGTAGAGCCCCTCGGAGGGCTCGAGCGTCTGGGCGATCGCCGGGGAACGGCCGGTGAAGGCGGCGATCCCCCACTGCTCGGCATCGGAGGCGTGCTCGGTGTACCAGGCCTGGTGGGCGCGGGTGAAGTTCCCGATCCCCAGGTGGACGATGCGCACGGGGGCCTTGGGACGGCCATGCTCGGTGCGGTTGAGTGTGGTCACAGCTTGAACACCTTCTTCGGGTTGTCGACGACCAGCTTGATGGCGGTCTCGGCGGCCTCGTCCTCGTCCAGGCGGTGCTGGGCGACGAGTCCGGCGAGGTGGGCGCAGTCCAGGCGACGGGACATGTCGTGGCGTGCGGGGATGGAGCAGAAGGCGCGGGTGTCGTCGATCATCCCGGACAGGCGGCTGAAACCGGCCATCTCGGTGGTGGACTGCTTGAAGCGCATGATCGACTCGGGGGCGTCGATGAACCACCACGGCACCCCGATGTAGAGACTGCGGTACCAGCCGGCCAGCGGCGCGATCTCGCGGCTGAAGTTGTCCTCGTCGAGGGTGAACAGCACGAGGTTGAGGTTGGGGTGGTTGCCGAAGGCATTCAGCACCGGCTGCAGGGCCCGGGTGACCTCCAGCCGCATCGGGATGTCATTGCCGACGTCGGCCCCGTAGCGGGCGGTGGCCTCGGCGTCGTGACCGCGCACGACGGCGGGGTGCAAGGTCATGGTCAGGCTGTCCTCGGTGGCCATCCGCACCTGGTCGGTGAGCAGGTGGCGGCGCAGCTGGTCGCACTGCTCGGCGCTGGCCTCATTGCGGCGGGCCAGCTCGAAGAGCTTGCTGGCCTCGACGGCATCCGGGGTGACGGTGCCCAGATCGGCATGCGAGTGGTCGGTGGAGACCGCACCGTGCTGCTTGAAGAAGGCGCGGCGGTTCTCCATGGCAGCGGTGTAGTCCGCCAGGTTGGAGATCTCCATCCCGGCGGCCTCACCGAGGGCATTGACCAGGTCATTCCAGTCCCGACGGCCGGGTTCCAGGTACTTGTCCGGGCGGAAGGTGGGAACCACCCGGCGGGTGAAGGACTCGTCGGCGGCGATCTGCTCGTGCTTGTCCAGGGAGTCGCAGGGGTCGTCGGTGGTGGCGATGAAGGCGATGTCGAAGCTGTCCATCAGGGCCCGGGGGCGCATCTCGGGCGTCGCCAGCTTGGCATTGATGGCGTCGTAGATCTGATCGGCGGTCTCGGCGCTGGGCCGCACGTCGATCCCGAAGATGCCGACCAGCTGGTCCTGCATCCAGTAGCGCATGGCGGTGCCGTTGTAGTCACTCCAGTGCTCACAGAAGGTGCGCCAGGCGGTGCGGGACTGCTCGTCGGTCAACTCGGTACCCACCGGGACGCCCAGCGTGGACAGCTCCACCCCGTTGGCGTGCATGATCCGGTTCACGTAGTGGTCCGGCGTGATCAGCAACTCGGTCGCGTTCTTGAAGGGAATGTCGTCGGCGATCCAGGCCGGAGGCACGTGACCGTGCGGTGAGAGGATCGGGAGGTCCTTGACCTCGGCGTAGAGCCGACGTGCGATGTCGCGGACGCCGGGCTCCGCGGGGAGCAGTCGGTCGGGGTTGAGCGTCATTGCCTGTGCCATGGGTCCATGCAACTGCATGACTCTGACACTTTTCCACGGGTTGCCACCTGTTGCCGGTTGTGCGCGGCCGCACGGAATCGTTCGGCCAATCGGGCTGCCGCCTCGCGCAGTTGGGGCCCGTCGACGATCTCGAAGCCGCATGGCAGCGGTGCCAGGTATTCCGCCAGGTAGGCCTCGGGGTTGTTCGTGGAGCCGACGAGGATGCACCGCCCGGGCTCATCTGCGGCTTCCAGGGCGCCCATGGTGCCCCGCAGCCATGGCCGAGCATCGTCCAGCGACGCATCGAGCACGACGCGCACCGGGTGTCGCCAGCCTGTGGACAGGTGCTCGGTGACGGCGGCCACGGGGTCGAGGTCTGCCGGCGGCTCGAAGCGCGCCTCACACTCGACGACATCCTCCACCCGGTCGAGACGGTAGGTGCGCACGGCCTCGGCCCGGTGGGAATGACAGAGCAGGTACCACGCCCCGCGACGCACCACGACGGCCCATGGGTCCACGCGTTCCCGCCAGGCCCGGTTGCCCGTCACATAACCGATCTCGACGGTGCGCTGCTCGGCGACGGCGGCCACGACCGCGGCCGTCGTCGTGGGATCCGGGGCGATTGTGAGGGTCTTCTTCGTGGCCGCTGCGTGTTCCAGCACGAGGGAGGCCGGCCGGGCCACATTCTCCGGCAGCGCGGCGACGAGCTTGTCCAGTGCGGCGCCCGCCGTCTCCGGATGGCCGCCACTGAGCACGGCCATGACCAGGCCCAGTGCCTCCGTGGCGCTGAAGACCATCGGTGGGAGCCGAAGCCCCCGCCCCAGGCGATAGCCACCGTGAGGACCACGCGTTGACTCGACGGGTATGCCGACGTCGCGCAGCGTGGCGACGCTGCGCCTGGCCGCGCGCTCCGTGACGCCCAGCCTCTCGGCCAACTGCCCGGCGGTGATGCCGGGCCTGGCCTGGAGGGCTTCCAGGGTCAGCAGGGTTCGGGCTGTGGGGCCGGCGTCAGGGAACATGCTTGGAGACTGCCACATGAACCGCCCATTTTTCGTCCGGATTGAGCCCTAGCGTGATGGACATGACACAAGACACAGCAGCGCGAGTCATCGCCCACGAGGCCGAGCGCCTCTCCGACCTCCTGGCCTCGTGCAGCCCAGACACCCCGGTGCTCACCTGCCCGGGCTGGACCGCCAAGGACCTGCTGTGGCATGTGGCAGGTGTGCACCGCTTCTGGGCCGAGGTGCTGCGCCAGGATCCGGAGGCATCGCAGGTGCAGGCGATCGAGTCCGGCGCACCGGACGAACCCACGACGATCGACGCCATGCTCCCCGTGCGTGCGGCGTGGACTGCCGCCCTTTGTGAGCAGCTCGACGTGCTCGGTGACGCCACCCCGCGGTGGTCGTGGTACCCGAAGGAGCAGACGGTGGGGTTCACGCGTCGGATGCAGCTGGCCGAGGCGACCATGCATCGCGTCGATGCCGAACTCACCGCCGGACAAGGGATCATGTCGCTGCAGCCCGAGGTGGGCCAGGCGGTGGCGCACCACGCGATCACGGTCATGCACGACCTCGAGCCCCGGCTCCCCTGGCTTCCCCCCGGCGGCCAGCTCACGGACCACGGCACCGTCGGCATCGAGGCAACGGACTGCGATGCGCAGTGGCTGGCGGGGGTGCGTTCATATGCGTGGCAGGCGGAGGACGGGCAAGTGAACACCGTGTGGGGGTTCGCCCCGCAATCGGAAGGTGCTGCCGCGGCGACGGTACGCGGCACCCTGCCCCAGCTGGCGCTGTGGCTGTGGTCCCGCCCTGCCGAGGTGACCGTGGCCGGCGACGGAGCAGTCCTGGCTGCCATCACCGCTCTGCACGAGGCTGGCGTCCAGTAACCATGACCAGCATCGTCCCACTCGGCCCGGACACCTGGCACCTGTTCAAGGAGCTGGTCAGCCGCAACAACGGCGTGTACGGGGGTTGTTGGTGCATCGGCTACCACCCGGAGTGTGGCCGGATCCCCAGGTCTGCACACCAGCAGGTCAAGCATGACCGGGTGATGGACGACTCGGCGCACGCTGCGCTCGTGGTGGATGCCGACGGCAGGTGTCAAGCATGGGCCCAGTTCGGCTCCCCGGAGGAATTGGCCGGCATCAAGCACCGCCGCGCCTATGAGAAGGAACCACCGATGGCCCCGGACTGGCGTCTCACCTGCGTCTACGTCGACCCGAAGCACCGCGGCCGCGGCCTGGCACGGATCGCCGTGCAAGGGGCACTCGACCTCGTCGCCGAGGCGGGAGGCGGCGTGATCGAGGCCATCAGTGAGACCACCAGCGGCCGCGCAGCACAGGGACGTTTCCTGTTCACCGTCACCGCCGAAGTGCTCGAAGACCTGGGTTTCACACCGATCCGGCAGGTGGGCAAGCACGCATGGATCATGACGCGAACCGTCCACGCAAGTGATGGCAACGGCTTGCCGTCGTGTTGATCGGTCGCTTGACTGGCTCCATGACCAGCATGAGCGAGAACTTCCGTGTCGAGTCCCTCGGCGGGCCCCACCAGCACGTCACGAACCAGGACTTCGAGGCCTTCGTCGAGGCCAACCTCGCCCGGGCGGACGTCGACGGCAAGAAGGTGGTCCTCGTGGTGCCCGATGGCACCCGCTCGATGCCGCTGCCCATGGTGTTGAAGGTGGTGCACCGCTGCCTGTCCCCCCGCGTCGCCGAACTCACCGCCGTGATCGCATTGGGAACCCACTCCTACATGGAGCCCGACGAGATCGACCGCTGGTTCGGCGTCGGGGGCGAGGGCCAGCCCGCCACCCTGGACGAGGCCTACCCCGGCATGCGGGTCGTCAACCACGAGTGGCAGGACCCCGACCAGATCGTGAAGGTGGGCACCCTGAGCGCCGAGACCATCAAGGAGCTCAGCCAGGGCGCCCAGGACATGGCCGTCGACGTGGAGATCAACCGCCATGTGGTGGAGGCCGACGTGAACATCGTCATCGGCCCGGTCTTCCCCCACGAGGTGGTGGGCATCAGTGGCGGCAACAAGTACTTCATCCCCGGCTGCGCCACCCACGACGCCATCGACCTGTCCCACTGGGTCGGCGCGCTGCTGGGCGTCGAGAAGGTGATCGGCACCACCGGGATCACCCCGATGCGCGCCATCATCAATGCCGGCACCGACCTGATCCAGAACGAGAAGCTGGCCCTGTGCCTCGTGGTGGAGTCCGGCAGCGGCGAGCTGGAGGCCGCCGCCTTCGGCACCAGCGAGGACTCCTGGGCCGCGATGGCCGAGGTGGCAGCGCAGAGCCACATCACCTGGGTGGACGAACCCTTCCAGCGGGTCATTGCCTGCATGCCCACCCGCTACGACGACATCTGGACCGCCGCGAAGGGTTGCTACAAGGCGCAGCCGGCGATGGCCGACGGCGGTGAGGTGATCATCCACGCCCCGCACGTCACCGAGGTCTCCGAGGTGCACCATGAGATCTACGAGATCGGCTACCACTGCATCGAGTACTTCACCAAGCAGTGGGACCGCTTCAAGGACGTCCCCAAGGGAGTGCTCGCCCACTCCACCCACGTGCGGGGCGCCGGCAGCTACGACGCCGAGACGGGCGTCGAGACCAACCGGATCAAGGTCACCCTGGCCACGAAGATCCCGCGTGAGGTGTGCGAACAGGTCAACCTGGGCTACCTGGACCCGGACAGCCTGGACCTCGAAGCCGAGGCGAAGGCGCCCGGCACGCTGGTGGTGCCCAATGCCGGGGAGATCCTGTTCAAGCTGAAGTAGGCCTCGGCGGGGCCGTGGACTCCCGCTCGCGGAAGGCGACGGGCACGACGATGGGTTCACTGCCCCGCCACTGCTTGCCCTCGGTCATGGCGACGACATTGACCATGGCCAGCTCCCCCAGCCGGACCAGCGGGGCGGCGACCGTCGTCAACCGAGGAGTGACCAGGTCACTTCCGAAGGAGTCGTCGAAGCCGACGATGCTGATCTCGCCGGGAATGTCGACGCCACGTTCCCGCAGGCGGCGCATCATGCCCAGCGCCATCAGGTCGTTGTAGGCCACCACGGCCGTCGCCCCGCGCTCCAGCAGCACGTCGGCCGCCTTCGCGCCGCCCGCCAGCGTGGGCTGGAAGGGGCCGATCCGGTGCTCGGCGAAGACCAGTTCGTGCGCCGCCTCCCGGAAGGCCCGGTAGCGAGCCCCATCGGCCCAGGAAGCTTCGGGGCCGGCCGCGTACCAGATGGCGCGGTGCCCCAGGCTGGTCAGGTGCTCCACGGCCCGTCGCATCCCCCGGGCACTGTCCGGGATGATCGACGGCAGGCCCTGCACCACCCGGTTGAGCATCATCACCGGGATCTCCTTGGCCATCTGGCGAAGCTTGGTGTCGTCCACCCGGGAACTGGCGATCACCAGGCCGTCGATCAGCGGCAGGGTCCGGTTCAGGATCGAACGCTCCAGACTCTCCGATTCCTGCGTGTCCACCAGCATCACGCTGCGGTCCAAGGCCACCGCGCCCTTCTCGGCGCCGCGGATGATCCCGAAGTAGAAGGGATTGGTGATGTCGGAGACGGCCAGCCCAATGGTGCGGGTGCGCTGGCGACTCACCGCGGGCGTCACGACCATCGGTTCGGCCCGGTAGCCGAGCTCCTCGGCCACTTGCCGGATCCGCTGGGCGGTGGCATTGCTCACCCGTCCCGGGCGCGAGAAGGCGCGCGAGACCGTGGATGCGGAGACGCCGGCCTCTCGTGCCACGTCGTAGATGGTCACCTTCGACATGGAGCGCATCCTACCCACGCAGGGCCCCGGCATGGCAGGGCCCCGCGTGATCCCCCCGGTTCAGTAACCGATCCGCTTCAGGTATTCGCGGGACTCCCTCAGGCAGTCGAAGGGATCACGTCCGTAGGTGTCGTCCTGCTCGATGAAGAACCACTCCGCTCCCGCGTCGATGGCCGCGGGCAGCAGCTTGGGCCAGTTCATGTTGCCCTGGCCCACCTCGGCAAACTGGGCCAGGCCGGTGAAGGCCTGCATGAACTCCGCCATCCTGCCCTCCTCGAGCAGACCCATGGCCGTCTCGGGAAGCGGCACCACGCGGAAGTCCTTGACGTGGATGATGTTGCACACTCCGGCGTACTGCTCCAGCATCTCCAGCGGATTCATGCCGCCGCGCTGCACCCAGTGCAGGTCGACCTCGAAGTTCACGCTCGGGGCGACGCGCCGCACGATGTCGAAGATGCGCTCGCCATCGAACTGCGCCAGGTCCACGTGGTGGTTGTGGTAGCACAGCGTGATGCCCTCCGCGGCCAGCTTCTGGGCCGCCTGCTCGCACTCGGCTGCCCATTGCTCGCAGGCCAGCTTGGAGGCCATCGCGGTGAACGGCATCATGCCGATCCGCACGTAGTTGCACCCGAGCCGACGGCAGTCGGCGACCACCTTGTCGAAGTGCTCCGCCAGGTTGTCACCGGTGGCGACGGGTCCGGGCTTGAGGGCAACCGACAGGGCCCCCACCCGCAGGCCCAGTTCCTTGATGCCGCGTTCCAGGGCTGCGGTATTGGCCTCGTCCATCGGGATCTGGCTCACCTCCAGCCCCACCAGGTCAAGCTCCGCGATCTGCTCCAGGACCGGCCACATGCCCTGTTCGGCCACCTTGTCCTTCAGCATCATCATCTGCACGCCGAGCGTCGCCATGTCAGTTCCTCTCCGCGAAGGTGCCCTCGGCACGGATCCGCTTGTTCAGCTCGGCCAGGTAACGCGGCTCGTCGAAGTCGGTGATGCTGACCTCCTCGCCGGTCCAGGCCGACAGGTGGATCGCATTGGCCAGCCGCACCCCGTGGATGCCGTCGGCGCCGGGGGCCAGCAACTCCTCCCCGTCCAGCACGGCCGCGGCGAAGTTGCGCAGCACCTCCTGGTGCTGGGCTCCCCAGACCGACTCGTAGTCCCGGGTGTGGCTGCTCATCACGTCAGACAGATCCAGCTCGCCCTTGAACAACTTGCCGACCTCCTCCATGGACATGCCCTTGCTGAACTCCTGCTCGGGTTCGGTCAGCTTGGTGACGGTCAGGGTCTTGGAATTGTCGACGACGATCTTGCCCTTGTCGCACAGGATCTCCAGCCGGTCGGTGCCGGCGATGTCATGGGTGGCGGTCATGAAGTGCCCGGTGGCGCCGTTGCCGAAGTCCACCAGCGCGTTCACCTCGTCCTCCACCACGATGTCCCGCCTGAAGCCGAAGGCGCACTTGGCGAAGACGCTCTGCGGCACGCCGCACAGCCACTGCCACAGGTCCAGCTGGTGCGGGGCCTGGTTCACCAGCACGCCGCCACCCTCGCCACCCCAGGTGGCGCGCCAGGCGGACTGCTCGTAGTAACCCTGCGGACGCCACCAGGTGGTGATGATCCACGACGTGTGCCGCAACGCGCCCAGCTCCCCGGAGTCCAGGATCGCCTTGATGTCCTTGTACAGCGGATTGGTGCGCTGGTTGAAGAAGACACCGAAGACCAGCTCCGGCTTGGAGGCGGCGTAGTCGATCAATTCCCGGGCCTGCTTGGTGTAGACGCCGACGGGCTTCTCCACCAGGGCGTGGATGTCACGCTGCAGCGCGGCAATTCCCATCTCGGGGTGCAGGTAGTGCGGGACGGTGGTCACCACCGCGTCCACCTCGCCGGACTCCAGCATCTCCACGTAGTCGGTGTGGAAGGGCACGCCCAGCTCGTCGGCGCGGCCCTTCTTCGTCTCGTCGATGTCGCAGATCGCCCCGACGCTCATGCCGGGCACGCGCCCCTCGTCGATGAAAGTGGCGTACATGCCGCCCTCGGCTCCCAGGCCGATGATGCCCAGTCGCAACTGCTTTTCCGTCATGGTTTCTCCTTGGATCACTGGTGGTCTGTGGTGTGGGGCCAGGTGTCGGCATAGACGCGCTTGAGCATCCGCAGGGAGGCCATCGCCTCCTCGGCACCGATCCAGAAGGGCTCCGGGGAGCCGAGCTGCCGGTGGAAGTCCTCGATCAGCAACTGGTGGCTCATTCCCCAGTAGCTGCGGCCGGTGGTGGGCACCACGCGCTCGGCGACGTCATAGCTGCGGCCGCCGGCCAGGCGCACGTGCAGTCCGTCGGCCATGGTGGCGGTGCCCAAGCTGCCGTAGATCTCCACCTCCACATTGCGGTGCACGGCATTGGTGAGGCTGCCGACGAAGGTGCTGGTGACCTCCGGCTGGTCCCCATGCGCCGGGTGGGTGAACAGGGTCTGCGCGCTGTCCTCAACCTCGATCACGTCGCGGTACTTGATGGTGGCGGCGTTGCCCCGGACCTCGGTGGGATCCCCGAGGAACCACTGCAGCAGGTCCAGGGTGTGCAGCGCCTGGTTGATCAGCAGGCCACCCCCGGCCTGGTCCCACCGGCCCCGCCATGGCTTGGCCTGGTAGTAGTCCGGGGTGCGGGTCCACACCACGGAGGCGTAGGCCCCCAGTACCTCCCCCAGTTCTCCGTCCTCCAGGACCTTCTTCAGGGCCTGGTTTCCTGCGTTGTAGCGGTTCTGGAAGCAGACACCGAGCCTGCCGGAGGCGTTCGCCGCGGCCTCGACGAGCTCCTGGCCAGCAACCAGGGTGTTGGCCAGCGGCTTCTCCTGGATCACGTTGAGCCCGGCGGCCAGCAGGGGCACGGTGACGGGCGCGTGCTGGTGGTGCGGGGTGGTGACGTGCACCACGTCCGGCCGCGCGATGGCGCCCGCGTCGATCGCGGCCAGCAGTTCGTCGACGCTGCCCAGGCCCGGGACAATCACACCCAGCGTCTGCAGCCGTCCGGCGGTGCGCCTGAGCACGACGGGGTCGGTGTCGACGACGGCGAGCAGCGTGATGCCGAGCGCCTGCACGGCCTCGAAATGCACGCTTGCGACATCACCGCAGCCGACGATGACGGCCGTGGTCATCGGTGGTCGACCCCTTCGGCGTCCATCAGGCCGACCAGCGCGGTGTGCGCCTTGGTCCACAACTCCGGGCCACTCATCGCGCCCCAGGCGGTGTAGTCACCCAGGTGCGGCTCGATCGAGAAGAAGCCGTCGAAGCCGGACTCGTGCAGGGCTTGCAGGATCTCGGCCACCTGCCCGTCGCCCTCCCCCACCGGGACCACCTGCGGGGTGCCCATCACGGCGTCCTTCATGTGCATGTAGACGGTGTGCTCGCGCATCAGCGGGTAGGCCTCGTCGAAGGGCCTGACGTCGCACTGCACATAGTTGGCGGGGTCGATGATCGCCTTGAAGTGCGGCGAATCGATGCTGGTCACCAGGTCCAGGCAGCGACGCGGGATGTCGCCGTAGATGTCCTTCTCGTTCTCGTGCAACAGCACCACGTCACCCGCCTCGGCGATCTCGACGAACAGCCGCATCCGGCGCAGCACCTCGTCGCGGTGGCTGTCCGGATCCTCGCCCTCGGGCATGAAGAAGCTGAAGCCGCGGATGTAGCGGGCGCCGAAGTAGTGCGCCAGGTCAACGGCATGCTTCATGCCGGCGACGTGCTCCTCCACCGGATCGGTGATCAGCTGCTTGCCGACGGGTGAACCGATGGAGCTGACCCCGATCCCGGCGTCATCCAACATCTGCTTGGCGGTGGCCAGTTGTTCCTGGTTGAGCAACAGGATGTTCTGCCCCCAGGCCGAGCGGAATTCCAGGTACTTCACCCCCAGCTTGGTCAGCAGGGCCAGCTGCTCGGCGAAGTCATCGCTGATCTCGTCGGCGAAACCGGTGAGGGTCCACATGGTGCGCTCCCATCGTCATCGTTGGGCAGGAGGTCGGTTGCCCTTGCCTCGCTCCCCACCCTAACCAGCGGGCCGGGGCGGACCCGGTCGTTGCAGCCTGTTGCACCGGCCGCCCGGATCGGGGCCGCGCGGCCCGCTGGGCGGCCGGAAGACGAGAGACAACTTCCGGCAACATGCCTGCCCGCGAGTGCCTGCCCGGCAATGATCGAGCCATCACCCGTCCTCGCACCGTCGCGAGCCGAAAGGCAACAACATGACTTCCAGCCACAATCCGGCGGCCACGCCGACCACCGGCGCCATCGCGCCGTCCATCCAGGGCTTCGTGCGGCCGCAAGGCCGCACCGGCGCCGCCGTCGCCCTGGCCACAGCACAGTCCATCGACAACACCGAGGGCGGCGTCTCCAAGGTCTTCTTCCCGCAGATCATGAACGCCTTCTCGCTGGGCAACAGCGAACTGGGCTTCTTGAACTCGTTGTCCATGCTGGCCCGGATGGCCTTCGGCCCGGCCTGGGCGATCGCCGCCGACCGCTTCGGCCGCAAGAAGATCCTGTTCATCGTCACCGGCGTGTGGGGCCTGTGGACCCTGGCCACCGGCTTCGCGCAGACCTGGACCCAGCTGTGGATCCTCTACTTCATCGCCCTGGTGGGCACCGTGGCCAGCGAGCCGATCATGAATGGCCTGCTGGGCTCCCTCTACGCCAAGCACGAGCGAGGCAAGGCCTTCGGCACCGTGCGCGGCATCAGCGCCTTCATCGGGATGGCGCTCACCCCGGCCCTGGGCCAGTTCGGCGACAACCCCAATGGCTGGCGCTGGGCGATGTTCGTGATGGGCGCGCTGTCCATCACCTCCGGCATTCTGATCCTGATCTTCGTGAAGGAACCCGAGCGCACCGAGGCCAGGATCTCCGATGACCCGGATTCCGGCGTCTTCCGCTGGTCCGACGTGCCCAAGCTGTTCAAGATCCCCACCATCGTCGGCATGGCCCTGATGCTGCCCATGGTCACCTCGCTGATCATGTTCGGCTTCCAAGGCAAGTTCTGGGCCAAGGATCTGGGCTGGGGCGTGAAGTACGCCTCCTACCTGTACACGATCATGCAGCTGGGCATGCTGGCCTCCGCCTTCCTGGGTGGCTTCCTGGGCGACCTCTTCCAGAAGAGGTTCGGGGACCGCGGCCGGATCATGCTCTTCCAGATCTACTGTCTGTTGTTCGCCGCCGCCACCTACGCCGCCTTCCAGTTCCGGTTCGACAAGGGCACCTACCTGGTGGTCGCCTTCCTGCTGGGGCTGGTCTTCTCGATCGGCTTCTCCGGCTGCGTGCTGCCGATGGTCTCCTCCGTCGCCCCGGTCCAACTCTCCGCCACCGCCTTCGCGGTGCTGTTCAGCCTGATCCAGGGAGCACTGACCGCCTTCATGAGTCTGATGACGGGTAGGCTGGCCGACCAGTTCGGCCTGCAGGACACCCTGCTCTACTTCGTCACCCTGCCCTACATTGCCAATGCCATCTTCTGGACCATCTTCTACAAGATCTACCCGAAGGACGTCGCGCTGCAGGCGGAGCGCACCGAGCTGGTCGCTTCGGGCGCCTTCTGAGCGCCAACCCCCTGATCCCACGAACCACATCCCCAACCCGAGGAGAGAGATGACCACCACCCAGTTGGCCGACGCCGGAGTGATCGGAATGGCCGTGATGGGCTCGTCCCTGGCCCGCAACATGGCGCACAAGGGCTACACCGTCGCCATCTACAACCGCACCTTCGCCAAGACCCAGGACGTGATGGCCCAGCACGGCAGCGAGGGAAATTTCATCGCGTCGGAGAAGATCGAGGATTTCGTCGCGTCGCTGGAGCGCCCCCGCCGGATCATCATCATGGTGCAGGCCGGCAAGGGCACCGACGCGGTGATCGACCAACTGATCCCGCTGCTGGAGGACGGAGACATCATCGTCGACGGCGGCAATGCCTTCTACGAGGACACCATCCGACGCGAGGTCAAGGTCCGCGAGGCCGGCCTGCACTTCGTCGGCTGCGGCATCTCCGGCGGCGAGGTCGGCGCGCTGGAGGGCCCGTCGATGATGCCCGGTGGCACCAAGGAGTCCTACCAGGCGCTCGGCCCCATCCTGGAGAAGATCGCCGCGCAGTACGAGGGCGAGCCGTGCTGCACCTACATCGGCACCGACGGCGCCGGGCACTTCGTGAAGATGGTGCACAACGGTATCGAGTACGCGGACATGCAGTTCATCGGCGAGGCCTACACGCTGCTGAAGGCCGCCGGGCTGAGCAACGCACAGATGGCCGACGTCTTTGCCGAGTGGAATACCGGTGACCTGGACTCCTACCTGATCGAGATCACCAGCGAGGTGCTGCGCCAGACCGACGCCAAGACCGGCAAGGCGTTGGTGGACGTGATCGTCGACGCCGCCGGCATGAAGGGTACCGGCACCTGGACCGTGCAGTCCGCCCTCAAGCTGGGGGTTCCGGTCAATGCCATCAGCGAAGCGGTCTTTGCCCGCGCCATCTCCTCGTCGCCCGAGCTGCGTGAGCACTCGCAGGCCGCGCTGGAGGGCCCGGACGGTTCGCTGTTCGTCGACGACGTCAAGGCCTTCACCGACGACATCCGCCAGGCGCTGTGGTCCGCCAAGGTGGTGGCCTACGCGCAGGGCCTGGACGAGATCCGCAATGCCGCCAAGGAGTACGGCTGGGAGATCGACGTGGCCGCCGTCGCCAAGATCTGGCGCGACGGCTGCATCATCCGCGCCAAGCTGCTGGACCGGATCAGCAATGAGTACGCCGCCAACAACCTGATCACGCTGCTGGAGGCCCCCAGCATCAAGGCGGAGCTCGCCAAGGGCCAGGATGCCTGGCGACGGGTGATCACCACCGCCATCACCGCCGGGGTGCCGGTGCCCGGCTTCAGCTCCGCGCTGGCCTACTACGACCAGGTGCGTGCGCCGCGGCTGAATGCGGCCCTCACCCAGGGCCTGCGCGACTACTTCGGCGCGCACACCTACCAGCGCGTCGACGCCGAGGGCGCCTTCCACACCCTGTGGTCGGGCGACAAGTCCGAAGTAGCGGGCGACGCCGGCAACCACTGACGGGCCGAACCCAACCCCGACAGCTCAGCCGAACCCAACCCCGACGGCCGAGCCTGTCGAGGCCCCGGCAGATGGAGGCGCCCCCACCCGCACCGGTGGGGGCGCTTCTGTACGACCACCCGCCCCGTATTGAGGCGGTTCGCTGCACATCAACTCGAGACTGTAGACCAAGCCGAAGTCAAGCGTAGGGTTGGGCCGTGGTAGGTCGCTTCGGTACAGCCGTCGCTGGGGAGTCACCATGCGAAATCCACGCTCACTCGGGAGCTCGGGTACCGCCCTGCTGTTGCTCCTGTTCGCCGGCTGCACGTCATCGAACCCGACGCCGGTGACCTCACCAAGCAGCACGTCCGCTCCTACCGCCATTTCCACCACGGACCCGGGGTGGTGCGACGCCTTGCGGGCATTGCCCTCGGATTCTCCGTCGGGGTCGTATGCCGCGGGAGTGCAATGGGGTGGACAGTTCTGGGGCATCGAGGCCTCCCCGCAGACCCCAAGCCCACAGATCGGCCCCCGCGAGTTCACGGTGCAGTGCGACGCCCAAGTCCCCCGCACCGTACCGCTACCAGACAGCGCCTCCGTCGGAGTCCCGGCCGGAACGCCGGTCCATCGAGGAAAGGACTCCCGGTCCTGCCCCCTGTACGCCCAGGTTGACGGCGGTTGGCGCATTTTGACGCCCTTGTTGGCCTCGAGACTTCATGAGTGTGGCCGGGCATAGAGGAGGGAAGATGCTGCTTGACTGGATCGGAATCGTCGCAGTTGAAGGGGCACTTCCCCAAGGACAGCAGGCGCTGGGTCAGCGACCAACCCGGCCCCATGACAAATCGAGGCTAGGCGGGTGTTGACGCAAACTCGGGGTCACCGGAACAACCGGTGACCCCGAGTGACTGGAGCGTCGATCAAGCCTTTGCGACGGCCTTCTTCTTGGTCCAGACGTACAGCGCGCCGACCAGCAGCGCGAAGACCGCGATGCCCACCAACTGCGCGGGGTTGGCCCAGGACTTTGCCGTGATCACGGCCATCGGCTCCTCCTCGCCGGTGGCGGCGACGATGCCGGCATAGATCACGCCGAACAGGCTCTCACCGACGATCAGGCCGGTGGCCAGCAGGGTGCCCAGGCGCTTGGAGCGCTCGGGGTTTGCGGTGCGGTTGGCCCACTTGTCGTAGAACAGCCCCAGCAGGGCGCCGATCGGGATCATCAGGGTGAGGCTGATCGGCAGGTACATGCCCATGCCGACCGCCAGCGGCGGCAGGGCCAGCTTGCCCTTGCTGGTCTTGCCCAGCACCTCGTTGATCGCCACCACGACGCAGCCGATCAGGGCACCGAGGCCCAGCAGCTGCCAGTTCAGGCCACCGCCGAGCACGCCCTTGGCCAGGGTCGAGATCAGCGACGCCTGCGGGGCGGCCAGCGCATTGGGACCGGCACCCGGCGCGCCGGCGAAGCCGAAGGAGGTGTTCATCACACCGAGCACCGGCGGGATGATCGCGGAACCGAAGGCCACGCCGATGATCAGCGCCACCTGCTGCTTCCACGGGGTGGCGCCCACCAGCTGGCCCGTCTTCAGGTCCTGCAGGTTGTCATTGCTGATGGTGGCGACGCCGAAGACCACCGCGGTGGTGAACAGCGTGTAGGCCACCAGCGCCTCGGTCATGTCGCCGCTGCCGGCGCCGTGCACGCCCTTGATCAGCAGCGCCGCGGCGATCGCGACGATGATGCCGACGCCGGAGATCGGCGAATTGGACGCGCCGATCAGGCCGGCCATGTAGCCACAGACCGAGGCGACGAAGAGCCCGACCAGCAGCACGAAGAGCACCGAGGTGATGACCAGGCCGGTGGAATTGCCCTCCAGCGGGGTGCCGCGGGTGAACAGCCACAACAGCGCGCCGATCGGCAGCATGGAGGCCAGGGTGGTGCCGATCACGACGGTCATCGACAGGTCACGCTCCTCGATCGCCAGTTCGCTGCTGGCCTTCTGGTGCGCAGCCAGCGACTCGCTGATCCCCTTGATGATGGGGCCGATGATCTTGACCAGCGTCCACACGGCGGCAACCGCCATGGTTCCGGCGCCGATCAGGCGCACGTCACTGGCGAAGACCGTCTGGACGGCCTTGGCCAGGGGCAGCGACTGGTCTAGCTTGCCCTGCGTCATGATCGGCAGGATCACGCCATAGCTGATCAACAGGCCGATCACCATGGCGATCCCGACGGTGATGCCCACCAGGTGACCGACACCGATCAGGGCCAAGGACAGGCTGGTACCGACGATGGTGCCGCCGCTGCCAATCCGCAGGGCCTGCTGGACGCCCTCGGCGACCAGCTTCATCTTGGCGACCACGGTGAAGGCCGCAGCTGCCAGACCCGCGGTGATGATCACCTTCAGGCCGCGGGCATTCTCCTCGGATCCGCCCGCGGAATCACCGACGCGCAGCACCTCGGCCGCGGCGACGCCCTCCGGGTAGGGCAGGTCGGAGCCGGTGACCAGGGCGCGGCGCAGCGGGATGGAGTACATCACGCCGAGCACGCCGCCGAAGAAGCAGACCGCGGCGGTGGTCCAGTAGGGGAAGCCCTGCCAGTAGCCCAGCATCACCAGACCGGGCAGGACGAAGATGATCGCACTCAGCGTGCCGGCGGCCGACGCGATGGTCTGCACGATGTTGTTCTCCACGATCGTGTGATCCTTGAAGAACCGCAGGATGGCCATCGAGATGACGGCGGCGGGGATGGAGGTGGCGAAGGTCAGGCCCACCTTGAGCCCGAGGTAGACATTGGCGGCGGTGAAGACCAGCGTGATGATGCCGCCGATGATCACGCCTCGCAGGGTGAGCTCACGCAGACCCGTGCGGCCGGGCGATCCGGCGGTGGTGACGGTTGAAGACAAGAGATTCTCCTGAGGAAGGGCACACTGTGCGTGTGCTGGCGCGTAAAGATTAGTTCCTTGGCTGTGGATTCCCGCACCCGGCCCGCCGTTTTCCAGCTCTCCTGGGCGGGTGAAAGGGCTGGGAGAATGGTCTCGTGCAGCCTCTGGACGTACCCCTCGATCCCCTCACCATCAACCACGCCGTCCGCTTCATCGACCTCACCGGGGTGCTCTTCAACGCCATCCTGGGCGGCGTGATGGCTCGCTCGGAGAACATGGATCCGATCGGTTTCGGCACCTTGGCGATCGCGTCGGCGCTGGGTGGCGGCATGATCCGAGACACCCTGATGCAGCGCGGCACCCCCGTCGCATTGGTGGACAGCGCCTATTTCACCACCGCCCTGATCGGGGCCGTGCTGGCCTTCATGATCCCGATCACCCACCAGTTCTGGGACCGGCTCTTCCCGGTGATCGACGCCCTGGCGCTGGGTGCGTGGGCCGCGGCCGGCTCCCAGCGGGCGCTGGCGCACGGCTTCAGCCCGATGTCGGCGATCCTGCTGGGCACCGTCACCGCCGTCGGCGGCGGGATGCTGCGCGACGTGCTGCTGCGCCGGATCCCGACGGTCTTCGGCGGCAACACCCTCTACGCCACCAGCGCGATGGCCGCCAGCCTGGTCACCGTGCTGCTGTGGCCCACCGGCAACCACACGATGGCGACGGTGGCCAGCTTCGCGGTGGGCAGCGGGCTGACCCTGGGCGGGATCTGGCGCGGTTGGACCCTGCCGATGGCCTTCAACCTGCGCCCACGAAGCACTTTCAGCAATATTCCGCGGCCGTCGTGGTGGCGCGGCGAGAGCCCGCCGGGACGGCTCCCCCGGCCCCGGCAGAAGCGTCGTTGGAGCTGACGGCATCCGCCACCAATGCGCGGAACTCACCACACGGTCAGTAGGCTTGGTGAGGTGACTTTCGATGACCCGACCTGGTGGCGCCACGCCGTCACCTACCAGATCTATCCGCGCAGCTTCGCCGACGCGAACAATGACGGCACCGGCGACGTCCGGGGCATGATCGGCAAGCTGCCCCACCTCAAGTCGCTCGGCGTCGACGCCATCTGGGTCTCCCCCTGGTACCCGTCGCCGTTGTGGGACGGTGGCTATGACGTCGCCGACTACTGCGACATCAACCCCGACTTCGGCACCCTGGCCGACGCCGACGAATTCATCGCCACGGCGCACGAGCTGGGCCTGCGGGTGCTGATCGACCTGGTGCCCAACCACTGCTCCATCGATCATCCACTCTTCCAGCAGGCACTGGCCGCGGGGCCCGGTTCGCCGGAGCGGGACATGTTCATCTTCCGCGACGGCATCGGTGAGAACGGCGACCAGCCGCCCACCAACTGGGGCGCGCTGTTCGGCGGCTCGATGTGGGAAAAGGTGAGCGAGGCCACCGACGAGCGCCCGGCGCAGTTCTACCTGCACATGTTCGCCCCCGAGCAGCCCGACTGGAACTGGGAGAACGAGGCGGTGCGCGCCGAGATCGACCGGGTTCTGCGCTTCTGGTTCGACCGCGGTGTCGACGGCTTCCGGGTGGACGTCGCCGACTCTCTGGTGAAGGCGCCCGAATTCAACGACACCCCGATCGACCCGCTGACCGGCGACGGCTCGTGGCAGAAGGTGCCCGGCTCGCCGCTGTGGGACCAGCCCGGTCTGGAGGACATCCAGCGTCGCTGGCGCGCGCTGGCCGACGGCTATGCCGGCACCGAGCTGGGTGCCCGGATCTTCGTCAGCGAGGCCTACCTGCCGCTGGAGCGGCTGGTGGACTATGTCAGCCCCGGCCGGCTGAACACCAGCTTCAACTTCGAATTCCTGCAATCGGAGTGGGCGTCGGACAGCATGCGGATGGTGATCGATTCCTCCATCACCGCGCACGACGGCGTCGGCGCCCCCACCACCTGGGTGCTGGAGAACCACGACGTGCTGCGCGCCACCACCCGCTACGGCAAGAGCCTGTCCGGCCGGCACTTCGGCAGCATGGACGAGGACGAGGACGGCCACTGGCAGGAGCACATGCAGGACCTGCCGACCGACGTCGAGCTGGGCCGTCGCCGGGCCCGCGCCGCGGCCGCGCTGATGCTGGCACTGCCCGGCGGGGCGTATGTCTACCAGGGCCAGGAGCTGGGCCTCGAAGAGGTGGAGGACCTGCCCGACGAGCTGCGTCAGGATCCCACGTGGGCGCGTTCCAACCACACGGTGAAGGGCCGCGACGGCTGCCGGGTGCCGATCCCGTGGTCCGGCACCGAGCAGCCCTTCGGCTTCGGCACCGACGCGGAACCGTGGCTCCCCCAGCCCGCCGGCTGGGCCTCGCTGACCGCCGAGGCGCAGGAGCACGATCCGGCGTCCACGCTGAACCTCTTCCGCACCCTGCTGCGGCTGCGGCACGAGCTGGACGCCCTGGGCGACGGCGAGATGTCTTGGGACGAGTCAGCCGTCGACGTGCTCAGCTTCACCCGCCAGCCCGGTTTCCGGTGCGTGGTGAACTACGGCCCCGAGCCGGTGGCGCTGGACGGCGAGCTGCTGGTGGCCACGGCGGAGCTGGTCGACGGCCGGCTCCCCACCGACGCCGCCGCCTGGTTGAAGGTCTGACCCGAAGGGCCTCGACAGGCTCGGCAGCCGTGGTTGCGATCCCAGCCACGATCCCCGAGCCTGTCGTGGGCCTTGAGCCAATGCCCCCAGAGTCATACTTTGAGATGACCATGACGACGATCAAGGTGCCAGCAGAGTTGCGAGACGAGCTGAAGCGTCAGGCCGCTGCCGAGCGTCGCATGGTGGCACCCATCGGCCACGTCGATCAGGCCACCTTGCAGAGCCGCCGGGAATGGATCCAGGGCTTCCTGGTGGAAGGGCCATGGTTTCAACTGACCAGCAGGGATCCCAGCGCTTCCCGAGTGGATTGCGGCAGCTCCTGCTTGACCCCGGTTGCGTCGGTGCAGACCTGCACGGTGCGAGCCCGGGCCAGCACCCGGCCGTCGTCCAGCGGGTCGACGATCTCGGCGGCCAGCGTGTAGCTGCTGCGGCCCAGCGCGGCGACGGCGGTGTGCACGGCATAGGGCTGGGGCCGGTGGCTGATCTGGGTCAGGTAGTCGACGTCCTGCCGGGCGACCACCCAGCGCACGTCTCCCCCGTCACGACGCATCGTCGGGTCCGCGTCGGTGGTGGCGGAGATCCGCGCCTCCTGCACATAGTCGAAGTGCCGCACATTGTTGACGTGCCCGTAGCGGTCGATGTCGCCCCAACGCACCGTGAAGGGGTGGACGTGGCCGCGGCCCTCCAGCGCCGGCACCCGCAGGTCGCGGACCGGCGGACGCTCGTCGGCCACCTCCAGGAACCAGGCGCGTTCGTCGGCGGTGAGTCGTCGCGGCCGCTGGGTGGCGAAGTCGAACGGGCACAGCGCCGTCGTCGCCCGGGCACACAGCTCGCCGCCCTGCAGCAGCTCGTACATGGCGTGGAAGCGCGAGGCCCCCACCCCGAAGACGCCGACATCGGCCACCAACGGCTGGCCGCTGAACAGGATCGGGCGCAGGTATTCCACCACGTGGCCCACCACCAGCACCCCACCGTTGACCAGGTGCGCATTGCGCCCGGCCTCCAGCAGCCCGGCGCGGGCCTCCTGCAGGTATTCGGCCACCAGGGTGTTGTTCACATGCCCCTGCAGGTCAAGATCGGTCCACCTGACCGGGACGTCGAGCCGTGCGACGGGGTGCTGCACCGCGCTCAGTCCTCCTTGTCGTACAGGGAATCCACGATGTGGGCGTACTTGCGGGCGATGACGTCGCGACGGACCTTCTGGGTGGGGGTGACTCCCCCGTCGTCCACCTTGAACTCGTGGTCCAGGATGGCGAAGCGCTTGATGGTCTCCCAACGTTCCAACTTGTCATTGGCCTTGGCCATGAAGCGTTCGATGGAGGCCTTCACCTCGGGCAGTTGGGTGAGCTCCTCGTAGCTGGCATTGGGATGCCCATGCTTCTTGCCCCAACGCATCAGGGCGTCGTGTTCCATGGTGACCAGCGCCACCATGTACTTGCGGTTCTCCCCCAGCGCCACGGCCTGGCTGACATAGGGAATGTTGGCGGTGATGGCGTTCTCCACCTTCTGCGGCGCGACATACTTGCCGCCGGAGGACTTGATCAGGTCCTTCTTGCGGTCGGTGATGGAGATGTAACCGTCCTCGTCCAGTTGGGCGACGTCGCCGGTGTGGAACCAACCGTCGTCGTCCAGAACCTCCGCGGTCTTCTCCGGCCGGTTGTGGTAGCCACGGAAGACCAGCGGTCCGCGCAGCAGCATCTCGCCATCGTCGGCGAAGCGTACCTCCATGCCGGGCACGACGGGGCCGATGCTGCCGAACTTCGCCGCCTCCGGCGGGTTGAGGATGCTCACGGTGGTCTCGGTGGAGCCGTAGCCCTCGACGATGCTAATGCCCGCGGAGTAGAACCACTCGGTCACCTGGCTGGACAGCTTCGCGGAGCCCGAGATCAGGAAGCGCATCTCGCCTCCCATCGTCTTCTTGAGCTTGTCGAAGACCAGCTTGTCGGCAACGGTGTAGCGCGCCCTCAAGCCCACGGGCATCGGGCGGCCCTCGTAACGGTAGGGACGCGACTCTCGACCGACCGCGAAGGCCCAGCGCGCGATCCGGCCCTTGGCACCCCTCTTGGGGCTGGCGGTGAGCACGGCGGCGCGGATCTTCTCGTAGATCCGCGGGACGCCGCACATGATCGTGGGTTGCGTCTCGGCCAGGCCCCGCACGATCCGGTCTGCGCGGCCGTCGATGGCGGTGGCGAAGCCGTAGGCCCACTGGGCGGACAGCAGGCAGTTGCCGAAGACGTGGGACAGCGGCAACCACAGGTAGTGCCGGTCCTCCTCGGACAGGAAGTCCATCTTCTTGAAGGCCTGGCCGACGTAGACCATGGACAGCTGGTTCAGCTCGACGCCCTTGGGTCGGCCCGTGGTCCCGGAGGTGTAGATCAGGGTGGCGAGGCTCTCGGGGCCGATCTGGTCGATGGCGCGACGCACCACCTGGCCGTCGTCGTCCAGCGCCTGGCGCCCGCGGCGACGCAACTCGTCGAGAGTGATCACGCGCTGGTCGACGCGATCCACCGCCTCGCGGTCGTCATCGATGATGATGATGTGGCGCAGCTGGTCGTACAGCTCGTCGTCGTGGGCCTGGACCTTGGAGACCTGCTGCTGGTTCTCCGCGAAGAGCACCGACGTCTCGGAATCCTTGAGGATGTACAACTCGTCGTGGTCCGTGCAATTGGGGTAGATGGCGGTCAGCGCGGCTCCGGAGCAGGCGATGGCCATGTCCGCCAGCACCCATTCGTACCGGGTGACCGACGCGATCGCGACCCGGTCCTCGGGCTGCACGCCCAGGCCGAGCAGGCCGGCGGCGAGCTCGTGCACCTCGTCACGGAAGGCGGCGTAGCTGACCTCACGCCAGGTTTCGGCCCCCTTGGTGGCGGCGCGGCTGGGAACCAGGAAGGCGAGCCGGTCGCCGGACTGCTCGACGCGAGCGTCCAGCGCGTGGGCCAGGGATGCCGGGCACTGGGCCAGGACCTGATCGCGCAGCTCCAGAGCAGTGGGCGTGGGAGTGTCACCAAACTTTTCGTTCACCATCCGAGCCTACCGGGCCGATGCTGAGAGCCCCCGAAAGCTCTGGCTCGGGTGGGCCGGGCGTATTCAGTCGTCGATCCCACGAGCGGCGAGGGCCTCACCCAGGGCGTCGGCGTCGCGCAGGGAACGGACGACCAGCGGAACGGCGAAGGCGCGCAGGCTGAACTGCCCCAGCCGGGCAATCTGCGCCTCCTTGACCTCGGCGGCGATGGCGGCCACCAGCGGGACGCAGCGGATGCCCAGGTTGAGCATCAGCCCGACGCGTTCGGGGTCGACGCCGAAGCGGCGCAGCGGGCCGCAGGCGCGGACCACGACATCGATCAGGGCGGTGGTGCGGGTGGTGAGGGTGACCAGCGCGGCCGCCAGCACCAGCACCAGGATCATCACGGTGATGGCGACGGCCTGCCGCCAGCCCAGACTCCACGTCTGCAGCACGATGGTGAAGCCGAGCAGGAAGAGCATCGGGCGGGCCTGCTGCCAGGCGATGCGGGGACCGAAACCGGCCAGCGGGTAGAGCGCCAGGACGGCGGCCAGGCAGCCGAGCACCACATACCACCAGCCCTGCAGCCAGACCGACGCGGTGCCCAGCACCAGCAGGGCCAGGAGCTTCACGCCGGGCGGCATCCGGTGCAGTGGGCTGTCCCCCGGCCGGTAGAGCCCCAGCGTGGTGCGCATCAGGCCTCCATCAGGGCGCGGTAGTGGGCCACGGCGGCGGCCGGTGCGTCGTCGGCGACGAGCTTGCCGTGGTCGAAGACCAGCACCCGGTCGAAGTCGTCGAGCAGGTGAAGGTGGTGGGTGGCGAGCACGACGGTGGCCTCGACGGTGTTGATGATCCGGCCGATCTGGTTGGCATTGCGAATGTCCAGCAGCGTGGTGGGTTCGTCCATCACGATCAGCTCCGGTTCGGTGATGAGCACCGCGGCCAGCGCCTGCAACTGCTTCTGACCGCCGGAGAGCAGCTGGGCGGGATGGTCGCGGTGGCCGAGCAACCCGAAGCGTTCCAGCAGGGCGTCGACCCGCCGGGTGACCTCGTCGGCAGCAAGGCCGGACTTGCGCAGCCCGAAGGCGACGTCCTCGGCGACGGTGGGCATGATGATCTGGTTGTCCGGGTCGGTGAACAGGAAGCCGACGAGCTTGCGGATCTCCTTGGCCTGTTTGGCGGTGTCCATCCCGTTGACCAGGAGCTTCCCCTCGCTGGGCAGCACCAGTCCGTTGAGCATCCGCAGGAAGGTGGACTTGCCGGAGCCGTTGTGCCCGATCACCCCGATCCGACGTTCGGTGAGCGTGACGTCGACGCCCTCCAGCACCACTCGTCGGGTGCTGCCCTCGCCATAGGCGTGGCCGACGCCCTGCGCCTCGATGATCATCTGTTCTCCCGTTCTGAGGGCCGGATTCGTTCCACCAGCATGGCGGTGCCCTGCCCGCCGCCGATCGCGATGCCCGCCAGACCGTAGCGCGCCCCGAGCTGCTGCGGCGCCCGCACCAGCTGGGTGAACAGCCGCACCAGCTGGACGGCGCCGCTGGCCGCCCACGGGTGCCCCAGCGCGATAGCGCCGCCCTGGGGGCAGTTGCGGGTCTCGTCGATGCCGAGCTGGTCCAGACAGGCCAACACCTGCCCGGCGAAGGCCTCGTTGAAGTCCACGACGTCGATCTGGTCCAGGCCGATGCCGGTGCGTTCCACCAGCCGTCGGACGGCAGCGACGATCCCCAGCCCGGGTCGATCCGGCCGTCCGGCGGTGGTGACGACGTCGACCACCCGCAAACCCCCTAGCCCCAAACGTGTGGCGGTGTCGCCGTCGCAGAGCAGCACCGCGGCGGCGCCGTCGTTGACCCCGCAGGAGTTGGCGGCGGTGCAGGTGCCATCGGGGCTGAAGGCGGGGCGGAAGCGCGCCAGGCGCTCCGGGGTGAATCCGGCGCGCGGTCGTTCGTCATGCACGAGTCCAGCCAAGGGCAGGATCTCGTCGTCGAAGATGCCCGCCCGCTGGCAGGTGACGGCTCGCTGATGGGAGCGCAGCGCGTAGGCATCCTGCCGTTGCCGGGTGATGCCGCATTCGGCGGCCACCAGGTCGGCGGCGACGCCCATCTCCGGGTCGCCGAAGCTGGCCGGGGTGAAGGGGGCTCGCTCGTAGCGCACGGGGTCCGCTCCCGGACGACTGGGCGGCAAATAGGTCCACGGTTGGGTGCTGGCGGACTGCACTCCCCCGGCGATCCGCAAGCCCTCGGCCAGGCCGCTGAGCATCCCGACGCTGTGCTCGATGGCGGCCATGCCGGAGCCGCACTGCCGGTCCACCGTGATGGCGGGGACGTCAGTGGGCAGCCCGGCGGCCAGGGCGGCGACGCGGGCGGGGTTGCCACCGGGGCCGCGAACATTGCCGATGCACACCTCACCGATCGGTTCGGGGCTGCGGTGGGCGAGTTGGGCCAGCACGGGCGCGAGCAGGCCGACGACGTCGAGCTGGCGCAGGGCGCCGCCGGAGGTGCCGATCGGGGTGCGCAGCGCGTCGACGATCACCGGGCGCCGCTCCAGGGGGATCATCCGAGTCTCTCCGAGGTGTTGCTGCCGTTCCCCGAGCCCGCACGTCCGTTGACGCTCCCCGAGCTTGTCGAGGGGCCCTCCACCAGCAACCACCCGGGCAGCGCGGCGCGATCGACCTTCCCGGCAGGAGTCACCGGCAGCCCGTCGTAGGTCAGCCAGCGTCGCGGCCGGTGGGCCCCGTCCAGGTGGGCGCGCGCCCACGCCCGCACCCGCTCGCGATCGTCCGGGGTGGTGGCGCAGCAGACCAGCTCGCCCATCCGGTCGTCGGGGATGGCGAAGACCACCACCCGTCCGGTGGCCTGCGCCTGCAGCAGCCCCTCGATCGGGGCCAGTTCCACGGTGGCTCCTGCGGTGGTGACGGCTCCCGGGCGGCCCAGGACCCGTAGCCAGCTGCCATCCAACTCCGCCAGGTCTCCGACGCTGGCAAAGCCCCGCTCGTCGGTCTGAACCCGGGAGAGCCAGGGTGAGCGCACCCACAACACGCCGTCACGGATCTCGGCGTCGACGTCGTCGAAGAGTTCCAGGCTCTGGCTGTCCTGCCCCCAGGCGACCATCGACAGTTCCGCAGCGCCGTAGTAGTGACTGACCGTCAGCCCGGCCGCCTCCGCAGTGCGCCGCAGACCGGGGTGCAGTCCGTCGCCGGCCACCAGGACGTGCAGGCCGGCGGGAGGGTCGGCATCCAGCAGGGTCCGCAGCAGGGCCGGGGTGAGCTGGCCGTGGCTGGCGCCTTCACGGGACATGGACCACGAGGCGCCGACGTGGGTGGCCAGGCAGGCGGCAAAGAGGTTCATAGTGGCGTGCAAGGGCCCGGGAATCCAGAATCGGCTGCCGCGACCCAGCCCGAGCCGAGCGGCGCAGGCGTCGAAGCTGCCCACCCAGGAGTCGGTGCTGCGCACGATCACCCGGGGTTGCCCGGCGCTGGTGCCCGACGTCGCCAGCGCGATCAGCCGACGCTCGGCGTGCGATCGCCAGAAGGCCTCCACCGGATCGGGGCAGGCCAGGACGTCAACCGGTTCGACGTCGTGTGTCATCGCTCAGCGCTGGCGCAGCAGGCCGGGGTAGGCGCGGTGCACGCCGGCGGCCACAAGGGCGGTCAGCACGGCCTTGATCGAGTCGCCGATCAGGAAGGGAGCGTTGGCCGTCATGGTCGGCACCAGGCCCATCTTGGTGCGCACCATCATGCCGACGATGCCGAAGGCGTAGAGCACCACGACGCCACCGATGAGGTTGAACATGATCCCCAGCGGCACCGAGTACGGCGCGCCGCGACGCTCGGTGAGCGCCCCGATCACCCAGGCCGCGACGGCCCAGCCCAGCAGGAAGCCCACCGAGGCCCCGGCGAAGACACCCAGTCCGCCCCGGCCACCGGCCAGCAGGGGCAGTCCGACCGCCACGAGCGCCAGGAAGAGGATCTGGGACAGGGCGCCACGACGCCCGCCGATGATGGCCCCGGCCAGCATCACCCCCAGCGACTGGGCGGTGATCGGCACCGGCGACAGGCCGGTGGGAATGGCCGGCAGGAAGCCCAGGACGGCGGTGATCGCGGCAAAGACGCCGATCAGGGCAAGGTCGCGGGACGTGGACCGGTGGGTGGTGGCCATGGGGCATTCTCCTGGAAAGTCAGAGCAGGCGGTGGGAAGCCGGCTGGCCGCCTGACAGCGCCTGTGTTGAACAGTGTTCAAATCATGCACCGTCGTCGGCGCTGAACCAAGTCAGCCCACCATTCGGCGACTATACGGATCCATATAGCCGGGGTGCCATCGGCGGATGGACGCCAGCCCGATAGTCTTCCCCCATGGCCAATTCCGACGACGAAGCCCAGTGGCTCAGCGACGAGCAGCAACGGATCTGGCGAAACTGGCTGCTGGCCGTGGCCCGGGTGGACACCTATCTTGACCAGGACCTGCGCCGCCACGGGCTGGATCTGGCCGAGTACGAGATCCTCGTCGTGCTCTCCGAGGCCGAGAAGCGTCAGCTGCGGATGAGCGAACTGGCCGATCTGGTGCACCAGTCCCGCTCCCGGCTGACGCACGCCGTCGCCCGGATGGAGAAGTCCGGCTGGGTGAAACGTACGTCCGCCCCCGAGGACAGGCGTGGGGTGATCGCCCGGCTGACCAACCGCGGCTACAAGCTGCTGGTGGACGCCGCACCCAACCACGTCGCCGCCGTCCGCCGAATCCTGGTGGACGCCGCCGACCCGGAGGACTTCAAGGCATTGGGACGCGTCATGCAGGCCGTGCTGGCGGTGGAAGACTGAGGGAGTGACCCAGCTCAGTTCTCCGCTCGACGATTTTCTGGCCCAGCCCGGCATTGCTGACTGCACCGATGCCAGCACCCTGACCAGGGCGCTCTACTCCACCGATGCGTCGATCTATCGCGTGGTGCCGCGGGCCGTCGCCCGGCCGCGCACCGTCGAGGAGCTCACCACCGTCGTCCAGGCCGCACTGCGGGTCGGCCTGCCGATCGTGCCCCGCGGTGCCGGCACCTCGTGCGCCGGCAATGCCGTCGGCGAGGGGCTGGTGATCGACGTCGCCCGGCACCTGAATGCGATTGGCGCCATTGATCGCGAGGCGCGCACCGCGGTGGTGCAGCCCGGCGTGGTGCAACAGGCGCTGCAGGTGGCGGCCCGGCCACACGCCCTGCGCTTCGGCCCCGATCCGTCGACGGCCACCCGCTGCACCATCGGCGGAATGATCGGCAACAATGCCTGCGGGCCGCGCGCGCTGGGTTATGGCCGCAGCGCCGACAATGTGGTGGCGCTCGACATCATCACCGGAACCGGTGAGCTCATCCGGCTGGGCGAGGGCGGCAGTGATGCCGCGCCCCTGCCGGCGCTGCGCGACCTGGTGGCCGCCAACCTGGGCACCATCCGCACGGAGTTCGGCCACTTCTCCCGCCAGGTCTCCGGCTATTCGTTGGAACATCTGCTGCCGGAGAAGGGCTTCGACGTCGCCAAGTTCTTCAGCGGCACCGAGGGGACGCTCGGCATCATCACCGGTGCGATGGTGCGGCTGGTGGCCGACGCCCCGGTGAGCATGATGGTGGCGCTGGGCTATGCGTCCATGCCGGAGGCCGCCGACGAGATGCCCACCATCCTCAAGCACTCCCCCGTGGCCTGCGAGGGCATGGACCGCAGGATCTACGACGTCGTCGAGCGCCAGCACGGTGCCGCCGCCCTGCCCGACCTGCCGCGCGGCGACGGCTGGGTCTTCGTCGAGCTGGTCGGCGACGACGAGCCCACCGTCCGGGAACGCTGTCACGCCCTGGTGGCGGACTGCCACGCCCTGGAGGGCTGGGTGGTGGAGGACAAGGCGCTGGCCGCGAAGCTGTGGAAGATCCGCGCCGACGGCGCCGGCCTGGCCGGGGTCAGCCTGGCCAACCCCGCCTACGCCGGCTGGGAGGATGCCGCGGTGCCGCCGGCGAAACTGGGCGACTACCTGCGCGAATTCGACGCGCTGCTTACCGACCACGGTCTGCAGGGCCTGCCCTACGGCCACTTCGGAGACGGCTGCGTGCACTGCCGGATCGACTTCCCGTTGGACAAGGCCGACGGGCCGCGCAAGTACCGCGAGTTCGTCGAACAGGCGGCGGCGTTGGCCGCCCGCCATGGCGGTTCGATGAGCGGTGAGCACGGCGACGGTCGGGCGCGCTCCGCGCTGCTGCCGGCGATGTACTCCCCCGAGGCGCTGAGCCTGTTCGGGCAGGTCAAGCAGCTCTTCGACCCCAACAACCTGCTCAACCCGGGCGTGCTCGTCGATCCGGTGCCCGTCGAGGCGGACATCCGCGTCGCCGCGACCATCAACTCCCCGCTACGCCTGGAGGACCCGGACTTCGTGACCGCCGTGCACCAGTGCACCGGCGTGGGCAAGTGCCTGGCCGACTCCACCGCTGGCGGTGGCGTGATGTGCCCGTCCTTCCAGGCCACCCGCAATGAGAAGGACGCCACCCGTGGCCGGGCGCGCGTGCTGCAGGAGATGGTCAACGGTTCACTGGTCAGCCAGGGTTGGCGGTCCCCGGAGGTGCACGAGGCGCTGGATCTCTGCCTGAGCTGCAAGGGCTGCTCGTCGGACTGCCCGACGGGCATCGACATGCCCTCCTACAAGTCCCGGGTGCTGTACGAGAGCTACAAGGGTCGGCTTCGCCCAATGAGCCACTACGCGCTCGGCTGGTTGCCGCGCTGGGGCCGGCTGGTGACCATGGTTCCCGGGGTGGGTGCCATCGCAAACCTGGGCACCCAGTTGCCCGGCACCAAGCACCTGATCCGTTGGGCCGCCGGGGTGGACCAGCGTCGCCCGATGCCCGAGTTCCGGGTCGATGGCAGTGCCCGCAAGGCGGGCGCCGCGCTTGCGTCGGGATCGGTGGCCGAGCTTCTCTCCACGACGACCGAGCCTGTCGAGGCCTCGTCGTCCGAGCCTGTCGAGGCCACCCAGCACACCGGCGACACGACGCCCAGCCCCTATGAGCCCACTGTGGCCGAGCCAGTCCCGACCGCTGCGGACGAAACCAACCCCACCACGATGGCCGAGCCTGTCGAGGCCCCGCGCCACGGTGAGGTCGTCATCTGGGTGGACTCCTTCACCGATGCCTTCGTCGGCAACCAGCTCGCCGGCCTGGTGCAGACCCTCGTCCACGCCGGTTTCGAGCCGCGGGTGCTGCAGGAGAATGCCTGCTGCGGTCTGACCTGGATCACCACCGGCCAGCTCGATGGCGCGCGCAAACAGCTTCGTGGCGCCCTGGACGTGCTGCACCCGATCGTCGAGGCGGGGATCCCGATCGTCGGGCTGGAGCCCAGCTGCATGGCCGTGTGGCGCAGTGACGCCAAGGAGTTGCTGCACGGCGACGAGCGGGTGCAGCCGGTGGCCGACGGCATCCACACGCTGGCGGAGCTGCTGTCCACCGTTGACGGCCTGGAGCTGCCGGACCTGTCGGGGCACACCATCATCGCGCAGCCGCACTGCCACCATGCGTCGGTGCTGGGCTGGGCCGCCGATGCCGCCATCCTGGAGCGGACCGGCGCCGAGGTGATCACGCTGGGCGGCTGCTGTGGCCTGGCCGGCAACTTCGGGGTCGAGAAGGGTCACTACGAGGTGAGCGTGAAGGTGGCCGAGCACGACCTGCTGCCCGCCCTGCGCCAGCACCCGCAGGCGATCGTCCTTGCCGACGGTTTCAGCTGCCGCAAGCAGGTGAAGGACCTGGAGGCCCGCGACGCGATGACCCTGGGAGAGCTGCTGGCGGCCCATCGCTGACCACCGCGCAGCCGGTAGTGGCAGGGGCAGCTGCTGGAGCACCTGCGCGTGATCACCAACCGCTGCGCGGTCGAACGCGCCCGGTCTCGTTCAGGCGCTTGGCGACAGCGCCCGTCGCATCCAGTGCGCGATCCCGGCGGCGGCGACGCCGGCCAGCAGCGGCACCACCAGCGCGGTGCGCAGCCCGGCATGGTCGGAAACGACGCCGATCACCGGGGAGGTCAGCAGGAAGCCGAGCCGCATCAGCCAACCCATCACGGCGACGCCGGTGCCGTGCGGCAGGCCGGGCACCCGCGCCGCGGCGGCGAAGGCGGCCGGAACCAGCGTCGCGCAGCCAAAACCCATCAGCGCAAAGCCCAGCAGCGCCACCACGGCATTGGGCGCGAGGATGCAGACCAACCCCCCGAGACCGATCACCACGCCACCAATCCGGGCGACCGTCTCGCGGCCGAACCGGTCGGTCATCGGGTCGCCGGTCAGGCGTCCGACGAACTGCGCGCCGAGCATGGTGGTGAAGCCCAGACCGGCCAGGCCTGCTGAGGCGCCGATCTCGGTCTTCATGAACAGCGCCGACCAGCTGTTGGCCACTTCCTCGATCAGGGTGCCGCAGATGGCCAGCACGATCAGCGGCGCCAGCAGCTTCCACGCCCGGGTGGAGGCCCCGGCCGCGCCGGGTTCGTGACCGTCGTCGTCGGTGGCCACCACGCTCGACGGGGTCTGCGAGGTCAGCCCGGCGACGAAGGCCGCAGCGCTCCAGATGATGCCGTTGACCAGCAGCATCCAGAACAGCGGGATGTGCTGGGCCGCACACCAGGCGCCCACCAGGCCACCAAGCGTCGCACCCAGGCTCCACAGCGCGTGCAGCGAGTTGATCACCGACTTGCCCATCCACTGCTCCACCAGCACGCCCTGGACGTTCTGGGCGGCATCGACGATGGAGTCGACGAAGCCCGCCACCAGCAGCGCCCCGGCGAAGCCCCAGACAGTGTGGCTTGTGCCGGCCAGGAAGACCATCACCGCCACCAGCACGGTGCCGACGCTCATCACGGCGCGCGTTCCGAGCCGGCGCATCAGCGGCGCGGACAGCCCCGCGGCCAGGATCGCACCCATCGGCATGGCGATCACGGCCAGGCCGAAGGCGGTATTGCTCAGAGCCAGTGCGGCCTTGAGCTCGGGGTAGCGGGGCAACAGCACCGAGAACAGGACGCCGTTGGTGAAGAACATCAGACTGATGCCCTGCCGGGCGCGCGCAGGAGTGGAAGACACGCGCTCAACTTACGGTCAGACGTTGCCCGGACGCACGTCGTCCCTGCCCCACACGATCGACGTGTAACACAATGGGCTTTCGTGCAGCTGATGGGTATGGGACAACCACCGGGTCGACGCGACCAGCGGGCCGAGCGCTTCGAAGAGATCTTCGACGCCACCGCCGATCGGCTGCGCAACTACTGTCTGCGACACACCAGCCCGCAGCAGGCCGAGGACGTGGTCAGCGAGGTCTTCACCGCCGCCTGGCGCAAGCTGGACCAGCTGCCCGATCCGGCGTTGCCGTGGCTGATCGTCGCCGCCCGGCAGGAGATGGCCGCGCAGTACCGCACCCACAAGCGGCAGGGGCAGATTTCGGAGCGACTGGCGCCGCTGACCGCCTTGGCCAGCGATTCCCCCGAGCTGGGCGTGGAACGCCGCGAGGAGTTGCTGCGCGCCCTGGCGTCCCTGTCTGACGACGACCGCGAAGCGATGCTGCTGATCGCCTGGGACGGCCTGTCCACCCGGGATGCCGCCCGCGTCCTCGGCACGACGCCAGGAGCCCTGCGCGTCCGGATCCACCGCGCCCGCACCGCGCTGCGCCACCAGTTCGACACCACCGGAGCCACTCATGCCTGACACCCTGCACACCCCCGAGATCGACGAGTTCGAGCTGACCGAGCTCGCCGCGATCGCCCCCACCAGTCCCCGACTGGCCGACACCGATTGGGAGCTGACCCGCGACGACATCCGCCAGTCCATCACCGCCACGGCCGACCGACGGGCTTCCCGCTGGCCACGACTGGCCGTTGCTGCGGCCGCCATCGCCACCGTCGGGGCGCTCGGCTACGGGGCCCTGACGCCCGGCGAGCAAGCGCTCAGCCCGGCCGCGCCGGCCAGCAGCAGCGCGAATACCGCGCTCGGCGGCCCGCGCCGGACCATCCCCGAGGGCCAGTTCGCAACCCGAACCTGGCACTCGGTGCAGGTGGGCGACTTCAGCGGCTCCGGAAAGCTCATCACGCTCAAGGTTGACCGGGTGGAATGGCTGGACTCCCGGCAG
This sequence comes from Luteococcus sp. H91, assembly GCF_038433135.1. Classification (NCBI taxonomy): domain Bacteria; kingdom Bacillati; phylum Actinomycetota; class Actinomycetes; order Propionibacteriales; family Propionibacteriaceae; genus Luteococcus; species Luteococcus sp. H91. The sequence goes on along the minus strand of NZ_JBCDMV010000019.1, from coordinate 80,018 downwards.
AACTATGCCGCGCACGAGAAGACGACGAATGGCAGCGGCGACATCACCGCCATGGCAAGCCCCCTGCGAGACCTCCGAGGGCTTCCACGAGAGCCGCAAGCGATGCGGGCATGGTTCCTGCAGCGGGACCGCAACCGCAACGATTCGCGCCCCGACGACGAGATCATCTGGGTAGCCGTGAATGACCTGGTCCGCCATCTCGGCAGCAGCGCCACTCTCCGCCAGGACCTGATGGCAATGCTGCGGGAGAACCCCCAGACCACCTTGGCGATCAAGAACATCGGCGGGCGACGCGCGCTGGTCGCCACCCACACCCGCAGTTACCCCGACGAAAGCAGGGAAGTGTCGACTCTCTCGGTGGACGCCGCAACCATGGCCCAACTGGGCACGAGCACTCGAGTGACAGCCAAGAACGGGACGCTGGTGGGGAGTCACGTCGCGGCAGTGACTGTGCCGGAACACCTGGTGGACAAGCAGCCCTGAGCCGCTTCTACCGCCAGGTTCGGTCCTCGACGGTCTGCGCCGCGATGATCTGGCAGGCTGGGGGCATGATCACCATCACCGTGAAGTGGGATGTCAAGCCCGAATACGCCGAGAACTTCCTGGAACTCACCCGGGAGTTCACCGAGGCCTGCCGCGCCGAGCCCGGCTGCCTGTGGTTCGACTGGTCACGCAGTGCGGACAACCCCTGCGAGTACATCCTGATCGAGGCCTACAAGGACGGCGAGGCGGGCGCCGCGCACGTCAACAGCGAGCACTTCAAGAAGGCGATGGCCACCCACGGCCAGTACGCCGCCACCCGCCCGAAGGTGATCTCCTACGAGATCCCGCAGGACGACTGGAGCGATCTGGGCGAGATCGAGATGCCCGACGAGCAGTAGTCTCCGCGCCCGCCGGGTGGCCGCCCGGGGTACACACCTGGACGGCCGCCCGGGCAATTGCGCTTGCTGCCCGGCGGGGCAGCGTCGTACCATGAGGATGCGGACCCGTCCTGCGCATGCAGGGAAACGGGTCCAGCTTCTTTTCCCGGCACGTGTTCCCGGCCGGGATCACACCTGCCAGGGGCCGCCGAGCACGTCGCTGGGCCGCAGCCGGGGATACCAGCCGTGGGCATAGGTCTTGGACGGCAGCGCCAGCACCTCCTGATAGGCCGAATAGGCCACCATGTCCGCCATCTGCAGCCAGTGGCTCCGGTCCGAGTGTTGGAAGAGCGGGTCCTCCAGCACGTGACGGGTGCTGCGCCGAAGAGCGCGGTGCGCGCTCAGGTAGCCAGTGTCGGTGCCGTCGCCGTCCATCACCACCAGCGCACGCTCCCCCGTGCTGCGCAGCCGCTCGTCGAGCAGCCGGACCATCGCCTGGTAGACCCGCATCCGCTCCTCCCGGAAGGCGCTGGCCCTCCCCGCCGTCCGGCCGAAGACGGTGCCCACCTGCACGGCCGGGTCCGACGCCAGCACGTCGATCCCCTGGGCGAAGACCGTGCGCCTCCGAGCCTTGGAGGCGTTGAACTCGTCATTGGTGGAGGGCCGTCCCCGGCCATTGGTGAAGCTGGTCGAATGGATCTCGACGGCCTTGCCGACTCCGTGGTGGCGCCACAGCAGATCGCGGTAGTCGAGCCAGCAGCCCAGCACGCGCGCCCAGTGCTCCTCCGGCACCTCCACCCAGCTGAAGCTGGCGATGCCGGAACGCTCGGCACCCGAGTCGTCCACATAGACCAACCTCATCGCGCTTCCCCACTCATGGCACCCATTTCATCAGCTGCCACTGACACTTCCGCCACTCACCGGTGGGCTCGAGCACACTCGCAGGAATCGGCTGACGCCGGTGACGGTACGGCCACATGCGAGTGCACGAGCACGGCGGATCAGGGCCAGCAAGATCAACACTGCGAGCGTTGCGTCTGTCCGCTCGTCTTGGGCCCGCTGGCCAGCCCGGCAAGCTCAGCGCCGCCAGCCGGGATGGTTGATGCGCAACTCCCGCAGGGTTGAGTACCCGAGACCAAGCAGCACAGGCGCTTGGGTCCATGTGCAGAAGAGAAGACCTGACGTCCAGTGCGCTGGTGGACTCGTCGGCCACCAACAGGTCCGGCCCCACCACCAGGGTTCAGGCCAGGGACACTCTCTGCCGTTGGCACCCGACACCTCGTGCGGATAGCGACGGGCGTAGTCACCGGGCAGTTGGACGGCCTCCAGCATGGATTCACTGCGCAGGCGTACGCAGTCAGGAGATCGTGGCCACAGATCGGCTTGCAACAATTTCGCAAGCTCAAGCGGTGGCGTCGTAGTGGTGGAAGACCGGAACCAGCCGGATCAGCACGCTGACCAGCGCGACGATCGCGAGCCCACCCACCAGTGGCGGGGCCCAGACCGCGCCGAGGGCCACCAGACCGACGAAGAGGTCACCCAGACGCGGCCCGCCCGTGACCACCATGATGTAGATCCCCTGCATCCGGCCGCGGATCCGGTCGGGCACCGCCTGCTGCAGGATGGTGTTGCGGAAGATCGCGGAGACATTGTCGCTGGCGCCCATCCCGAACAGCATCAGCATCGCGGCCGCCATCGCTGAGGCATTCAGTCGCTCCGGGGGCCCGGCCCCGCCGGGCCAGTGCCCCGTGCGGACCAGCAGCGCCACCACACCCAGCCCGACGGTGCACAGCCCGTAGGCGATCACCGAGAGGTTCACCGCCCGCCCGTGCCGCTTCCAGCCGACGATCCGGCCGCTGAACAGGCTGCACAGCACCGCCCCGATGGCCGACGAGGCCGCCAGCAGCCCCGCCGTCACGGCTCCCCCTCCGATCGCCACCGCCCCCAGCGCCGGGAAGAGCGAACGCGGGTTGCCGAAGGTCATCGCGACGATGTCCACGATGAAGCTCATCGCCACCACGGGCGTTGAGCGGATGTAGCGGAAGGACTCCCGGATCGCGGCCCAGGTCTTGTGCTCCGCACCAGGTTGGGGCGGCATCGGCGGAAGGGCGCCCAGCCCCGCGAAGGCGCCGCAGAAGAGCAGCAGGTCCAGACCGTAGGTGACGTGGAATCCGAAACGCGCCACCAGCAGCCCGGCCAGGCTGGGGCCCAGGGTGACCACCAGCCCCATGCTCATCCCGTTCAGCGCCCCGGCGGCAGGCAGCAGTTCCGCGTCGAGCAGGTTGGGGATGATGGCCTGCCGCGACGCGGAGACCAGCGTGGCACCCATGGTGTTCACCGCTGACAAGGCATAGAGCGTCCAGATGGTCTCCCGGCCCAGCAACGCGAGGGTGAAGATCCCCGCCGTCGCCAGCCACGCGACGACGGCCGAGGCCAAAGCGACGCGTCGGCGGTCGAAGCGGTCCACGATGGTGCCACCGTAGAGCCCGGCGAACAGCGTGGGCACCAGAGAGATCACGCCCACCATGGAGACCGCAAAGGTGGAGTGGGTGAGTTCGTAGACGTGCAGGCCGACGGCCACGGCAGTCAGGGCATTGCCGACGCCCGCCACCAATGCACCGAGCCACATCCAGGTGAAGTGCCGCGACACAGTGAACGGCCGGGTGTCGAGCAGGAAGCCGCGTCTGTCACTCACGCGGAAGATGCTGCCACACTGGCCTCATGACTGGCCGACTGCTCTACGACCCGGATTGTGGCTTCTGCACGCGATGCGCCGGTTGGCTCGACGGGCGGGGCCTGCGCGCCAGCGTCGAGCCCATGACGCCGGAGTTGCTGCAGGCGTTGGGAATCGACGAAGAACGCGCCCTCCGGGAGATCCCCTTCGTGGCCGACGACGGCACCGTCGCCCACGGTGCCGCGGCCATCGGGCGTGCCTTGGCCACCGGTCCACAGCCGCTGCGCGCCGTCGGGCTGCTGCTCCGTCACGCCCCGCTGCGCTGGCTTGCCCATCCCGTCTACCGCTGGGTGGCCACGCACCGCCACGACTTGCCGGGCGGCACGGCGGCCTGTCGGATGCCCGAGCCCAGGCCGTGATCCACGGCGCACTCCCAGCATGAAGGACATCGACCCCGACCGGATGTTGGCACGTGGAGAGACGGTCAGGAAGTCCTTGTGGGACACGATTCGAGTGTGGACGATTCGCCTCGGGGTGATCTTCGTGCCGATCTACGCGGTGTGCTTCGGAGCGCGCAATCCGGATCCCGATCGGTGGCCGCTCGACGGTCTTGGCACGGCAGTGCTGTTCCTTGGTGCTTCATGGTGGGGTTTGGCAGCCTTCTACCTCCTGCTGCCGCTGGCGCTCCGGGGCACCGTGGAGCTGGGTCAGGGCCACGTGACCGCCCTGACCGCGAGAGGACGGCGCGAGTTGCTGCTCGGCCGGGAAGCGGTCATCCGTCGATGGCTGGTTCCCAACCTCAGGGGCCCCATGGAGGTCTGGTGGTCGGTGCGTTCGGGACACTCCTGGTTGCTCTTCCCCGACCAGCGGAGCCATTCCGTGGCGTGGTGGTCGGGGCCTGATGCGGCGGTGCTGGACAGTCCGACGTCGACAGCATTCCTGCGCGGGCTGGGCGCCTTCCTTCTCGCCCTGGTGTGCTGTCTGACGGGTCTTGCTGCCGCCCTGGTCCTGGTCTCCTGGTCCTGGTGATCGCGCCGCCTGAGATGCTGGGGGGCAGGACAGGCACCATCGCCTCACCCACTGACTGACACGGCAGGAGTCCTGGGCCTAGGGTTTCAGCATGCGCGCGTCGATCCAGGAAGTGGTCTTCGATTGTTGTCAGGATCCGTCGGACCTGGCCCGCTTCTGGGCAGGGATCTTCGGCGCTCGTTGGGCTGCCTTGGGCGTTGACTGGGCGCTGGTCGAGTCGGTCCCCCTTCGGGTGGCCTTCCAACGAGTGCCCGAAGCGAAGGCGGCGAAGAACCGGCTGCATCTGGACATCGTGGTCACCGATGCCGCCGTGGCAGCCGACGAGGCGGTAGCCAAGGGCGCCACAATCATCACTCCACTGCAGGGAAGCCCGAGCGAAGGCTGCGTGGTTCTTGCGGACCCCTGGGGAAACGAGTTCTGCCTCGTGGCCGATGAGCAGGGCACTTGGGAAGCAGGCCAACGGGCCGCCTTGGACAGCGCCGCCGGGCAGGGTGCCTGATCCACTCGCGGCCGGTGAGTGCGTCAGCTGTAGTGGAAACGCGCTTGCAGGGTGATCAGGTCGTCGCCATCGACCAGGTAGACGAGGCGGTGCTCCTCGGTGATGCGCCGTGACCAGGCGCCGGCGAGCATGTGTCGCAAGGGCTCGGGCTTGCCGATCCCCGAGGTGGGGTCGCGCAGGGCGTCGTCGATGAGGCGGTTGATGCGCTTGAGGGTCTGCCTGTCGGCCCCTAGCCAATAGGTGTAGTCGCCCCAGCCGTTGGGGGTGAAGACAAGCCTCATCGTTCGAGGTCGTGCTGTTCGCGCTGGCCGCCACGGGCCTGCTGCAGGCTCTCGAGCAGGTGACGGGCGTTGGCGGGCACGCGGAGCAGGTGGGCTGTCTCTTCCAAGGCGTCGTAGTCGGCTCGCGACATGAGGACGGCGTCGCCGTTGCGGGAGGTGATCTCGACAGGTGCACGGTCCTCGTTGACCTGCTGGATCAGCGGGAAGAGATTCTTGCGCGCCTCGGTGGCGGTGACAGCCACGACGCCTCCTTCAAGTTGTACTGGATCTGGTACCAGTATGCGCGATGTGCGAGGCGATCCCAAACGTCCGTTTCTCGGCGAAGTAGTGCTGTCACGCACGCCATCGGAGGCATGGAGGATGTCGGGACCTGGCCTGACCTGAGGCGTCCCCGTCCGCTTTCGCAGATTTCGTGTCATTTCGGCCGTCGTCGGACGCGATCTCTGGTCGTCGGGACATGAGATACCTCCTGGTGCTGATCCAACGGCTTGTTGATCTCCATTGCTGGGATCGCCAAGCCGCAGCGGGGCCTTCACGAACTTCGCGGCATAGGCGCACCTTCGTGAGGGTCTCGCCGCCGGGGAGCGAGGGTCCGTAGGGTGAGACCATGCTCAGCATCGGCGCCATCGTCCTGCACACAGATCCGGAGACAGCCGGAAGGTTCTGGAGGCACGCCCTATGCCGCATTGGTACCTCAATGGCTACAGGCCGGTGCCCGGCTGCTGGGTGGCTGCTGCCGCGCCAGCCCGCGACCATCCGGGAGCTGACGCGCCTCGCCGCCTGATCCCTCGACAGGTTCGGGACCGTGGTCACGTAGCTGCCTCGCGAACCGTCGTCACCCAGCTGCCTCGGACAGCCCCTGCACCACGCCGGTCTGGCTCCCTGAACCACGACGGCCGAGCTTGTCGAGGCCCGAAGACCCCGGCAAACCCGGCCGTGTGGTGAGCTGCGATCAGTCGCGCGTGAGGCGACGGTGCTTCGAGGCGTGCGGACGCGCCGCCTCTTCACCCAGGCGCTCGATCTTGTTCTTCTCGTAGTCGGCGAAGTTGCCCTCGAACCAGAACCACTTGCTCTCGTCCTCATCCGTGCCCTCCCAGGCCAGGATGTGGGTGGCGATGCGGTCCAGGAACCAGCGGTCGTGGGAGATCACCACGGCGCAGCCGGGGAAGTCGAGCAGCGCGTCCTCGAGGCTGGACAGGGTCTCCACGTCCAGGTCGTTGGTGGGCTCGTCGAGCAGCAGCACATTGCCGCCCTGTTTCAGAGTCAGCGCCAGGTTCAGCCGGTTGCGCTCACCGCCGGAGAGCACACCGGCCAGCTTCTGCTGGTCCGGGCCCTTGAAGCCAAAGCTGGCGACGTAGGCGCGCGAGTTCATCTCGAAGTTGGCCACCTTGATGTGGTCCAGGCCGTCGGAGACGACCTCCCAGACATTCTTGTTCGGGTCGATGCCGGAACGGTTCTGGTCGACGTAGCTGAACTTGACCGTCTCGCCCACCTTCACGGTGCCGGCGTCGGCCTTCTCCAGGCCGGTGATGGTCTTGAACAGGGTGGTCTTGCCGACGCCATTGGGGCCGATGATGCCGACGATGCCGGCGCGCGGCAGGCTGAAGGACAGGTCATTGATCAACACCCGTTCGCCGAAGCCCTTCTTGAGCTTGTTGGTCTCGATCACGGTGCTGCCCAGGCGGGGACCGGCCGGGATGTTGATCTCCGAGGTGTCGATCTTGCGGTTGCGCTCGGCCTCGGCGGCCATCTCCTCATAGCGGGCCAGACGGGCCTTGCTCTTGGCCTGGCGGGCCTTGGGGCTGGAGCGCACCCATTCGAGCTCCTTCTCCAGGATCTTGGCGCGCTTGGCGTCCTTCTGACCCTCGATCTGCAGGCGCTGCCGCTTGGTCTCCAGATAGGTGGAGTAGTTGCCCTCGTAGGGGTGCAGGCGGCCGCGGTCGATCTCGCAGATCCACTGTGCGACGTTGTCCAGGAAGTACCGGTCGTGGGTGACGGCCAGGACGGCGCCCGGGTAGTTCTTGAGGTGGCCCTCCAGCCAGTTCACCGATTCGGCGTCCAGGTGGTTGGTGGGCTCGTCGAGCAGCAGCAGGTCGGGCTGCTGCAGCAGCAGCTTGCACAGCGCGACGCGGCGCCGCTCACCACCGGAGAGCACGTTGACCGGGGTGTCGCCGGGCGGGCACTCCAGGGCCTCCATGGCCTGGGCCAGCTGCGCGTCGATGTCCCACGCATTGGCATTGTCCAGATCGGTCTGCAGCTCACCCATCTCCGCCATCAGGGCGTCGAAGTCGGCGTCGGGCTCGGCCATCTCCATGCCGATCGCGTTGAACCGGTCGAGCTTGGCCTTGATCTCGCCGACGCCCTCCTCCACGTTCTCCAGAACGGTCTTGTCCTCGGTCAGCGGGGGCTCCTGCAGCAGGATTCCGACGGTGGCGCCCTTCATCAGCTGGGCGTCGCCATTGTTGGCCTTGTCCATGCCGGCCATCAGCTTCAGCATGGTGGACTTGCCGGCGCCGTTGGGGCCGACGACGCCGATCTTGGCGCCGGGGAAGAAGGAGAGGGTGACGTTGTCAAGGATCAGCTTGTCGCCGATGGTCTTGCGCACATTGTGCATGGTGTAGATGAACTCGGCCATAGCAGGCGTGATGTCCTTCGAGTCGATGATGGTGGTGGCCGCCCCGAGCTGAGGCCGCAAACGCCTCCCAGTATGCCAGTCTTCGGCGGATCTCCCGCGTCGCTGCCGGTGACGCTCCTGGGGACGGACGAAGGCGGCTAGCCTGCCCGGGGAGTCTCCTCCCAACAGGGGGCTGGCTGCCGCCTTCTTGCCTCTATTCTAGGTGAGGCACCCGTAGAAGGCCATCGTTCCCATCTTGTCGAGTACCAACAGCCGATTGATCCGTCGCTGACCATAGAAGCGGTAGGCGCACTGCCTGACTGCCAGTTGTTCCGACAGTCCACAACGCGCCAGATCGATCACGATCCTCCGCGACTGTGCCCTCGCTCTGCGGAACTGTGAATCGATCGTGCTCCGTTCGGACGCCCCTTGCGGGGCTTTGAACTCCCACACCTCACCATCCATCGCAGCATCCGGATTCTTGATGCCTTCGCCATGGAGGAGCGAGAGAAGGACGACATTGGCCCCGTGCGCCGCCAACGCTCGGGCCGTGGTCATCTCATGCGGAGCCACCGTCACCCCAGCCGGAACCATCACTCGTCCTGGCCCTTGGAGCGGCGCTCCGTCCAGGAGCAATTGCCAACGATCGAGTGCACCAATGTCGGCTGCCCACCCCGCCCGGGGCCGGGGGTCATGACTCCCGACCACGGGCCCGGGTCACGAATGGACCAGGTGTTCCTCACGAGCCGGTTCAGCGGGAATCGTGCCATCCTCATCCTCGTCGTCCGGCGGCGCCTCGTCGAAGGCGGTCGGCGGCTCCGGGATGGCGGGATCGGCCAGGCCGACGATCTCCCCGGTTCGGGTGTCGATCTGCTGGCCCTCGTCGTTCACCACGATCCGCTTCTGGTTGCGGGTGAACTCGGTCCGACCGCGGGAGAGGTCGTGGCCCAGCGCGGTGGCCTGCACCACCAGCCGCTCGTGCCGCAGCCCGTCGCCGTCATTCCAGGCGGTGGTGCGCAGCTTGCCGGTGACCACCACCGGATCGCCCTTGCTCAGCGACGTCTTCATGTTCTCCGCCGTACGGCCCCACGCGTTCACCGTGATCCAGGTGGTTTCCTGGTCAACCCAGGTGCCCTCCCTGATCCGCCGCGGAGTACAGGCCAGCCGGAACCGGGCCAGCTGCCAGCCCTCCCCCTGGCTGAACTCCACGTCGGTGCCCACATTGCCCGTCAACGAAATCAGTGCGTCCTGCATGGTGCTGCCCCTTCCAGACATCGAGGCGCCGCTGCGCGCTCGTCCCCCAGAGTGTTTGCAAGGCAGGCGATTCTGCGTCACGCCCCGAGCCGCCTGTGGACAAGTCCTCGGAAGCTCGCGGCTGTGGAAAACTCCGGGCCGAATCTCACGAGTCGATACGATTCCGGGGTGAACCAAGCCCTGCCTCCCGTACCCGCCGGTGGGATCGCCGCCTGCCCCCTCTGCCATGCCCCGCTGTGCGTCGCCGACCGGGAACTGTGGTGCGGCAACGGGCACCGCTTCGACAAGGCCCGCGAAGGCTTCGTGAACCTCCTGCGGCCCGGCAAGGCCCGAAAGGCGGTGATCGGCGACGATGCGGACATGGTGGCCGATCGCCGACGCTTCCTGGAGCGCGGCCACTACCGGGTGTTGTCCGAGGGAATCGCTGGCCTGATCCGGGACCTTGGCGCGCAGCGCCCCGTCGAGAGCCTGCTGGACGTCGGCTGTGGTGAGGGCACCTTCACCACCGCCATGCTCGACGCGCTACCGGCCGAGTACTCCCCCGCGCCCACCCGGATGGCCTTCGACATCTCCCGCCCGGCCATGAAGGTGACCGCCCGCCGGGTTCCGCAGGCCCTGAGCTGTGTGGCGTCGGTGATCGAGATGCCGGTGCTGGACCACAGCGTCGACGTGCTGACCAGCATCATGGCGCCACTGCACGAGGCCGAGTTCACCCGCGTCATCCGCCCGGGCGGCCGGATCGTGGTGGTCTCCCCCGGCGACTCCCACTTGGCCGAACTGCGTCAGGTGCTCTACCCGCACTACCGCCCGCACGACGAGCAGGTGGCCCTGACCGAATCCCTTGCCGTGCTGGAACAGCGGCGCTTCACCGACACCGTTCATCTGGCCAGCGCGCAGGAGCTGCACGAGGTCTGGGGCATGACCCCCTACCGCTGGAACACCCCGCTGGACGGCCAGGAACGCTTCGCCAAGCTGGAAGAGCTGACCGTCAGCGTGCACTTCGTCGCGACGGTCTTCGCAGTGCCCGCCTGAACCCCTCCACGAGCTCGGGCCCGTGGATGGGCCCTGCTCGACTACAAGGCGCGAGCCACCGAATCCCGGGCCTGCTCGTAGCGGCGCAGTTCCGCATTGATCGGGTTGATGATCCGTTCGCGGGAGACCTGGCCGATCGACTTCTCCAGCACGTGCGTCGCGCGAGCAGCCTTGCGTTGCGCGGCGAACTCGACCAGGACCCGGCTGACCGCCGCCAGTACCAACCCCGCGACCACACCGCCGGCCACCAACCAGGTGGGGATCGGCAGCCCGTACCACGTAGGGCCCAGGGAGAGATCCATCACGCCGAAGTAGATCAGCGCCATCCGGGCGCCCAGCCAGCCCAGACCCACCACGACGCAGGCGATCAACAGCCACTGCAGCACCTGGAAGATCTTCCACCAGCCGATGCCGCGGTCCATCGCCAGATCCGTGGTGGCGATCGCCCGGTCCAGTTCGTCGGCCAGCACCTGGTCGTCGCGCATGGAGGCGGTACGCACCGCGTCCTGCCAGCCGCGCGGCAGGCCCACCGACGCCTCATCGGCAACCCCGCGCACCGCGGAATCCACCCGCGCCTGCTGGACGCCGTTGAAGCTGAACCCCTTCTTGTTGACGCCGGTGCGCTGGATCCGGGCCGGTTCCAGCTCCGCCTTCCGGCCGATCTTCACCGCATCCAGGTGCAGCCGCTTCAGCGGGTCGGGCTTGAAGCGCTTGATCCAGGTGATCGCGGGCCAACCGGTGGCCAGCGTGCCGCGGCGCCGGGTGGCCTTGAGCACCGCCTCGGTCACCACGCCCACGCCCGCGGCCTCGCCCAGGGCCTTGTTCAGTTGGGCCTCGCGGGCCTTGCTGACCTCATTGGGGTCGGCATGGCCGATCTCCGTCGACAGCTTGCGGGCCACCTGGGTGACGTCGGCCTCCAGCCGCTTGGCGGCCATCTGCTTGTTCTGGATGGCGGTGGCCAGCTGGCCGCGCAGTTGCTCGACGCCCATCCCGGTCAGCGCGCTGATCGCGCACACCTGCGCCTTGCCCAGACCCTCGGAATCCAGCAGGGCGCGCAGGTCACGCATCGTCGGCTCCAGCTGGCCCTCGGGCAGCCGGTCAGCCTGGTTGAGCACCACCATCATCACCTCGGCGTGCTGCGCCAGCGGCTTGAGGTAACGGTCGTGCAGGGCGGCGTCGGCGTACTTCTGCGGATCCACCACCCAGATGAACATGTCCACCAGCTGCACCAGCCGGTCCACCTCGTCACGGTGGGCACGTTCGGTGGAGTCGTGGTCGGGCAGGTCCAACAGCACCAGACCCTGAAGTGCCTTGTCACCGCCGGAGACGACGTGCCGGGTGGGCACCTGCAGCCAGTCCAGCAGGTCATTGGGCACCTCGTCGCCCCAGTAGGCGGCCATCGCCTTGCTGGTGGTGGGACGGGTCACCCCGGGCACGGCCAGCTGCGTGCCGGACAGGGCATTGAAGGTGGAGGACTTGCCGGACCCGGTGGCGCCGGCCAGCGCGACGACGGTGATGTCGCCGCTGAAGGCCAGCCGCTTGTCGGTGTGCCCGACGACATTGCGCGCCTCGGCGATCAATTCGTCCTCGGTGCGGCCCTCGGCCAACTGGATGGTCTCGGTGAGGGCCTTGACCTTCTCCGGCACTCCGCGACGGTCGGGGTTGGTGTGGTTGCGGGCCATCAGCGCTTCTCCTCGGTCTGCTCGTCCACCAGTTCGGCGTCAACCACCTCGGCGTCGCGGTGATCGGCGACGGTGTTCAGCTGCACCGTCTCCCGACCGGGTTGCGGCGCCTCGATCGCGGCCTGTTGCTGGGTCTCGATCGCGGGTTGCTGCGGTGCGGCGGCCACCTGCGGCTGAGGCTGGCCCGACGGCAGCGCCGGGCCGCTGGTGCGGCCGGCGGGCAGGGCGTCGTCGTAGCCCTCGTGCCGGGCAAACTGCACCTCCTCGGTGGCGCGGCGGATCCGCTCGGCCTGGTCCCGATCGGCGCCCAGCGAGGCCAGCGCCTCGTCGTAGCGCTGCAGTTCCTTGGCCATCACGGCCTCCACCCGGGCGTCCAGGTCGGACTTGGCCTTGGCGGCCAGCCGTCGGACGGCATCCTCACCGAAGACCGCCTCCAGCAGCCGCTGGGCCAGCACGACGGAACCGCCGGCAATGCCCACCTCGGCGCCGGTCAGGCCGCCAGTGTGGGCGAAGACCACCACCATCAGCGCCGCGGAGACGCCGTTCACGCCCAGCGCCAGGTAGCGCGCCTGGGTGCGCTTGCCCATCCCCTCGCCGGAGACGATCTCCATCACGTCGCCCTGCCAGTCGCGGATGGCGCGGGCCACCTCGTCGTCGAAGCTGGCCGAGGCGCGGGACAGGTCCTCCCCGGCCCAGTTGCGCAGCACGTCACGGCCGAAGGGGGTGGATCGCCAGGCGGCCTCGGCGCGCTCGGCGGCGGCCTCGCCCTGCTCCCGCACCAGGGCCTCCAGCCCGGATTCGACGGCCACCTTGACACCGTCGGCCTCCGGCGGCGTGCCCTTGATGGAGGCAAAGACCCGGTCCCGCAACCAGCCGATCTTCTGCTCCACCACCTTCATGAACTCGCCGGTCCCGACGAACTCCTGCCAGCGCGCCAGGACCTCGCCGCGCATCAGGGTGCCGTCGGCGGACTGCACGGAGACCTGGCGGACGGCCTCCTGGTAGCTCTTGGCGGCATCGCTGCGCAGGCTCTCCAGCGCCTCGGCCTGGGCCTCGACGGCGGTGGCCACCGGCGGCGCCTTGGTGACCAGCGCACCGATCGCGCCGTCCAGGGTCTGCAGCACGACGCGCTGCCGGCTGGCGGCATCGGCGGCCAGGGTGGCCAGCCAGCTGCGGATCGGGGAGACGGCGGCATCGGGCAGCAGGCCCTCCGGGCTGGTCTCGGTCTCCGGGACGGCGAAGAGCGGGGAATCGGCCAGGCCGCGCTCGGTCATCAGCTGGCCCAGGTGCGGCGGTACCTGGTTCATCGCGGCCGGCGGCACCCGGTCAAGCACCACGGCGACCGCGGCGGAGCGGTCGACGGCGGACTTCAGGAAGTCCCACGGCACGGCGTCGGCATAGCGGGCGGCGGAGGTGACGAAGACCCACAGGTCGGCGGCCTGCAGCAGCTGTGCGGCCAGCTTGCGGTTCTGTTCCACGACGGAGTCGACGTCGGGCGCGTCCAGGATCGCCAGCCCCTTGGGCAGGGTGGGTTCCTCGACGATCTGCAGGGTGTTGGAGTCGTTCGAGCTGGCGCGGGAGCGAACCAGGCCGGGCAGGATCCGGTCATTGCTGAACCACTTGACGTCGTCGGGGTGGCAGATCAGCACCGGCGACTTGGTGGTGGGCCGGATCACGCCGGGGGTACTCACCACGCGCCCCACCAGGGAGTTCACCAGGGTGGACTTGCCGGCGCCGGTGGAGCCACCGACGACGGCCAGCAGCGGCGCGTCGATGGTGGCCAGCCGCGGCAGGATGTAGTCGTCGAGCTGGTGCTGCATGTCCCGCGCGCTGCGGGTCTGCTCCATCGCTTGCGGCAGCGGCAACGGAAGCCGGACGGGCGCGAGCGATTCGCGCAATTCGGTCAGTGCCTGCGTCAAGCGTGTGCTGCTCACGCGTTTCCTTTCGACGGCGCGGGCCAGTGCCCGCGAAATTCCCCCACCACTGTGGCACGTCCCGCCGATTTCTGCCCGCGGATGGTTGAGGGTTTGGCCAAACCCTCGACTGTGCTCAGCTGTGCGGCGCGGGCCAGTTGCTGGCCGGCTGGTAGGCGGGGGTCGACGAGCGGCGACGTCCGCGCAGCCTGCGCCAGAAGGCAAAGCGGGCCCAGTCGATCCGCAGCCCATCGGTCTCGCACAGGGCGGTGTGGCGCAGCGCCTTGATCTCGGCCAGCAATTCCTTCTCCCGCTCGCTGCCGGCCGAGTCGATGATGCCGCGCACCATCGCGTCGCGCAGGTAGGCCAGTTCGGTGACACTGCGCATCATGGCGACGGTGTCCCGCAGCGTGCGCCAGCCGCGGGTGGCCGCCACCAGCACCAGCCTGGTGCGCCGCCGGGCCGAGCCGTAGTTGACCACGTCGCGGCCGGGCAGCCAGCCCATCTGGACGTAGTCGACCAACCGGGTGCGAATCCGCTTGAGCTCCTTGAACTCGTGCCTGATGAGGAAACTCAGCATGAAGAAGATGATCAGGGCGAACTGGATCAGCAACATCAGCTCGGAGCGCTGCCCCACCGTCGCCATCCCGTTGAAGGCCATGTGGCCCAGCGCGGCGCAGCAGAAACCGGTCAGCGGCGCCAGGATCCGCACCAGCTTGCTGCGGGTCCGCAGGCCCAGCACCAGACCGATGCCGGTGAACATGGTGAACATGGGGTGGCCGTAGCTGGTGATCACGCCACGCAGGAAGACCAACTGCTTGACGGCCTCCTCCACGTCACCGGTGCCGATGGTGATGGAGCCGTAGACCATGGCGCGGGCGTAGTAGACGATGTTCTCGGTGAAGGCGAAGCCGATGGCGGACAGCCCGGCCAGCCCGACGCTCTGCAGCACCGAGACGATCCGGTAGCGGATCAGGATGGCCAGCAGGAAGAGGAAGGTGGCCTTGGCGGCCTCCTCGACGAAGGGCGCCACGAAGACCGCGGGCCGGGCCTGGGCGGCGGGATCGCCGGCGCTGGCGGTGACGTTCAGCATCTCCGAGGCCCAGCTGTTGATGTTCAGGCTGAGCCAGATGGCCATGCAGGAACCCCAGCCGAAGGCCAACAGCCACAGCAAAGGCTTCATCGGCCGCAGCCGATCGAGCAAGATGAAGGCCAGCGACCAGACGATCGCGGTGGGCGCGGCATAGCCGGCGCAGGTCTTGACCGTCTGCCAGTCCAGACCGGGGATGGTGCCCTCCGGCAGCACCCTGTCGGCCGACATCTGGCGCCAGACCAACCAGATCACCAGGGCGTAGAGCTGGAAGAGCACGGCGCTGATCCAGGTCCACGGGTCGGTGATGATCCGCATGGCCCAGTGCTGTCCGGGGCGACGCTGAGGTGGCAGGCCGGACAGGGATCGGGCGCGCCGTTCCGGCTTGACCGAGCTGGACGCATCGAGGGTTCCCCCGAGCGTCCATGCCGTGCCGGGCCGGGTCTGCGTCGTCATGCGCTCGTCCTGTCGTCGGGGAAACGGACTGGCGCCCCAGGCAGGAATCGAACCTGCGACCGACAGATTAGAAGGCTGCTGCTCTATCCGCTGAGCTACTGGGGCTGGTCGACGTCCATCGTAGCGGTGCCCATGGGTGACTAGTCCGTCCCGGGATCGGCCTCAGTCAGCGGCACCACGTCGAAGACCATCCGCACCAGGTCTGCCCGGAGCCAGGATCGGCTGTGCACCAGGGCTTCCTGGCTGTCGTCGTCGACGCTGGTGCTGGCCACCATCCAGGCCTGGGCGCGCAACGGAATGCCCAGCTGGGCACAGATCGCCTCGGGCGCAGCCGCCATGGTGCCGCGGGTGAGTATCCGCCGCGGCCGAAAGCCCGCGGACCGCAACACCTCCCCCACCGAGCCGAAGCTGCGCACCGCCAGCCCCAGATCCACCTCCACCCGTGGGGAGAACCACTCCTCGTGCAGGCACGCCGGTTCTTGGTCGATGTGCCCCAGACGACGCAGTTGCTGCACCGGCTGACCGGGTTGCACCGGCAGTGTGCCGGCAAGCTTCTGGGGGGCGCCCACCACGGCGTGCTCCAGCAGTACGGTGCGGGGCTTTGCGCCCGCCGCGCGCACCACCTCACTGAAGGTTGGGGCGTGGCGAGGCGTGATCGGATACGCGATCCGGTGCTGGACGAAGGTGCCGACCCCCGCGACCCGCCGAATCAGGTGCTGGGCCTCCAGTTCCTGCAACGCGGCCCGGATCGTGGCGCGGCTCACCTCAAAGCGCCCCACCAGTTGCTGTTCGCCGGGCACCCGGTGCCCGCGCGGCAGGGCACGCAACTCCTGTTCCAGCTCAGTGACGATCTCCGCCCGACGATCCCTGGTCCCCATGGCCCCAAGCCTTGCATCCGACCAGTCGAGACGAGCGTCCAAGAATTCGGCGTCGGAGGGGCCTGGCTGGCTTCGGCGGCCGGTTCCACCCGGCATCGTGCCGGGGCCCGGGATGTCGAGGCCCCCGGGCAGGGAGCGTAAGGTGGACGGGTGAATGACATGCTGGTGTGGATCGACTGTGAGATGACCGGGCTCGACCTGGCCAATGACGCCCTGATCGAGGTGGCGGCCCTGGTCACCGACTCCGATCTCAACGTGCAGGGTGAGGGCGTCGACGTGCTGATCAAGCCGTCCGACGAGGCCCTGGCCCAGATGGGCGACTTCGTCCGGGAGATGCACACCAAATCCGGCCTGCTCGACGAGCTGGCCACCGGCACCACGATGGAAGAGGCCCAGAAGCTGGTCCTCGACTACGTCCAGACCTTCGTGCCCAATGCCCGCAAGGCCCCGCTGGCCGGCAACACCATCGGCACCGACCGGATGTTCCTGGCCCGCGACATGCCCGAGCTGGAGGGCTGGGTGCACTACCGCAATGTGGATGTCTCCAGCATCAAGGAGCTGTCCCGACGTTGGTTCCCCCGCGCCTACTACCAGTCCCCCGCCAAGTGCGGCAATCACCGCGCCCTGGCCGACATCCAGGAGTCCATCGAGGAGTTGCGCTACTACCGCGAGGCCGTCTTCGTCGCCCCGCCCGGCCCCAGCACCAGCGAGGCCAAGCTGATCGCACAGAAGCATCAGGGGGCCCTGACCGGCGCCCGTCCGGCGGAGCTGGGCGCCAAGAAGGCCTGATCCGACGCCTGGAGTTCGCCCCGATTTCACACCGCGGCGATTCCCCGCTAAGCTGATCCAGCGCTCAGGGAGTTCTCCCGGAGACATGGTGGGTATAGCTCAGTTGGTAGAGCACCTGGTTGTGGTCCAGGTGGTCGCGGGTTCAAGTCCCGTTACTCACCCCACATGATGAAGGCCCCGGTCAACAGACCGGGGCCTTCATCGTTCCCACCGGTCTCCCGTCCACGCCGGCAGCATGGTCCAATGAGGACATGGACCCAGCACAGGCGCCCCTGATCCGCCCCGCCACCGTCGCTGATCGGGAGCGCTGGGCCGCGACCTTCCCTCTGCTGGTGGAGGACGCCTGGGCGCCGGGCAACAACCGTCGCGCCTACGTCGCCGTTGACGATTCCGGCACGGTACTGGGCCACTGCCGCGCCGTTGACAATGTCTTTCACCCCGACAGTCGGGTCTTTGTGCACCACGTCGCGGACGGGCTGCGCGGCACGCCCATCGAGTTCGCACTGGTTGAGGCGCAGCTCGCGGCTTCCACACTCCCGCTGCGGATGAAGATCGACGCCACCCAGCACGAGGACCGTGCCCTGGCTCGTCGGTTTGGCGCGGTCGCGGTGCAGCTGATGCCGCCGTGGCGACGGGTGGTGGGCCAGGACCTGCGGGCCTGGGCCGCCGCGCACCGCGGGAACACTGCCCCGATCCCCGACGCGGACCGGGAGCTGGTGCGCTGGCTGGAGGCCAGCCACTACGTGGCGCAGCACGCTTCCTGGTCGCCGTCGGCACCTCGCGAACAGATCTACCAGCTGTTCGCCGACGACCACGACCCGGAGGCCGACGGCTACGACCCACAGCGTTCCTTCCTGATCCGGCGCGACGGGCGGATCGCCGCCGCCGCGTTGTGCTGGCCCGACGAGGTGGTCCTGCTCAGCGACCCCTACGAGGGCCCGGAGACCGTCGCCGACAAGCGCGCCTGCCTGGCCGCGATCATCGACGCCACCCCCGACGGCCAGCAGTTGTGCGTCGACTCACACGTCACCGAACGGTTGGAGCGGGAGGCGCTGCGCGACCTGCCGGGCCTGGTGGACGACCCAACCAATGAGTGGACGGCGATCATCGCCCTGCCCGCCCCCGGCGGCCCCGCACCCCGCCCGCTGGACGCCAGTCTGGTGCCCGACGACGCGGCCTGGGTGCGAGACTTCTGCTGAGCCTCACTCCCCCGTCTCGGTGGGTTCGGCGCTCGCCACCTCCACCAGCGCCTGGACCAGCGTGTGCGACGACGCCTGGGCCATCAGGCGACTGAACAGCCGGGCCGGTGCGGCGAGCGGGCCCCGACCGTTGACCCCCTGCAGCTTGCGCAGGTCAGTGCCACCGTCGGCGGCCGTCGCGGTCAGCTGGAGGTAGTAGCCACGGGGATCGGTCTGTTCCGGCTCGATCCAGAACTGCTGCCAGACCACCGTCGCCCGGTCCGCGGTCCGCTCCAGGCGTGAGCGGCGCATCTCGAAGACCGCGGTCTTCGGGCCGCGGCTGATGTCCACCCTAATCACGTCGTCAGCCACGGCAACGGCGGTTGGGCCCGCGATCCACTGCGCCACCAGCGCGGGATCGGTGATCACGTCGGCCACCCGCTCGAAGGGAACCGGCACGAAACGCAGCAGCTGGCTGGTGGACTCCCGGGTGCCGTCCAGCAACCCGGGCACCGGCTTCGCCTTTCCCAGCGTCGGTTCGCTGGGCCAGGGCTCGTGGGCCAGCACGGCATCCACGTCGACGCATGCTCGGCACAGCGCCTCCGCCGGCCCACCAGTCGGGTGCTGCAGGACGGCGGTGAGCAGTTCCCGCTCCGACGGCGCGTCCTTGAGCAGTTCCTGCACCACCGGATCGAGCTCGACGGTGCGCTTGGAGGTCCAGGCGTCCCGCAGACTGCGGCGGGACGGCTGCGTCACCCTGGACGAGTCGACGCCGATGCTGGCCAGGTCATCCGCGTCCCGTTCCCGCGTCGCCGATCGCAGGCTCGGCAGGGTGGCCCCATGGGCGGCCAGCACCCGGGCGGCGGGCCCACCGGTCACCAGCAACGCGACCAGCAGGTCATCCAGGCTGGCGATGCCGCGACCGGCCAGTTCGGCCTCCCGACCGGCGGCCATCATGGTCGCGAAGTCGTTCGGGGCATGCGCACGGGCTCGGGCAAAGAGTTTCATCGTGGCTCCTGTCGGTGATTCCTGAGCAGGGCCGGGTCGACCCGCTTGGCGAACTTCTTGTGGACGGCCTGCCGGGTGACCCCCAGCGCGGCGGCAATCTCCGGCCATCCCATGCCGGCAGCCAACGCGGACTCCACCTGACGCAGTTCCAACTCGTCGGTGAGGCGACGCAGCGTCGCGACCGCCCTGAGCCCTCGGCGGGGGTCAGAGGTGTCGCTGGCGCTGCGCGCGACGTCCATCTCATCCATGCGGTCAACCTTAGTTGACAGCATCGAGACCTGTCAACCTTGGTTGCTCAGATCCTGACCGAATCAGTCGTCGCGGCCACGACGCCAGGCGGCGCGCACCATCTCCTTGTTCACCGCCGCGACGGCGGACAGTGGGATCCCGGCCGGGCAGACCTCGACGCACTCGCCGTAGGTGGAGCACGGGCCAAAGTTCTGCTCCACCGCCGCCACCACGCCCCGGGCGCGCTTGCCCCGTTCCGGCTTGCCCTGCGGCAATGTCGCGAAGTGGGTCAGCAGGGCCCCGCTGAACAGGTGCGCAGCACCGTTCGGGCAGGCCGCGACGCACGCCCCGCAGCCGATGCAGGCGGCGAAGTCCAGCGCCTGCTCCGCCTCCCGGAAGCCGATCGGGCGGCTCTCCGCGTCGGGCGCCGTGCCGGTGTCGACGCTGACGAAGCCGCCGCCACGCACCACCACGTCCAGCGCCGACCGGTCCACCACAAGGTCCTTCACCACCGGGAAGGCGGCCGAGCGGAAGGGTTCCAGGGTGATCTCATCACCGTCGGAGAAGTTGCGCAGGTGCTGCTGGCAAGTGGGGGTGTTGGGCACCGGGCCGTGTGGCCGGTCGTCGACGGTGATGCCGCAGCACCCGCAGATCCCCTCCCGGCAGTCGCTCTCGAAGGCGACGGGCTCCTCGCCTGCCTCCACCAGTTGGTCGTTGAGCCGGTCCAGCAGTTCCGGCATGGACATCTCCGGCGTCCCATCGTCCACGGTGTAGCTGACGAAGTTGCCCGGCGCGTCGGCGGCGGCCTGCCGCCAGACCTTCAGCGTGATTCTCATTGGTAATTCCTCGTCTGCAGTTTGACGGCGGTGAAGGCCAGCGGTTCGCTGTGGCGCACCGGCAGGCCGGGGTGGACGTCGTCGCCGGGGACGTGTTGCCAGGCGGAGACGAAGCACCAGTTGTCGTCGTCGCGCACCGCCTCGCCCTCGCGTTCATGTTCGATGCGGAAGTGCGCGCCGCAGGACTCGTCGCGATCCAGCGCGTCGATGCACATCAGTTCGGCCAGCTCCAGGTAGTCGGCCACCCGACCGGCTCGTTCCAGTTCCTGGTTGAGCTGGCTTCCAGTGCCGGGAATGCGCAGGTCGCGCCAGAACTCGTCGCGCAGCTCACGGATCTCCCGGATCGCCGTGGTCAGGCCCTCGGCGCTGCGCGCCACGCCGCAGCCGCGATAGAGGATCTCCCCCAGTTCACGGTGGAAGCGGTCCGCACCGCGCGTCCCACCAATGCCCAGCAGCCGCTCGAGCCGTCCGGTGGCGTCGGTGACGGTGGCGGTCACGGCCGGGTCGTCGTCGGCCAGCAGCGGCTCGTTGAGGTGCTCGGCCAGGAAGTCCGGGATGGTGTACGGCAGGGTGAACATCCCGTCGACGCAGGCACTGAGCAGCGAGTTGGCGCCCAGCCGGTTGGCGCCGTGGTAGCCCCAACCGGCCTCGCCGCCGACGAAGAGCCCCTCGACCGAGGTCTGCATCCGGTAGTCGCTCCACAGCCCACCCATCGCGAAGTGCGCGCCGGGTGCGATCCGCATCGGCTGGGTGTAGGGATCCTCACCGGTGGCGTCGTGGTACATCCGGAAGAGGTTGCCGTAGCGCTCCGCGATGGTCTGCTTGCCCAGCCGGGCGATCGCGTCGCGGAAATCCAGGTAGACGCTGTTGCTGAGCGGCCCGACGCCGTGTCCGGCCTCGATCTGCTCCCGCGCGGCCCGCGACGAGATGTCGCGCGGCGCCAGGTTGCCGTAGGCCGGGTACTTGCGCTCCAGGTAGTAGTCGCGCTGGCCTTCGGGAATCTCATGGGCCGGCCGGTCGTCACCCGGCCTGGCCGGCACCCAGATCCGGCCGTCGTTGCGCAGGCTCTCGCTCATCAGCGTCGTCTTGGACTGCCACTGCGAGCTGACCGGCAGCGCGGTCGGGTGGAACTGGATGAACGACGGCGACGCGAACAGCGCCCCCCGACGGTGGGCCCGCCAAGCGGCGCTGACATTGGAATTGTGCGCCAGGGTGGAGTGGAAGAAGGCCTTGCCGTAGCCGCCGGTGGCCAGCACGACGGCGTGTGCGGCCTGGGTCTCGATGGCGCCGGTGCGCAGATCCCGGGCCACCACGCCCCGCACCCGGCCGTCGGTGACCACCAGATCCAGCACCTCGCGATGGGTCCGTAGATCCACCGTGCCGGCCGCCACCTGTCGCTGCAGCGCGCGAGCGGCGGCCACCTGCAGCTGCTGCCCGGTCTGCCCGCGGGTGTAGTAGGTGCGGCTGACCTGCACACCACCGAAGGAGCGGGTGCGCAGCTGGCCGCCGTACTCGCGGGCGAAGGGCGCCCCGATGGCATCCATGTGGTCGATCACCCGCACGGACTCCTCGGCCAGCCGGAAGACATCGGCCTCCCGGGCGCGGAAGTCGCCACCCTTGACGGTGTCCTTGACGAAGCGGTCCAGCGAGTCGCCGTCCACCTTGCGACCGCGAGCGGCATTGATCCCACCCTGGGCGGCGACGGAGTGCGCCCGTCGGGCGGCGTCGTGGAAGGTGTAGGAGACCACCTTGTAGCCCAGCTCACCGAGCGCCGCGGCACAGGAGGCACCGGCCAGCCCGGTGCCCACCACGACGACGGTGAACTTGCGCCGGTTCAGTGGACTGACCTGCTTGAAACCCAGCTTGGCGCGATGCCACGCGGTTGCCGGATCGCCCTCGGGCACCCGGCCATCCAACGGGGTGGGTGCGTGCGGAATCTGCAGACTCATTTCACTACTCCACTCAGGACGGCGACGGGAATGGTCAGGTTGCCCAGCGCCACGATCAGGCCGACGGCCAGTGCGACGGCGCTGATGCTCTTCACGGCCTTGGGCCCGGGCGTCACACCAAGATCCAGCACGACGCTGAGCAGGCCGTGCGCCAGGTGCGCGCACAGCGCCAGCATGGTCAGGCCATAGACCAACGCCACCGGCCAGCGGCTGAAGGAGGCGATCACATTGGCGTAGGCGAAGCTGGCCGCCGCGGTGGGGCCCTGGAAGCTGTCGGTGGCGACGGGTGCCGTGCCGGTGGTCAGGTCAAGGATGTGGAAGACCAGGAAGCCGAGCAGGATCACGCCGGTCCACGGCATCGACTGGGCGGCCCAACGGTTCAGCCCCATCCCCTTGCGACGAATCCCGCCCCGGGCCCGTCGGGCGCGGCTGCGCACCAGCCAGCCACACCATAGGTGCGCCAGCAGGCAGGCGAGCAGGGCGAGGCGCAGGATCCACAGCAACCCCTCGTGCGGCAGCACCGGCCCGAAGGCGGTGCGCAGCCAGTGGGCGTAACCGTTGAAGTGTTCCGGCCCGGTGTAGATCTTGAGGTTGCCGATCATGTGCACCAGCACGAACAGGCTGAAGACCACCCCGGTGAGCGCCATCACCACCTTGGCGGTGGCATTGGAGATGCCTTCGTTGTGCCCGGCGCCGCGGGCGACGGAGGCTGTTGGTGCTTGTTGGATGGCCATTCGGGCTCCCTGCTCGTCATTGAGCCGGGGGCCAACCGAGGATCCCCGGCCAAGCTTGGCTCCACCATAACGCCGGGTGATCTGGCGTCGGCCAGCGGGGTGGTCAGTCCACTCTCAACGGGTACTGGATCCACCCCGCGGCAGCGCCCTTCCACCGGCCCGGGGACCGAGCCGGTGGAGGTTGGATGAGGGCTCAGACCTTCTGGTCGGCCTTCCCGCCGGGCTGCACGCTCCAGGCTGGCGGCTCGTCATTGCCCGCCTCTTCCTCGCGATCCGAGTCCTCGAAGGTCGGGTGCACGACGCCGGCGGCGTGGTGCACCGGGGCGTAGATGGCGTAGACCTGCATCGGTTCGTCGCCGGTATTGGTGATGTTGTGCCAGACCCCCGCGGGAACCTGCACGCTCCACCCGTCGGTGACCTCCTGCTCGAAGTCCAGCTGGTCCTCGGCCGGGCCCATCTGCACCAGGCCCTTGCCTGCATCCAGCCGCAGGAACTGGTCGGTCTCCGGGTGTACCTCCAGGCCGATGTCGGAACCGACGGGGATGCTCATCAGTGTCACCTGCAGGTACTTCCCGCTCCAGGCCACCGTGCGGTAGTTCTGGTTGGCCTTGGTCTCGGTCTCGATGTCGAAGACGTTCGGGTTGGGTCCATTGTCAGTGATAGCCATGACCATGAGCGTACTCACCGTCGCCGATGTTGCACGTCGGCATCCCAGGCGCTCGGAGTCCCTCAGGAGAGATGATCTGCGACGTACTGTCGAACCACCTCATCGAAGTCCTCGTCGCGCACGAACCCCATCCCGAGCATGCGTTCCACGTCGAAGTCACCGGGCCAGGAGCAGACGATGTCGATCACCCGCTGGTCGGGCACATCGCGCACCAGCGCGCGGGCCTCGGCGCCGCCGACGCGCTCCAAGGAATCGAGCATCTGCTGGACCGTGACGCAGATCCCCGGGATGTTCATCCCCCGCCACGACGACATTTCCTCGGCGGGCAGGTCCATCGCCTTCAGCAGGTTGGCCACGGCGGTGCGTGGCGAGGAGAGCCACATCCGCGTCTGGCGGGGCACGGGGCATTCGGTGGGGATGCCGTTGAGCGGTTCGCGCAGGATCCCGCTGGCAAAGGATGAGGCCGCGGAATTCGGCTTGCCCGGGCGCACCGAGATGGTGGGCAGCCGGCAGATCCGTCCGTCGAGGAAGCCCTTGCGGGAGTATTCGTTCACCAGCAGTTCGCCCACGGCCTTGAGGGCACCGTAGGTGGAGTCGGGCTGTTCGGCCCACTGCTCCGGCACGACCTCGGGCATGGCTCCCCCGAAGACCGCCAGTGAACTCGTGAAGACCAGCCGAACCGGACGCCCGGTGCTGGCCCGTAGCGCCCGCAGCCGTTCCAGCAGGGCCCGGGTGGCGTCGACATTGACCGCCATCGCCAGGTCGAAGTCCTGCTCGGAACCGCCGGAGAGCACCGCGGCCAGGTGGAAGACTCCCACCGTGTCCTCGCCCAGGGATTCGGCCAGACTGGCCGGGTCGGCGAGATTGCCGACAACGGAATGGACCCGGGAGTCTGCGACGGGCGACGGTGCCAGATCCACCGAGACGAGTTCGCGCGCACCCAAGGGCGCGGTCCCGGCATCCATGGCCTCCAGCAGGGCCCGCGTGACCATGCTGCCCAGGAAGCCTGCTCCACCCGTGATGACGATCCTCATTGATTCCTCCATCGGTTTGGTCGGTACTCGGTTGAGCACCGGGGAAGGATCAGACAAGGCTGATCCGCTGGGCGGCGGCCACCGTCTGGTCCAGATGAGCCGCCATGGCCCGGGCAGCCGCCTCCTCGTCATGGGTCCGCAGGGCGGCCAGGATCTGCTGGTGCCAGCCGAGCGCATCGAGCCGCACCTGCCGGGTCCTCGAGGTCTCCAGCCGAACCCGCAGCAGCATCTGCGCCAGGGTGCGGAAGGCCTCGATCAGGAAGCGGTTGTGGGCGGCCTCCAGGATGATCTCGTGAAAGCGGATGTCAGCCAGTGCCGAGGCCTTGACGGCGTCCGCGGAGTCGAGATTGTCGCGCATCAGCTGAATCTGCTCGTCCAATGCGGACAGTTCCTCGTCGGTGATCCGGAGCGCGGCCAGCCGAGTCATTCCCACCTCGAGCACCCGTCGGGACTCCATCAGGTCCTGGACCAGGATGCTGGTGTCGCCCTCCAGCCGGGCGTGAACCGCGACGATCTCGGGGTCCAGCACCGACCACCGGCTCACCGGGGCGATCCGGTTTCGCCGCCCCTGCTGCACCTCCAGCACCCCGCTGGCGGCCAGGGAACCAATCGTCTCGCGGATCGTCAGCCGAGACACGCCGAAGCGCTCCGCCAGCCTGGCCTCCGCCGGGAGTTCTTCCCCCACCGGGAATTCGCCTGTCGCGAGCGCCTCCAGCACCGCGTGCTTGGCGCGTTCTGCCGCTTTCATGCCGCCTCCTGACCCCTCGGGCCACCCTCGCCCCAGGTCCCGTCGCGTGACACTCGACCCGTTGACATTGTGGTCATTCAACCCTAGCTTGTCAGATATCAGACAAGTCCGCCGCTGATGTGCGCGGCTTGCGCCCCAGAGAACAACGTCGTCCAAAGGGTTTCCATGTCTCCAACAATGCTGGTCCTGCTTGGTCTGGCCGCGGTCTGCGCCATCCTGGCGCTGATCATCAAGGCCAAGGCCCATCCCTTCATCGCCATGATCGTCGTCTCGATCGGGCTGGCCCTCGTGGCCGGCATGCCCATGTCCGCCGTCATCCCGACCTTGCAGGAGGGCATGGGCAAGACCTTGGGCTCCGTCGCCCTGATCGTCACGCTGGGCGCCATGCTGGGCAAGATCATCGAGATCTCCGGCGGTGCCGAGGTGCTCGCCAAGGCCCTGCTGCGCTCCTTCGGAGAGAAGCGTGCCCCCTGGGCACTGGGCGCGTCGGCCTTCATCTTCGGCATCCCGGTCTTCGTCGACGTCGCCACGATCGTGCTCGTGCCGATCGTGCTCGCCGTGGCCCGCAAGCTGCCCGGCCGGGTCAACATGCTCACCTACGCCCTGCCCACCGTGATGGCGCTGCTCACCGTCCACGTCGTCCTGCCACCGCACCCGGGCATCGTCGGCGGCTCCGAGCTGATGAATGCCGACGTCGGCCTGGTCCTCCTGCTGGGAATGATCCCCGCCGTGGTGATGTGGCTGTTCAGCCAGGTGCTCAGCGGCTATCTGGTCCGCAAGGTCTTCTCCCCCGTTCCCGACGAGGGCAGTGCGCTGGCCGGTGTGGGCGGGCAGGACCAGATCGACTCCAGTGAGAACGAACCGAGCTTCGCCCTGGTGCTGGCCATGATCGTGATCCCGCTGTTGTTGATCATGTCGCAGACAGTCACGGCACTGATACTGCCGGCGGGCAATCCCGTCAGGTCCTTCTTCGCCCTGGTGGGCGCCAGCCCCGCCGCCCTGCTGATCGGCGTGCTGCTCGCCATCTTCTTCCTCGGCGTGCGCCGCGGCTGGGGCGCCGCCCGGATCGAGGACGTCTGCAGCGCCGCGCTGCCCGCCACGGCTGCCGTCATCCTGATCACCGGTGCCGGCGGCACCTTCGGTCACGTGCTGACCAAGACCGGCGTCGCCAAGGCCGTCGCCGACGTGCTCTCCGGATCCGGTCTGCCGATCATCCTGCTGGCCTGGCTGATGGCTGCCCTGATCCGCGCAGCCCAGGGTTCCGCGACGGTGGCGACGATCACCACCGCTCCCCTGATCGCCCCACTCGCCGCCAGCATGGGGCTGTCCGCCATGCAGATCGCCGTGGTGACGATCGCCATTGGCGTCGGGTCCATGGCCCTGTCCCACGTCAACGACTCCCTCTTCTGGGTCTGGAGCCGCTATTACCAGGTGGAAACCGCCGCCGCCCTGAAGTCCTACACCGTCGCCACCACCCTCACCTCGATCGTCGGACTGGCCGTCGTCGGCCTGATGTGGCCGTTGGTCGGGGCTCTGTCATGAACGATCAGGAAGGCATGAAATGACTGCATCATCCATGGGCACCACGCGTCGGCTGCTGGTGCTGGACGACGATCCCACCGGGTCGCAGTGCGTAGCGGGGGTGGATGTCGCCTTCCAGGAGGACCCGGCCATCCCGGCTGAAGTCCTGCGCAATCCCGGCGCCACCTGCTTCGTGCTGATGAACACCCGAGCCCTGCCGGAGGCCGAGGCGGTGGCCAAGAACCGACGCATCCTGTCCGGCGTGCTGGGAGCGGGGTTGGCCACCGAGGGGCTGCATGTGGTGTCCCGCTCGGACTCGACGTTGCGCGGGCATGTGCTGGCCGAGCCGAGTGCCCTGGCCGACGTCCTCGCCGAACACGGCGTGGAGGTGGACGGCTTCCTGTTCTGCCCGGCCATGATCGAGGCCGGTCGCTTCACCAAGGATGACGTGCACTATGCGATGGTGCAGGGGCAGCCGCTGCAAGCGGCCGAGACCGACTTCGCCAAGGACGCCACCTTCGGTTACACGGAATCCAACCTGCGCAACTTCCTGGAGGAACGCTCGGAGGGCCGGGTTCGGGCCGACGAGGTGGCCAGCATCGGGCTCGAGGACATCCGCCAGGGCGGGGTCGAGCGGGTGGAGCAGATCCTCGCCGGGGTGAGCGGGCGACAGTGGGTGGTGGTCAATGCCACCGACTATGCCGACATGGAAGTGGTCACCGCGGCACTGGCCCGACGCGAGGCCCAGGGCAGGAGCTTCATCACCCGCTGTGGCCCTTCCTTCGTCCGTCCCCTGTCAGGCCAGCGCGGGGCAACCGTCCTGACTGCGAGCGACATCACCATCGACAGCCACCGCGCCAGCCACGGACTGGTGGTCGTCGGATCGCACGTCGGGCTGACCACCCGCCAGCTCACCGCGGTCCAGCGACGCGGTAACCTGGCGGAGTTCGAGCTGGAGGTTCCCCGCCTGCTGGATCCGGCCACCCGCCAGCAGCACCTGGAGGAGGTCGGTGCTGCCCTGCGCACGCAGCTGTCCGAGTCTGATTGCGTCGTGTACACCAGCCGTGACCTGGTACGCACGGACAGCAAGGACGAGTCCCTGCAGATCGCCCGTCAGGTCTCCGATGCCGTGGTGCAACTGGTGGCATCGGTGGCCAGCGTCCACCCGGCCTGGGTGGTGGCCAAGGGCGGGATCACCTCGCACGAGGTGGCGGCGCAGGGGTTGGGCATCAGTCACGCCGAAGTCAAGGGGCAGTTCTTTCCCGGGCAGGTCTCACTGTTCACGGCGCTGCAGGCCCCGGCGGAGACGATCGGGATGCCCTATGTGGTCTTCCCCGGGAATGTGGGAGGTGACGAGGCCCTCGCCGACGCCGTCGAGCGTCTCGTCGAGGCAACACGACAGAGCAGGAGCGAGAAATGAGCATCCGGACGATTGGGTGGATTGGGCTCGGCGCCATGGGCGCGCCGATGGCGCTCGTGGCGGCGAAGACGGGCTTCGAGGTGACCGCCTTCGACCTCGGGCCGGACGCTATGGGCCGGGTGGCACCCAGCGTCGCCGGCGCGAGCAGTGCCCGCGAAGCGGCCCAGGGCAAGGACATGGTGGCGATCATGGTGGCTACAGGACCCCAGCTGGAGTCGGTCCTGTTCGGTGACGGGGGCATCGCCAAGGTGTTGGGGCAGGACACGGTGGTGATGGTGATGGCCACCGTCGGCCCATCGGCCATCGAGCAGGTGCGCGACCAACTCGCCCCGATCACCACGCATCTGGTGGATGCACCGGTCTCCGGCGGGGTGGTTCGAGCCGGCAAGGGAGACCTGCTGATGATGGTCTCCGGAGCCCCGGCCGACGTGGAGCGGGCCCGTCCCGTGCTGGATGCCCTGGCCTCCAGTGCGCCCAGCGTCGGGGACATTCCCGGCGATGGTCAGCGTTTCAAGGTGGTCAACCAGCTGCTGTGCGGAGTGCACATCGCGGTGGCCGGCGAGGCCCTGGCCCTGGCCGACTCGATGGGTCTGGACGTCAAGCAGGTGCATGAGGTGCTGGGCGCCGGGGCGGCGGCATCATTCATGTTCGGCGATCGTGGCCAGCGGATGGTGGACGGTGATCATGACGAGGTCCGTTCCGCCCTGGACATCTTCGTCAAGGACATGGGCATTGTCTCCCAGGCTGCCCGTGAGGTGGCGCAGGAGGTTCCGCTGGCCGTCACCGCCGAGCAGCTCTACCTGCGCGGACGCCGACAGGGGCTGGGCCGCAAGGACGACTCCGTCGTCGTGCAGTTGTTGCGGGGCAATCAGGACTGACCGTCTGGTCGACGCAGCCGATCGGGGCCAGGGCCCGGGGCCGCACCCGCCGTGCAAGGAGAAATCCTCGCGGTGGGTGCGGCCCCGGCCCGTCTCAGAGCGGCACCCCGCCGAAGACGTACATGCTGATCAGGAAGATCAGGAAGGTGCCGCAGGCCCACTTGCCCGCCTGCCGCTGCCAGGCCCCCATGTCCACTCCCGTCAGGTTGAGCAGCAGGTAGATGAAGCCCACCAACGGGCTGAGCAGGTGGAAGGCCTGTCCCACCGTCGACGCGACGCCGATGTCCATGGCGCTGAAGCCGTACTGCTCGCCGGTCTGGGCCAGGATCGGCAACACGCCCAGATAGAAGGCGTCGTTGCTGAGCAGGAAGGTGCCGGGCGCGGAGACGATCGCGGTGACCAACGGCCACTGCCCGCCCAGCGACGACGGAACCCAGCGCGCCAGGGATTCACCGATCGCCTGGCTCATTCCGGACTCGTTGAGGATGCCCATGAAGATGCCCGCCGCCAGCACCATCGTGATCACCTGCAGGGCATTGGCGCCGTGGATGTTGATGATGGCCTGCTGGTCCTTCACGCTGCGGTAGTTCAGCACGAGCGCGACGGCGAAGCCGATCTCGAAGAGCACGGCCGCGGGGATCTTCGGCAGCCCATACATGCCGCCGAAGACCAGCATCAGCATCAACACCATGGTGAGGAGGAAGTTGGGCCAGAGCATCCGTGGCCGCTGCAGGGCGTCATCCTCGTCGGTCATGGTGGCATCCATCGCGGCGATGTCCTCGTCGTCCAGCTCCCGGATGCCCAGCCGCTTGCGTTCCTGCACACCCCGGATCCAGGCGACGCAGATCACCCACGCGATCGCCAGGAACATGCCCGGCAGGATGCGCCGCAGCAGCGCTCCCTCCTCCAGGTGCAGGGCGGCGATGATCCGCGCGGTCGGGCCTCCCCAGGGCAGCAGGTTCATCACGGAATTGGCCAGGATCACGATCACCGCAAGGTCCATCATCTTCATTCCCAGTCGCTTGTAGACCGGGATCATGGCGGAGCAGACGATCATCGTCGTGGTGGAGCCGTCACCGTCGACGCTGACCACCGCGGCCAGGATCGCCGTGCCCACCAGCACCTTCAGCGGGTCGCCCTTGACGATCCGCAGGATGAAGCGCACCAGCGGGTCGAAGAGCCCGGCGGTGATCATCAGCCCGAAGTAGAGGATGGCGAACAGCAGCATCACGACGGTGGGCGCGACGCCCTTGATGCCGGCCAGGCCGAAGGGGCCCACCTTGCTACCCAGCCCCGCCAGCAGGCCGATCACCAGGGGGACGAGGATCAGGGCGGCGAAGGGGGTGGTCTTCTTGGTCATGATCAGCGCCATGAAGAGCGCGACGATCAGATAGCCCCAGATTGCGAGCATGCTGTCTCCTTTGACGTGGGTGGATGTCAGGGGTGATTCCACGACCGAGGCATACCCAACCACACGGTAGGTAGCCGTGGGAAGCCATCCCAGCAACGACTTGCGGGCCACGACCCTGCGAGGGTTGCGCAACAGTGCCGGCGAAGCATCCGCGGCCACCGGCGGTCCGCCTCAACAGGCGTGATCCGGGTGCCCGCTGTGCAACCCTCGCAGGGTTGGGCCACCGGAGCCTCCAGCCGTGGTCAGGGGCGACACGACCACCACTGCCAGAGGCGCCTGCGCCACTAGTGCCACAATGGTGGCCATGCCACGTTCGCCCTTTGCCTTGTCGGACGCGCGTCTTCGGGCAGCTCTTGTTGCCGGACGCGCCGCGGCCCTCGCCTCCCGCCTCACCGGAAAGGGCTCGGGTGCCTCGATCCGGGGCCAGGTGCTCACCCGGATCGATCCCGACGCCCTGGGCAAGTTGTTGGCCAACCGGCGCATTGCCGTGGTCACCGGCACCAACGGCAAGACCACCTCCACCCACCTGCTGACCGCCGCCATCCGCGCGTCGCTGCCCGACAGTGATCGCACGGTGGTGACCAATGCCGACGGTGCCAACCTGCACGCCGGCATCGCGTCGGCGCTGGGTGAGGCTCCCCAGTCCACCATCGCCTGCCTGGAGACCGACGAGCGGGTGGTGCCCGACGTGATCCGGCTGGGCCGCCCCGAGGTGCTGGTGATGCTGAACTTCAGCCGGGACCAGATGGACCGCAATTTCGAGATCAAGTCGCTGGGCCGGGCTTGGCGGGTCGCGCTGGAGGCGGCCGGCGAGCAGGGCCCCGTGGTGGTGGCCAATGCCAATGACCCGCTGGTGGTCTGGTCCGCCCAGCCCGCCCACCGGGCCATCTGGATCGACACCGGCGCCGGCTGGACGCAGGATGCCGCGCTGTGCCCCGCCTGCGGATCGGTGCTGGCCCGCAAGGACGGCCAGATCGTCGGCGGCGGCTCGTGGGCCTGCACCGACTGTGAGCTGGCCCAGCCCGAGCCCGACTACCGGGTTGACGGTGAGCAGGTGATCGAGCGCGACGGCACCGTCTGGCAGCTGGAGCTGAATGTGCCCGGCCGCTTCAACCGCGCCAACGCCGCCTGCGCCCTGGCCGCGGCCCGGGTGATGGGCGTCGAGCCCGAGATCGCGTTGAGGGGCATGACCACGGTCACCTCCCCCGCCGGCCGATTCGCCGTCGGCACCTTCGGCGACGTCCAGGCCCGCCTCCTGCTGGCCAAGAACCCGGCCGGCTGGGCGGAGAGCCTGGCGCTGGTCTCCACCGATCCGGTGGTGTTGGCCATCGACGCGATCGCCGCCGACGGTCGTGACGTCAGCTGGCTGTGGGATGTCGACTTCGAGCAGCTGCAGGGCCGCCGGGTGGTCTGCACCGGCCCCCGCGCCCATGACCTGGCCGTTCGCCTGACCTATGGCGACGTGGAGCACACCATCGAGCACGACCTGATGACCGCGATCAGCAGCCAACGGATCGACGGCGTGCTGGACGTGGTCAGCACCTACACCCCGTTCCAGAAGCTGCGCAAGCTCGGAGGCCTCGCATGAACCCCGTCAAGATCGTCGTCGTCTACCAGAGCCTGCTGGGCATCTATGGCGACCAGGGCAATGCCAAGGTGGCTGCCAAGCGGCTGCAGCTGCGCGGCATCGACGCCGAGGTGGTCACCGTCGAGCCCGGCGAACCGATGCCCGACGACGCCGACCTGTACTTCCTGGGCGGCGGGGAGGACATGGCGCAGATCAGCGCGCTGCGCGCCCTGCAGGCCGACGACGGGCTGCGCCGCGGCGTGGAGAATGGCGGCGTGCTGCTGGCCGTCTGCGCCGGCTTCCAGATCTGCGGCAACACCCTCACCGTCGGTGACCGCGACGAGGTGGTGGACGGCCTGGGCATGCTCGACGTCGACACCCGTCGGGCCGAGGTGCGCGCAGTCGGCGAGGTGCTGCACCGCTGGACCAGGCCCGACGGCACCGAGAGCCTGATCACCGGCTTCGAGAACCACGGCGGGCACACCACCCTGGGCCCGAAGGCCACGCCGCTGGCCACCGTTGAGGTGGGCGTGGGCAATGACGGCACCGGCATCGAGGGCGCCGTGCAGCAACTTGGCAAGGGGTGGATCTACGCCACCTACCCGCACGGCCCGCTGCTGCCCCGCAATCCGGAGCTGGCCGACCACCTGCTGGAACTCGCGCTCGGCCGGGAGCTGGATCCGCTGCCGATGCCGGAGCTGGACGAGCTGCGCCGCCAGCGGATCGAGCACGTCCGTCAGATGTAGCGCACCGCCGGGCACTCGTACAGCCACACGCCGGCGAAGGGACCGTCGGTCACGTGGATCATCTGGCGCCCCTGGATGCAGGCCCGGCGGTCGGAGGTGAACCTCGCGCCGCGGAGCAGCCGCTTGCTGCGCTGCGCGGTCACCCGACCGTTGGCGTCGAAGGCGGTGGCCACCAAGGCAACCCGCGCCTTGACCTGGACGCTGCGGGGCTTTCGCCAGACGTGCGCATCGACGCCCAGCCCTCGCAGATAGGAGGCGTCGGGCACCTCCCGGATGTACCAGCCGGCCAGCGCACCATTGGTGAGCTGGAACCAGTTTCCGCTGGCCCCGAAGCCGCGCATGAACTTCACCCGGTGGGAAGCGGTGGCACCCGTGGCCCGGCCGGTGACGAAGGTCCGAGTCGCGGTGACCAGCCCCTCGCTCTTGAACTTGTAGAGCTGGTGGGTGCCGGCTTCGATCATCACCGGCCCGCCGCTCTGGGTGTCGGTGAAGTCGTTGACCATCCCGTCCAGGGTGAGGGCGAAGCCGCCCCGTCCAGTCAGGTGGTAGAGGGTGTCCATCAGCTCGACGTGAATCGGATGGTAGTTGCGGTGGGGCTGGCGGGCGTTGACCACATAACTGGATGCCGTTCCCGGCAGCCGACAGTTGTTGCGGTAGGCGAAGGCGGTGCTGAGTGCGCCCTCCACCACCGCCTTGACCAGCGGGGTGAGATCCGGACGGGATGTCCCGAGCACCCGCAGGTACCCGACCAGGCCGGTGGCCGCATAGCAGTGCCCGTTGTAGACCTTCGACGGCTGGTGGTGGGGCAAGGGGTATTCATCCAGCCACAGGAAACCGCGCTCATCCACCACGCTCACCCAGGGCGTCCGGTCATTGACGTACTTCACCAGGTAGGAACGGAACAGGGATTCCGCATGCCGTAGGTATTCCTCGCAGCCGGGAACGCTGCCCAGCATGGACATCGCGCTCACCGCCACCCCCTGCGTCATGCCGGAGTACCACCGCGGAGGAAAGGTGCGGCCAATCACGTACCAGGTGTGTTTGTAGGGCAGGAAGGCCGCATCCCCCACCCAGACGAAGCTGTTCACCAGCGCGTCGGCATGCCGTCGGGCGATCCGCAGACGTTCGGGATCCCCCGTCTCCCGGAAACGGCGCACCTGGCTGATGATGTACTTCGCGATCATCAGCGGGTGGTGGTAGTACTTGCCGTCGGGCGCCTTGTACTGCAGCACGCCGTCCGGCCCGACGGTGGAGCCCGCGGGGGCGTCCGGGAGTGGCAGGGGCACCTGGGCGGCGGCCGCGGAGATCTGTGGCTGCAGCAGCTTGACCGAGCGATCAAAGCTGGTGACGTCGATCAGGCCATCGTCGGTGGGTTTGGGGGCGGCCAGCGCGGGGACGGGAGCCAGCGCGAGGCCCGCCGGCAGACCCGCCATCAGCCCCAGTGTCGCGCGGCGTGAAAAGGACATGGCCAAAGTCTAGGTCATTCGCCCATCACGACGTTTCCCGATCGAGGACGTCGCAAACACGGCGTTGCGATCACTCCGGGCGACGTGAGCTAGCGTCAACGCATGAAGACTCGACAGCTTGGACCCTTCACCGTCAGCGCCATCGGGATGGGCTGCATGCCGCTCTCCATGGCGCGCAGCCCCCAGCCCAGCCAGGAGCAGGCCAACGCCACCGTGCACGCCGCTCTGGACGCCGGCATCACCTTCTTCGACACCGCCGACATCTACGCCCCCAGTTGGGACCAGATGGGTCACAACGAACGCGTGTTGGCCACCGCGCTGCGCGGCGTCGCCAATCGCGACGAGCTGGTGGTGGCCACCAAGGGTGGCATCACCCGCGGCGAGGGTGAGACCTGGGGCCGCGACGGTTCCAAGGACTATCTCCGCAAGGCCCTGGAGGCCTCCCTGCGCGCGCTGGAGGTGGAGTGCATCGATCTGTACCAGTGGCACCGCCCGGACCGTTGGCAGGTCTACGGCGAGGTGGTGGAGACCTTCGCGGAGTTCAAGCGGCAGGGCCTGATCAAGGCCGTCGGCATCAGCAATGCGAATGTCGAGGAGATCGAGATCGCGCGCGATGTGCTGGGCTCCGACGGCCTGGTCAGCGTCCAGAACGAGTTCTCCCCCAGCTTCCGCTGCTCCACCGACACGCTGACCGTGTGCCAGGAGAACCAGATCGCCTTCCTGCCGTGGAGCCCCTTGGGTGGTTGCGCCGGCGGCGCGACGAATGTGGGCAACCGCTTCCATGCCTTCGGCGAGGTGG
The DNA here is from genome assembly GCF_038433135.1 of Luteococcus sp. H91. Taxonomy (NCBI): domain Bacteria; kingdom Bacillati; phylum Actinomycetota; class Actinomycetes; order Propionibacteriales; family Propionibacteriaceae; genus Luteococcus; species Luteococcus sp. H91. Next base: position 44,777 of record NZ_JBCDMV010000019.1, on the reverse strand, counting down.
CGCGTGCGCACGGGGTCAGCCCGCAGCAGGTGGTGCTGGCCTGGGGGCTGGCAAAGTACGACCGGCTGATCCCGATCCCCGGCGCCAGCCGCCCGGAGTCCATCACCGACTCCGCGAAGGCCGTTGAGCTGGTGCTCAGCGACGAGGAAGTGGCCCTGCTGGATGCCTCCCCCTGCGTCCACGACGAGCAGCCGCACCGCTGAGGCCGGCCTCGACAGGCTCGGCCACCGTCCTTGCGTCCGCACACAAAGTGACCACGATCCCCGAGCTTGTGGAGGGGCCGCCGAACACAGCGAAAGGCCCCGATCATGACTGATCGGGGCCTTTCTGGTTGGTACACCGCCAGGGACTCGAACCCTGAACCCGCTGATTAAGAGTCAGCTGCTCTGCCAGTTGAGCTAGCGGTGCGCGCGAGAAGGAACATTACGCCTGCGGGAACCACGGCGCAAATCGAGGCCTCGACAGGCTCGGCCATCGCGCTTGCCTCAGCACGACGTGACCAGGATCCCCGAGCTTTGTGGAGGGGCCGCCGAACACAGCGAAAGGCCCCGATCATGACTGATCGGGGCCTTTCTGGTGGTACACCGCCAGGGACTCGAACCCTGAACCCGCTGATTAAGAGTCAGCTGCTCTGCCAGTTGAGCTAGCGGTGCGCGCGTTGGCCAACTATACGCGCGATGGCGTTGATCGTACAAATCGGGGGCGCCGGGCCACAGCCCAGCGCCCCCGACAGGTCGGGTCGGCGACTACTTCACGCCACCTGCGGTCAGGCCGGCCACGATCCGGCGCTGGAAGACCAGCACCATGGCGAGCAGCGGCACGGTCACCACAACGCCCGCAGCCATGATCGCGCCGTAGGGGATGTTGTAGGCGGCGTCGCCCTGGAAGCCCGCCAGAGCCACCGGGGCGGTCATCTTGTCCTTGTCAGCCAGGAAGGTCATGGCGAACATGTACTCATTCCAGACCGCGATGAAGGTCAGGATGACGGTGGTGAAGATACCGGGCGCGGCCAGCGGCAGGATGATCTTGCGGAAGGCCGTGGTGGGCGTGCAACCGTCCACCATGGCCGCCTGCTCCAGCTCGACGGGCAGCTGCCGGAAGAAGGCCGTCAGGTTCCACACGCACAGCGGCAGACCGAAGGACAGCGACGGGATGATCGCCGCCTGGTACTGGTTCATCCAGTTCAACGGCAACCACGAGTAGTTGTTGGTGAACATCTTCAGCAGCGGCACCAGGATGGTGATCGCCGGGAACATCGAGCAGCCGATGATGATGGCCAGCACCAGCGCCTTGCCCGTGAAGCGCAGCCGCGCCAGGGCGTAGGCCGCGACGATGCCGAAGAAGAGCGTCAGCGCCGTGGTGACGGTGGCGATCAGCACCGAGTTGCCCAGCGAGGTGAGGAAGTTGTTCTTCTCGTTGAAGGCGATCCGGTAGTTCTCCACCGAGACCGGGTTGGGGATGAAGTCCGTGCTCAGACCCATCGTCGGCAGCCGCAGGGAGGTGATCACCATCCAGAGGAAGGGCAGGATGCAGTAGATGATGATGAAGGCGATGCCCAACAGCGACGCAATGCCGCCGGCCAGTTGGGCACCGGACTTCTTGGGCTTGTTCAGCGTCTCCAGCTCACGCTTGGTGAGCAGTTCCTGGCCCTCGGGGACCGTGAGATTCATGGTGCTCATACCGCACTCTCCCCACTGGTGATGGTCTGGTTGGCCTTGGTGCGCGCCACCTGCTGCTTGTGCAGCTTGCGCAGCCGCTTGCGCTGATCGCTCCTGGCCCGGGACTCGTCGTCACCGACGACATCAGCACCAAGGAACTTGATGAACAGGAAGGCGACCAGACAGATCAGCAGGAAGAGCAGGATCGAGTAGGCGGCAGCCGGGCCGTAGCGCTGGCTCACGGCCTCCTGGTAGGCGAACATGCTCAGGGTCTCGACGGAGTACTTGTTGGGCCCGATCAAGCCATAGGGCAGGTCGAACATGCGCATGGTGTCCAGGGTACGGAAGAGCACGGCGACCACCAGCGCGGGCTTGACCATCGGCAGGGTGATCCGGGTGAACTGCTGCCAGGCGGTGGCGCCGTCCACCTTGGCGGCCTCGTAGACCTCGGCCGGGATGGTCTGCAGGCCGGCCAGGGTGAGCAGGCCGATGAAGGGGGCGGTCTTCCACACGTCGGCCATGATCACGGCCCACTGCGAGGCCGCGGAGTCACCCAGCCAGAGGATCTGCTTGCCGAAGATCTTGTTCATCACGCCGCTGGTGTCGAAGATCACGGACCACAGCTTGGCGGAGACGATCGTGGGGATGGCCCAGGGGATCAGGATGGCGGCGCGCACCAGGCCGGTTCCCTTGAAGGCCCGGGCCATGATCAGCGCCATCGCCACGCCGAGCACCGTCTCGATCGCCACGCAGATCACGGTGAAGTACATGTTGTTGACGAAGGCATTCATCAACCGGCCCATCGAGCCGAAGACGCCGTCGACCGCGCCGGAATTGCTGGTCAGGGCGCTGATGTAGTTGTCCAGCCCGACGAACTTGGTGCCCGACTGGGCCATGCCGGTGGTCGGGTCGATGCCATCGCTGGTGCGGTAGAAGGACTCGATCACGCTGAGCACGATCGGGATGCCGACCACGAACAGGATCACGGCCAGGGTGGGAGCGACGAGGATCCAGGCAAGGGTGCCCTGACCGTCGCTGAGGGCGTTCTTCTTCACCTTCTTGGTGGAGGCCCTGGTGGTTTCGACAGCGGTTGCCATCTTTTCCCTCCTTTGGGAATCAAGCGGTTGGCATGCTGCCCGGCACGAACCACCAGGTGCGGTCCGTGCCGAGCAGCAATGCTGTCAGGGCGTTACTTCTTGGTCAGCTCGGTGAGCTTGGTCTGCAGGCCGTCGAAATTGTCCTTGGCCGGCTTGCCCGCGATCACATTGGCGGTGGCGTCCTGGATGGCCTTGGTGGCGTCGTTGTACGCGACCACCTGAGGACGGGGCTTCGCGGTGGAGATCGACTCCTTCAGCACCGGCAGGTAGGGCAGCTGCTTGACCAACTCGGCGTCGGAGTACAGCGACTCACGTGTGGGGGCCAGGGTGGCCTTCTGCGCCGCGGTCTTCTGCTGGGCCTCCTCGCCGTACCACTTGATGAAGTCCCGGGCGGTCCCCAGGTTCTTGGCGGTCTTGGAGATGGCCAGGTTGTGACCACCCAGGGTGGACACGCCGGGGCCGTCCATGCCGGGCAGCGGGGCGACGCCGAACTTGTCGTTCACCTTCGAGCTCTTGTCACTCTTCTGCATCAGCGAGTAGATGTAGGGCCACTGACGCAGGAAGACGAGCTTGCCCTGCTGGAAGGCTTCACGCGACGGCTCCTCCATCCACGTGGTGGCGGCCTTGGGAATGGTGCCGTCCTTGAAGGAGTCCTGCAACCACTGCACACCCTTCAGCGAGGCCTCGGTGTTCACCTGCGGCTTGCCGTCCTTGTCCAGGAACTCCCCGCCGGCGGAGTTGACGATCTCGGTGACATTGCAGGTCATGCCCTCGTACTTCTGGAACTGGCCGCCATAGCAGTCCAATCCCTTGCCCTCGGGCAGGGCCTTGACCTTGGTGCAGGCGGCCTTCATGTCGGCCCAGGTCTTGGGGGCCTCCTTGATGCCGGCCTTGTCCAGCAGATCCTTGCGGTAGTAGAGCAAGGCGCCGTCCGAGCTGGTCGGGTAGGCGTAGAGCTTGTTGAAGTAGGTGGCGCCGTCGACGGCGGGCTTCAACATGCCGTCCGTGGGGAACATGTCGGCGGGCAGCTCGTGCACCCACTGCTTGGCAGCGAACTCGGCGGTCCACACGATGTCCAGGTAGAGCACGTCGTAGTTGGACGCGCCCTTGGTGTTGGCATTGTCCACCATCTTCTGGCGCTGCTCATCGGCGGAGGCCGAGAGCTGCACAAAGGTGACCTTTTCGTTCGGGTGTTCCTTGTTCCACTGGTCCAGAAGCGGCTGGACCAGGTTGTTGTTGTCCTTGCCCTGGACGAAGGTGATCGGACCCTTCTGGTCCCAGTTGAGAGCGGCGCCGGTCTCGGCGGGCTTCGAATCTCCTCCGCCACCACAGGCGGCGGTGGCCAGAACGGCGGCGAGGGAGAGACCGGCAACGGCGATGCGCTGCGCCTTCTTGGTGGTTGACATAGGTGTGAGTCCTCACTTCTTTGTGAACCCCCGGGAGTACGGGGACTGCGGCAGAAGAGTATCCGCTCGCCCCACATCTCCCCTAGCCAATCACGCGATTGCCACGAATTTGTTATACAGCAGAGGAGATTCCCCTTGACATCGAGAGGGTTCACCAGCAGCGAACTCCACATAACACCTAGTCAAGTTGTATTGGCAGGTTCAAATCGACAGACCTTCGCTGCCTATGCTGACCATGCGGTAATCATGCTCGGCACCGATCGTCGCTGGCCGGAACTCCCCCCGGACATGCCGCAGGGGCACCCACCGTTGACGGCCGGTGCCCCTGCAGGGAGCGAGTTCAGCTCACTTCAGCTTGTTCTTGCCCTTGCCCTTGCCGGTGACCTTGCGGACGATGGCGCGCATGGTCAGCAGGGCCACCAGCGCGGCCGCGGCGGCACCGCTGCCCATGGTGATCCGGTCGGTGCGCCAGCCGTCCTCGTCCTTGACGACGCCCTTTGCGGTGCTCTTGGCGTAGTCAACCTCGTTCATCACGAAGGCCTTGGCATCGTCGACGGTGCGCTGCTTGACGGCCTTGGGGTGCACCTCGGTGACCAGGCCCTCCACATTGGCGCTCATCCGGGCACGAGCCGCGGCGATGTCGGCCTTGATCTGCTGGGCAGAGCGGGGATCGGTCTTCTTGTCAGCCATGGGCTTCTCCTGTCTGGCACTTCGGGCGACGGGCCCAATGGCGGCGGACCCGAGGTTCGCCCCCAGACTATGCCCACCCGACGTGCGGTGCGCAGTGCCACCCGTCGGTTGCTGTGCGCTGTGGGCGAACCCTGGCTAGGGTGGCTCCATGAACGAGCGCCTCACGCCGGGCTCCCCCGCGCCCGCCTTCACCCTGCCCGACGCCGATGACAAGCCCGTCAGCCTGACCGACTTTGCTGGCAGCAAGGTGATCCTGTACTTCTACCCCGCCGCGATGACCCCCGGCTGCACCATCCAGGCCGTCGACTTCACCAAGTCACTGGACGAACTGTGCCAGGCCGGCTACAAGGTGATCGGGATCAGCCCCGATTCGGTCGCCAAGCTGGCGACCTTCCGGGAGAAGGAGGAACTCTCGGTCACCCTGCTGGCCGATCCGGAGCGCGAGGTGCTGCTGGCCTATGCCGCCTTTGGCACCAAGATGCTCTACGGCAAGGAGATCGAGGGCGTGATCCGCTCCACCTTCGTGATCGACGTCGATGCCGAGGGCAAGGGCACCATCGAGGTGGCCCAGTACAACGTCAGGGCCACCGGGCACGTCGCCAAGCTGCGTCGCGAACTGGGCGTCTGAACCGCTCTGGCTACCCCGGTTCTGGTCTGATGGTGCCGGAGAAGGGACTTGAACCCTCACACCTTGCGGTACAGGAACCTAAATCCTGCGTGTCTGCCAATTCCACCACTCCGGCTCGGGGATGAAGTCTAGGGGACGCGGGGTGGCTGACCGGAAATTCGGTGGCGGACGGACGCGGTTGTGCCCAAGGATGTGGCCGTGAGCGACTTCACCATCTGCCAGATCGCCGTCCCCCGCACCGACCGGTTCGAGGCGTCGTGGGTGATGGACCAGAGCGACCAGATCAGGCTTACCGACGCGCAGGAGGTGCTGGGCGAGCCGGACTTCTTCCTGCCGCTGGAATACCGGGTGCACAGCCTGCGCCGTCAGGTGGACGAATGGCAGGTGCCGCTGGTGGCCGTCGCCGGGGTGGACACCACTGCCCTGGAGGCCGGGCCGCACGGGCTCCCCCTGCTGAGCTGGGAGCGCGAGCTGGTACCGGCCGGGGGTAGCGTGGTCGGCCTGACCGACCTGAGCGGCGGGATCACCGACAATGTGCACGTCGCGGAACTCACGGTGATCGTGCCCCAGGAGCATCGTCGCCGCGGGGTGGGCACGGCGTTGTTGCAGACCGCAGAGCGGATCGCCGCCCAGCGGGGCGCCCACACCACCCAGGCCTGGAGCGAACACCACCGCCCCGGGCCCGGCGAACCGTCGCTGACCCCACCGACGAACTTCGGTGCCATCCCGTTGGACGCCACGGCCCACTTCGCCCAGGCGCACGGCTACCTGCTGGAACAGTGCGAGCGGCACTCGGTCTGTGAGTTGCCCGGCTACGAGGATTCCCTGGACCGCCTCTGGGCCGAGGCCCTGCCACTGGCTGCTGACTACGAGCTACGCACCATCGTCGGCCGGATCCCGGATGATCTGGTGGATCGGTTCGGAGCCTTGCTGGAGCACTTCACCGCCGAGATGCCCAGTGCCGGGCTGGACCTGGAGCCCGAACGCTGGGACGCCGAGCGGATCCGACGAGGTGAGGCACGACGGGCAGCGGCGGGCCGGGAGACGGTGACCACCCTCGCGCTGAACCGGACCACCGGCGAACTGGTGGCCGCCACCGACATCACCACCGATGCCACCCACCGCGAGGTCTGCTTCCAGCAGATCACCGTCGTGGACAGCCGGCACCGCGGGCACCGGCTGGGGCTGTTGGTCAAGATCGCCAACCACCGGGCCGTGCACCAGCACTTCCCCGAGCGACGGCGGGTGCACACCTGGAATGCCGGCGAGAACTCCTGGATGCTCGCGATCAATGACCGGATGGGTTTCCGGGAGCGGATCGCCGAGGCCGCCTGGCAGAAGCGGCTGTGACCTGATCGTGATCCGCGGATTCCTCTCCTTGCCACCGGGCGGTGTCACGATGGGTGAAGAGTAGGGAGACCGTCGTGAATCGTCGTCATCTGCTGGGCATTGCCGCCCTCGCCGTCGCCGCGCCCGTGGCCGGCTGCCGCCGCGGGGCTGAGGTCCGAGACCCCGAGCCGGCGCCGAAGACTCCCCTGCCCGCCGGGATGGTGATGCTGCAGGGCGGCGACAATGTGGCTCAGCTGCCCCGAGAAACGGGCGCGAAACCAGCCACCGACAAGGCCGGATGCGCCTTCGCGGGCGCCCTGGCGCGAGCGCTGGCCGGCAAGAAGGATCTGCTGGTCTCCCCCATCTCGTTGTCCCTGCCGCTGGCGATGTTGGCCAATGGTGCCCGTGGAGCGACGCTCAAGGATCTGCTGGGGGCCCTCGGGTATGCGTCGATCGACGAGCTGAACACCGCCTGCAACAACCTGCAACAGACACTCACCGGCCGCAACCGAAAGGTAGAGGCCGGCCGACGCAAGGGCGAAGTGGGCCTGCAGATCGCCGACGCCCTGTGGGCACAGCAGGCCACCCCGATCAAGCAGGATTTCCTGGATCGGGCGGCGCGCTGGTACGGCGCCGGAATGCACGGCGTCGACTTCGGCGACGCCCAGAACACCGCCAACACCATCAACGGCTGGGCCGCCAGTAACACCCATGACCGGATCAAGAACCTGCTCTCCCCCGACGCGATCAACGAGATGACCAGGCTGGTGCTGACCAATGCCATCTGGTTCAAGGCGCCCTGGGCCGACGAGTTCTTCCGGGACGGCCAGAGGCCCTTCACCCGCGACGACGGCAGCACCACCCACCCCGAGACCATCACCCCCTTCACCAACTCCTGGGCACAGGGGCCCGGTTGGCGCGCCGCCGCCCTCAACTACCTGGGCAATGAGCTGGCGATGGCCTTCGTGCTGCCCGACGCCGGCAAGGAATCGGCCATGCTGGACGGTTGGGCGAAGGGCGGGCTGCATGGTTTGCTCACCGGCTGGCAGGACGCCGAGGTCCGGCTGACCGTCCCGTTGTGGAAGCACGAGCAGGACCTGAAGCTGATCGAGGCACTGGGCAAATTGGGGATCACGCACCTGTTCGAGGGTCAGCAGGTGGATCTGGGGGGCATCCGGGACCCGAAGGTGGAGCAGCTCTTTGTCAGCGAGGTGGTGCAGAAGACCTGGATCGCCGTCGACGAGCAGGGCACCGAAGCCGCCGCAGCCACCGCCGTCGTGGTGGAAGCCACCTCGGGCCCGGCCCCGCGCAGGATGCAGGAGCTGACGCTGGACCGGCCCTTCTGGTACGTGATCTTCGACCGGGTCACCGCGACGCCGCTCTTCGTCGGCCGGGTCGCCGATCCGGTCTACTGACGGCGGGCGGAAGAGCCCTTCGACAGGCTCGGGGACCGGGGTTGCGTGCCTGCCAACCCAACCACGATGGCCGAGCCCGTCGAGGCCCGGTTCAGGGCTCCGAGCGCTCCACGTCCCAGACCATCGGCAGCGGGGCGTCGGGGCGGGTGAGCTGTTCGTCGTCGGTGCGGAAGGTCCGTACCGGGCCGACGCCGGTCAGCCGGGTCTCGAAGCGCACCGTCACCCGGCCCAGGCCAGAACCCCATACCCAGCCGCGGCCGAAGTCGGGATGCTGCACCTCGCTGCCCGGGCTCCACTCACCCCGTCCGCGACGACGTTCCGGCGGGGGCTCGGTGCTGGTGTGTTCCTCGGTGACCACCTCGTCGCCGGCCAGCACGAAGAGTTCCTCCTGCGCCGCCAGGGTGAAGTTGGCGACGCCGACGCCCAACAGCCGCACGCCCTCCCGCACGTCCAGCGCCGCCAGGAGTTCGCGCGCCACCTGGGAGATCCGCTCGGTGGAATCCGTGGCACCGTTCAGCGTGCGGGAGCGGGTCCAGGTGGTGAAGTCACCCAGCCGCACCTTGAGCGTGATGGTCCGGGCAAATTGCCCCGAGGCACGTAGCCGGCCCGCGACGATGGCGGCGTCGCGGGTGGCGATCGTCTCCAGCTCGGCCCGGTCGGTCAAGTCGGTCTCGAAGGTGTCCTCGACCGAGATGCTCTTGGCCTCGCGGTGTGGGCTGACCGGACGGTCGTCGCGGGCGAAGGCGAGTTCGTGCAGTGCCTCGCCCCAGCTGCGCCCCACCTCCCGGGAGAGTTCGGCAACCTCGGCGTGCTGCAGGTCGGCGACGGTCTTGATCCCCAGCCGGTCCAGCTTCTCCATCGTCACCGGCCCGACGCCCGGTACCGCCCGGGCCGGTAGCGGAGAAATGGCGTCCAGCTCACCGCCGGGTGGTATCACCACCAGACCATTGGGCTTGGCCATCTCGCTGCCCACCTTGGCGATGAACTTGCTGGTGCCGATCCCCACGCTGGCGGTCAGCCCCTCGGTGCGCTCGAACAGGTCCGCTCTCAGCTGCTGGCCCAGCGCGCGCAGGGTGTCGACGTTGGTGCAGTCGTGCCCGCCCGCCGCCAGATCCACGAAGGCCTCGTCGATGCTCAACGGCTCCACCAGCGGGGAGAGTTCGTGCAGCAGCGCCATCACGATCCGGCTGGACTGGCGGTAGGCATCGAAGCGCCCGCCCAGGAAGGCGGCATTGGGTGCCCGACGGCGGGCCTCGTGCGCCGGCATGGCAGAGCGGACGCCGAAGACCCGCGCCTCATAGCTGGCGGTGGAGACCACCCCGCGCTGCCCCACCCCGCCGACGATCACCGGCTTGCCCCGCAACGAGGGCTTGTCGCGCTGCTCGACGGCGGCGAAGAAGGCATCCAGGTCAAGGTGCAGGATGCTGGCGGTGGGTCTCACGAGTACCTGATGGATGCCGCGAAAGGCCCCTCGACAAGCACGGGGACCGTGGTAGTGACACTGCCCACCCAACCACGATGGCCGAGTCTGTCGAGGCCGCGACCTTCGGCGGCCACAATCACAGCTCGGAGACCTTGGCCGACCAGACCTGCAGCGGCCCACGCTCGTCGGAGCGCTCCTCGGTGACCCGCAGCCCCACCTTCTGCGCCACATTGGTGGCGGCCTCGTTCTCGGGACGCAGCATCGCACGCAGTTCGGCGTCGGGCTGCACCACCTTGAGCGCCCGAATGCCCGCCTCGGCCACCTCCACGGCATATCCCTGCTGCCGCGAGGCCTCCTGGAAGCGGTAGTAGAGGCTCCAAGTACCGTCGGGCAGTTCCTTGCTGCGACGCACGCCGCCAACGCCGACCGGGGCGTCGTGCAGGCTGTCACGCACCAACCAGTAGCCCAGTCCGTCGTTCAGCCAGTGCTCCACATTGGCCTGGATCCCGGCCATGTGGCGCTCGATCGGCACCTCCGGCAGGTCCGGCGCGGAGTAGAGCCGGGCCCAGTCGTCCAGGTCCTTCGGGCCGACGGGCACCAGGGTGAGCCGCTCGGTGCGGGTGATCGGGAAGCGACGGGTGAAGTCGAACTCGCCGCGCGGTTCCCGGCACAGCTCGCGCCAGTCTTCGGGATCGACGTCGGGGAAGGTGACCGATCCGGGGGCCTCGTCGTGCACCTCGGTGATGTCCAACTCGGTGAGGTATTCCCAGGTGTTGCGGTAGACCTGACCGCCGCCGCAGACGAAACACACGTCGTCCAGTGCCTCGGCCAGCTCCAGCGCCAGCTCCACCGAACCAACGGCGAAACTGGGCGCCGTCTCCCGGTCACTGAGCTCGATCTGCTCCGGATCCCGACTGACGACGATGGTGGTGCGCCCGGGCAGGTAGCTGCCGATCGCGTCCAGCGTGTGCCGGCCCATGATGATCGGATGCCCCATGGTGACCGCCTTGAATCGCTCGAAGTCCTCCCGGAACTTGAACGGCTGGTCGTGACCGTCGCCGATCACACCATTGCGGCCGACGACGGCGATGGCGATGACGCGCATGGGCTTACCTCCTTGTGATGACACCATCCTGCCACCCGGCTCCGGCAGCGCCGGGTCAGTACGCACCGGGCCGGCCTACGCACTGGTCAGACCGCGATCGGCGCCTTGATCCCGGGGTGCGGGTCGTAGTCGATGATCTCGATGTCCGACAGCTCGAACTTGTCGATCTCGGTGACGTCGGGGTTGAGCTGCAGGTAGGGCAGCGGCCGAGGTTCGCGGCTGAGCTGCAGGGCCACCTGGTCAAAGTGGTTGGAGTAGATGTGCGCGTCGCCAAAGGTGTGCACGAACTCCCCCACGTTCAGGTCACAGACCTGCGCCACCAGGTGGGTGAGCAGCGCATAGGAGGCGATGTTGAAGGGCACGCCCAGGAAGATGTCGGCGCTGCGCTGGTAGAGCTGGCAGGAGAGCTTGGCCTTGCCACCGTCGGTTGCGGGGGTGACGTAGAACTGGAACATGGTGTGACACGGCGGCAGGGCCATGTTCTCCACGTCGGCCACATTCCAGGCGCTGACGATGTGGCGTCGGGAATCCGGCTTGTGCTTGATCTGGTCGATCACGGCCGCGATCTGGTCAATGTGCTCACCCGACGGGGTGGGCCAGCTGCGCCACTGGTAGCCGTAGATCGGGCCCAGATTGCCGTTCTCGTCGGCCCACTCGTCCCAGATGGTGACGCCGTTCTCGTGCAGCCAACCGACATTGGTGTCGCCGCGCAGGAACCACAGCAGCTCGCCGAAGATGCTGCGGGTGTGCAGTTTCTTGGTGGTCAGGAGCGGGAAGCCGTCGGTCAGGTTGAAGCGCATCTGGTGGCCGAAGATGCTGCGGGTTCCGGTGCCGGTGCGGTCGGACTTGTCCACGCCGGTCTCCATCACGGTGCGGAGCAGGTCAAGATACTGCTTCATCGGCATCCCCCTGGGTCTCGTCGGCCTCCGGCGCCTCGTCCGGGCGGGCGGCGCGTTCGCTGGCCAGCTTGAGGTTCAACAGGCCGGCGACGGTGGGCAGCATGGCCTCGACGGCCTGGGCCCGGTGGCTGATCCGGTTCTTCACGTCCGGAGCCAGCTCGGCGCTGGTGAGCCGACGGCCGTCCACCTCCGGCGCGTCGTCGGGGCAGAAGATCGGGTCATAGCCGAATCCGTTCTCGCCATGCCGCTCGAAGGCGATGTCACCGCTCCATTCGCGACGCACCGACTCGGCATGCCGCATCCCCTCCATCCCGTTGGGGATCACGAAGGCCATCGCGCAGACGAAGCGCGCGGTGCGCTGCCCCAGCGGGACGTCGCTGATCTGGCGCAAGAGCAGGTCGTTGTTGGCCTCGTCGTCGCATTCCGGGCCGGCCCAGCGGGCGGACCGCACTCCGGGGCAGTTGTTGAGTACGTCCACCTCGATCCCGGAATCATCTGCCAGGGCAGGGATTCCGGTGCGCAGCGCACAGGTGCGGGCCTTGATCAGGGCATTGCCCTCAAAGGTGCGCTCGGTCTCGGCGGGCTCGGGATAGGCGTCGATGTCGGACAGCCCCAGGATGTCGATCGGCAGTTCCGCGGCCTCGACGACGGCCCGCAGCTCGCGCAGCTTCTTGGGATTGTTGGTGGCCAGGATCACCTGGGCCCGGGGATGCTCTCGGTCTTCCATGGCGCCAGACGCCCACTCATCCGTCGAGTTCATCACTTGGCCTCATTCGGCTCGGAGGCGGCAGTCAGGGCCGCCTGCTGCAGCTGCTTGAGCTCCGAGCAGCCCTTCAGCCCCAGGTCCAGCAGGGTGTTCAGGGTGTCACGGTCAAAGGGGACGCCCTCCGCGGTGCCCTGCACCTCGATGAAGTCACCATTGCCGGCCACCACGATGTTCATGTCCGTGTCCGCGGTGGAGTCCTCGGTGTAGGCCAGGTCCAGCATCGGGATGCCATCGACGACGCCCACGCTGATCGCGGCAACGGTGTCCTTCAGCGGTTCGCCCTTCAGGGCCCCCTTGCCACGCAGGTATTCGACGGCGTCGGCCAGCGCCACGTAGGCACCGGTGATCGACGCGGTCCGGGTGCCGCCGTCGGCCTGCAGCACGTCGCAGTCGATGATGATGGTGTTCTCACCCAGCGCCTCGTAGTCGATCACCGCGCGCAGCGCGCGGCCGATCAGCCGTGAGATCTCATGGGTGCGGCCGCCGATCTTGCCCTTGCGGGATTCGCGGCCGTTGCGGGTATTGGTGGCGCGGGGCAGCATCTCGTACTCGCTGGTCACCCAGCCCTTGCCCTGTCCCTTCATCCAGCGCGGCACGCCCTCCTCGACGCTGGCGGCCACCAGCACCCGGGTCTTGCCGAACTCGATCAGGCATGAGCCCTCCGCATGGTCCAGCCAGTTGCGGGTGATCCTCACCTCGCGCAGTTGGTCGGCCGCCCGGCCGTCGATTCGGTTTGTGGAGGTCTGCTCGTTTGCCATGTCCCCAAAGCTATCGCGTGCCACCGACAGTTTTCCGCCCCACCGGTCCCCGACCGCCGACAGGACCGCTGTGGCCGGCATGAACTAATGTCGGGAACATGCCCGAACCGGATTACGTCACCCGAAATGCACTGGGTCTGGCTGCCCTGTGCAGCACGATGGGCGTCCTGCACTTCATCAGGCCCGAACCCTTCGATCAGCTCATCCCCGAACCGCTGCCGGGCACACCCCGCGCCTGGACCCTGGGCTCCGGCGTGGCCGAGCTGGCCGTGGCCGGCCTGCTGGCCGTGCCTGCCACGCGGCGTCTGGGCGGTGGGGCCGCGGCTGCCCTGTTCGTCGGGGTCTTCCCGGGCAATCTCAAGATGGCGATGGACTGGCGGGATCGACCGGCCTGGCAGCAGGCGATAGCGCTGGCTCGGCTGCCACTCCAGGCGGACTTGGTCCGTCGTGCGCGCATCGTCGCCAGGGGCGCCTGACCCGCGGCGCCGCGATCCCTCAGCGCCCCAGGGCGTCGGCCTCCGCCCCGATCGTCGTGGACTCGCCGTGCCCGGTGTGCACCACCGTGTCGTTCGGCAGGGTGAACAGCCGGGTGCGGATGCTGTCCTCCAGCATCTCGCGGCTCGAGAAGGAGCGGCCGGTCGCGCCGGGGCCACCCTGGAAGAGCGTGTCACCGCTGAACAACACCCCCCGCGACGGCACGTACAGGCAGACTCCGCCCGGCGCGTGGCCGGGGGTGTGGATCACCCGCACGTCATGCCCGGCCACCTGCAGCGTCTGGCCGTCGGCCAGCGGCAGGTTCGGCAGGGTCTCCGGGTGGGTGAGGTGCCAGACGGGCAGGTCGTCGGGGTGCAGCAGCACCGGCGCGTCCACCCGCTGGGCCAGCTCGGGGGCAACCCGGACGTGGTCGTCGTGGCCGTGGGTGCAGACCACCGCGACGACCTTGCGGCCGGCCACCACCTCCAGGAGCGCGTCCACGTCGTGCGGGGCGTCGATCACCAGGCACTCGGCGTCGTCGCCCAGCACCCAGATGTTGTTCTCGACGTCAAAGGTCTCGCCATCCAGGCTGAAGGTGCCGCTGACGACGCCGTGGTCAATACGCAGGGTCATGGGGTTCTCCTCCGGTTTGAGGGGCCTCGACAGGCTCGGCCGTCGGGGCGCGGGGTGTCGCGGGGCTGTCAGTCGATGACGACCACACTACGCAGCACATCACCGGACTTCATCCGGGCGAATGCGGATTCCACGTCGCCCAGGCCGATCTTCTCGGTGACGAAGGCGTCCAGCGGCAGCCGGCCCTGCAGGTAGAGGTTGACCAGCATCGGGAAGTCCCGGCTGGGCAGGCAGTCGCCGTACCACGACGACTTGATCGCGCCGCCGCGGCTGAAGATCTCGATCAACGGGATCTCCCAGCTCATGTCCGGCGTGGGGACGCCGACGAGCACCACCCGGCCGGCCAGATCCCGCGCCTCGAAGGCCTGCTGGAAGGTCTCGGGCCGCCCGACCGCGTCCACCACGACGTCGGCGCCGAAGCCGTCACAAATATCCTTGATCTGCTGGACGACGGTGTCATCGGTGGAGTGGACGGTGTGGGTCGCGCCCAGGCTCTTGGCGATCTCCAGCTTGCGGTCATCGGTGTCCACCGCCACCACCGTCGCCGCACCGGCCAGCACGGCACCGGCGACCGCGGCCATCCCCACACCGCCCAGACCAATCACGGCCACGCTCTCTCCGCGCTTGACCTGGCCCGTGTTCAGCGAGGCACCCAGGCCGGCCATCACGCCACAGCCCAGCAGGCCGGCCACGGCGGGTTCGGCGGCCTCGTCGACGATGGTGCACTGCCCCGCGGCCACCAGCGTCTTCTCCGCGAAGGCGCCGATCCCCAGCGCCGGGCTGAGCTCGGTGCCGTCGGTCAGGGTCATCCTCTGGGTTGCATTGGCGGTATTGAAGCAGTACCACGGCTCACCCTTGAGGCAGGCGCGGCACTGGCCGCAGACCGCGCGCCAGTTGAGCACCACGTAGTCACCGGGCTTCACATTGCTGACGCCCTCGCCGACGGCCTCGACCACACCGGCGGCCTCGTGGCCCAACAGGAAGGGGAAGTCGTCGTTGATCCCGCCCTGCTTGTAGTGCAGATCGGTGTGGCAGACGCCGCAGGCCTGCACCTTCACCAGCGCCTCGCCCGGCCCGGGATCGGGGACGACGATGTCCACCAGTTCGACGTCGGCATCCTTGCTGCGGGAAATGACGGCCTTCACGGTCTGGCTCATGGGGGTTCTCCTTCGACGGTTCGGGTGGCGACGTGGCGCAGCCGCCGTCGGGTGCATCAGGAAGCACCACGGCAGCGGCTGCCGGGTCGGTCGGAATGACTACTCGGTCGGGATGACTACTTGGGGCAGGTGCAGCGGTCTTCGGGCTTGACGTCCTTGAGCGCTTCCTCGATGTGCTCGCCGCAGCCGGCCCAGGTGGGCTTGCCGCACTTCTCGCAGGTGACCTTCATGCACATGGCGTCTCCTCACGTCCGGTGGTGTGCCTGACACCAATCCTGCCACCCTTCGAACAGGGTCAGCGCTTGCCCAACGCGATCTGTTGCACGTCGTTCACGAAACCGTCCATCAGGCGCCCGCCGATGCCCTGGAAGTCGTGATTGCTGCCGGTGGTCAGGAAGAGCCGCTGCGCCTCCCGGGGGGTGTGGTGCAGCAGTTCGCGGCGCTGCAGCGTGGTGTAGGTGGCCTTGGCGCACTCCTCCGATGAGCTGACCAGGGTCACCTCGTCGCCCAGGACGTAGCTGATCACGCCCTGCAGCAGCGGGTAGTGGGTGCACCCGAGGATCAGGGTGTCGCAGCCGGCACGCTGGATCGGCTCCAGGTATTCGCGGGCAACCGAGAGCAGGTCGTCGCCGCCGGTGATTCCGGCCTCGACGAATTCGACGAAGCGTGGGCAGGCCTGGGTGGTCAGCTGCACCTGCGGCGCCACCACGACGGCGTCGTTGTAGGAGCGGGAATTGGCGGTGGCCTCGGTACAGATCACGCCCACCTTGTTGTTCCGAGTGGCGGCGACGGCGCGACGGGCGGCGGGCAGGATCACCTCGATGATCGGCACGTCGTAGCGTTCGCGGGCATCGCGCAGCGCCGCCGACGACGCGGAATTGCAGGCGATGACCAGGGCCTTCACGCCGTGGGTCACCAGCCGATCCATGCACTCGATCGCAAAGGAGCGCACCTCGGCGATCGGTCGGGGGCCGTACGGGGTGCGTGCGGTGTCGCCCAGGTAGATGACGTCCTCATTGGGCAACTGGTCGACGATGGCCCGGGCGACGGTCAGGCCGCCGAAGCCGGAGTCGAAGATGCCGATCGGGGCGTCGCTGCCGATCTCTGACTCGAAGGGGATCACTCGCACTTCCTTTCAACCCGAGCAATGATAGTTCTCGTGGGCGACATGCCCCACCATCACCCAACATCGCTCGCAGGGAGAACCGCATGACCGGCCGTAGCCCGAAGTCCCCGCGCTCGAAGTCCCCACTCTCAATGTCCCCGCGTCGCAGCAGAGCCCTGTACCGGTTGGCCACCGACCGACCGATCGCCCGGCGCACCGCCGTGATCGCCGCGGCGGCGCTGAGCGGCACGACCTTTTCCGGCTGCCTGCGGATGCGTGACACCAAGCCCGGGACGGTCTCGCGGGTGGTGCCGGGCACCGACGAGGCCGAGCGCGAGTTCACCGGGTACTACGTGGTGGGCAAGGACTTCGACTCGGCCGACGTGACGATCGACGAGCACGGCGACCGGATCGTGCTGGCGGTGGACATCACCACCGCCGGGAAGGGCACCAGCGACGCCTCGGGCCGGGAACGCAGTTTCCCCATCCAGCTGGCCTCGCCCCGCCGCAAGCGCCCCTTCGTGGATCGCGGCGGACAACAGATCCAGGTTTCCGACAAGTAGGCCCTCCCGACAGGCTCGGGGACCGTGGTCGGGCGACTTGGGGAGCCTCCGCAACCACGATGGCCGAGCCTGTCGAGGCCCCTTGTCAGGGCCGAGGCATCAGGAGTGAGTCATCAGGGGCGACGCAGGCTGAGCTGCACCAGCACCGGGCCGGTGCGCTGGGCCGACGGACCATCCGAGCCACAGCCCGCACCCCCGTCGGCGGTGCCCGAGGCGCAGGAGCCGCAGCCGCCGCTGGGGCAGCCCATCGCCAGCTCCTTGGCCTCGATCCGGCCCATCCGGCGCAGGTGGTCCACCGCGCTCTGCACCACGCCCCGGTCCAGGCCGGTGCGCTCGCTGATCTCGTCCAGACTGGTGGCGCCGTCCTCGAAGGCGGCGAGCACCGCGCTCAGCGGGCGGACCGGGCCCCGGGTGCTGGTGACCTGGATCACCAGAACAGCCTTCCGATCTGGAAGATCGCCACGGCGCTGACCCAGGCGACGGCCAGCTGCATCGCCACGCCGAAGATGGTCCACTTCAGCCCGATCTCGCGCTTCTGCGCGGCCAGCGTCGCTACGCAGGGTGTGTAGGCCAGCAGGAAGACCAGGAAGGCGATCACGGCCGGCAGCGGGTGTCCGCCCGATGACTTCTCGAAGTCGGCGGTGATCCGCTGCCCCAGGGTGCCGGGGTCGCCGCCCTCCTCGGGCTCGTCGACGGCGTAGGTCTGTGCCCAGGAGGAGATCACGGCCTCCTTGGCGACGAAGCCCACCACCATCGCCGAGGTGGTCTGCCACTGGTCGAAACCGGCGGGGCCGAAGACCGGGCTGACGGCCTGCGCGGCGACGCCATAGGCGGAATCCTCCACCGGCACCTCACCGAAGCGCTCACCGCCACCCGTCGGGATGGACTGCAGCAACCACACCACGCAGACCGTCGCGACGATGATTCCCGACGCGGTCTGCAGGAAGCCCTTGAGTCGGGTCCAGGTGACGGCGGCGGTCAGGCGGACGGTCGGCCGCTGGTAGGGCGGCAGATCCAGCACCAGCGGCTCGGCGCCCATGGTGCGCCACAGGGTCTTGCGCAGTGCCAGGCCGCAAAGCACCACCATCAGGATGCTGACCAGGTACATCGCGAAGACCACGGTGCCGGCCCACCTGCCAAAGAAGGTGGTGGCCACCAGCACGTAGACGGTCAGTCGGGCGGTGCAGCTGGTGAAGGGCACCAGCAGCGCGGTGAGGATCCGCTGTCGCTCCTGCGGCAGGATCCGCGTCGCGGAGATGGCCGGCACATTGCAACCGAAGCCCACCACCAGCGGCAGGAAGGCCCGGCCCGGCAGCCCCAGCGAGCGCATCATCCGGTCGGTGACCACGGCGGCGCGTGCCATGTAGCCCGAATCCTCCAGCAGCGCCAGCAGCAGGAACATCAGCGCCATCAGCGGGGCGAAGGTGAGCAGCATGCCGACGCCGGCCACCAGGCCGTCCACCAGCAGGCCCTGGACCCAGCTCTCCCCCAGCCCAACCTGGCTCAGCGCCCAGGTGACACCGTCGCTGATCGGGCCGGTGAAGAGCCCGTCCAGGAAGTCCTGCATCGGGGCGGCCACGACGGTGGTGATCTGGAAGACGCACCACATCACGGCCATGAAGATCAGCGGGCCGATCACTGGCGCGGTCACCCAGCGATCCACCTTGTCGCTCAGCGACGCGCGAGCCTCCCCCGAATCGCGGGTGCCGGCGGCGACGGCGGACTCGATGAAGCCGAAGCGTTCGTCCTCGCGCACCAGGTCGGCATCCAATGGCGCCAGCTCCGATGAGGGAACCTCGGACAGGGTGCGGGGCTGGGCGGCGGGGGCGCCCAGCGCCTCATGCACGGTCTTGGTCAGGTTGTCGTCGCCACGGCGGTGCCGGGGGTCGATGCCCACCACGGGGCAACCCAGTTCGGTGGCCAGCGCGAAGGTGTCGATGTCGATCCCGCGGTGGCGGGCGACGTCCAGCATGGTGAGCGCCACGACCACCTTCATCGAGCGTTCCCGCAGCTGCGCCACCATGTACAGGCTGCGCGCCAAGTGGGCGGCATCAGCCACGACGATGGTGACGTCGGGTCGTTCGTCGACGGGACCGTCCACCAACAGTTCGCGGGTGAGCGCCTCGTCGGGGCTGACCGGATCCAGCGAGTAGGCGCCGGGCAGGTCGATCAGCGTCATCTCCAGCCTCTTCGGCGCGGTGCCGGTGGTTTCGCAGTGACAGTCGACGCAGTCGCAGGTGCGGCCCTCCACCGTGGTGCGCCAGACGCCGCGCGAGACCTCGACGGTGGTTCCGGGCCAGTTGCCCATGGTGACCCGTGCGCCGGTGAGAGTGTTGAACAGGGTGGACTTGCCGGAATTGGGGGCGCCCACCAGGGCGATCACGGGGGCATCGGGGCCGGCACCGCTGCCGGCCGTGTCCTGACAGCAGGCCTTGGCGCTCAGCACGTCTCGGCGCTTGCCCACCTGGAGCAGTTCGGGCGATTCGGTGGTGATGCTCATGCTGCAGCCTCCGGCAGGTCGGCCTCGGTCAGGATCGGCTCGACGAACAGTCGTCGCAGCATCGACTTGTCCAGCGCAATCCGGGATCCGGCGACGTGCAGCACCCGGCCGCCACCGGCGGTGCGGTGCACCAGCCGGACCTGGGCGCCGCGGCGCAACCCCAGGGCCGCGAGCCGACGACACAAGTCTGGCGTCCCCTCTGCACGCAGCAGGGTGAGGGGGCGCCCCATCGGGGCCGTGGCCAGGCTCATCGGGTTGTCCATGAAGTCACCATAAGCCCTTAGGTAAGCCTAAGCACACCCAGGGTGGGGATTATCACACAAAGGCCTTGCGAAAACCCCAGCGAGTGAGTTTCCTGGCGCTCGCGAAGCACTCAGAGAGCCTCGATCAAGGATTCCTGCAGCCAGCCCGTCCAGGCGTAGACCTCGTACAACCACGAGCGCGGATCGGACTCCGGCAGTTGCGCCGCCTCATCCGCACTGATCTCGTCGGTGATGTCCAACCGCACCGCCAGCGCCAGCCGGACATTGGTCAGGGTCTTCAGCCACGGGGTGACGTGCGCCTGCGGCAGCCGGCAACGGCCCCGCCGGTCGGTGTGCTGCAGGTCATTGACGACGGTGTGTGCGTCGGCCACCTTGAGACTTCGCTGCTGGGCCTGGGTGAAGCGCCGGAAGTCGTGCGAGGCGGCCGGATCATCCGGATAGGCATCGGGGAAGAGCCGCCGGATCACCGGATCGACCTCGTCGCCGTCCTCGTCGTCCGGCAGCCCCATGGTCTCCACCGTCGGGGCCTGATCCTGGCTGAATTCCGCTTCCCACCGGGCAAAGGGATCCGCGTCGGGCTCGGGCTCCGCGTCGTGCTCCATCGGGGCGGCCATCAGGTCCTGATCGGTCAGCAGTTCGGCCAGCTGGTCCACCATGCCGGCCAACAGCCCGGGCTCCTCGGCGTCGAAGTGGATCACCAGGAAGCCATCCTCGGGCTCCACTCCCCTCATTCGGCACGCTCCATCGTGGCCCACAGGCCATAGCCGTGCATGGCGTTGACGTCGCGTTCCATCTGTTCGCGCCCGCCCATGCTGACGGCACTCTTGCCCTCGTTGTGCACTTCCAGCATCAGCTGCTCGGCCTTCTCCTTCGGGTAGCCGAAGTAGCTGGTGAAGACATGGGTGACGTAGCTCATCAGGTTGACCGGGTCATCCCAGACCAGCGTCACCCAGGGTTGCTGCGTCGCGGCGCTCTCGTCGGTACGCTCGACGACGGCCGTACCACCCGACGGCGTGATGGTGGGCTCGCTACTCATGCTCCCCATTGTTGCGCACTCACGAAGCGTCGTCGCGCCTCCTGCGCCACGCGTCGAGCGCCATCTCGAACAGCAACAGGAACACGCCGAGCACCAGCCCGAAGACCACGCTCCAGACCAGCGGCTCCTTCGTCAGCCCGAGCCAAACGGCCGCTTGGCGCACGATGACAGCGGCCACGACAGTGGCCATGAAGAGCCCCAGATATGAGGCGGGCCCGCGGCTTTGCTGCCTGGATTGGGTCTGCATGACACCAACCTAGCTGCCGCACAGTCGGAAGCGACCTACTAGGCAGACACGCTAGACAGTTTCACTAAGTAGTGGCACTATTGAGCCATGGCAACCCAACCCTGGCCCAGCGAGTGGCTCCGCGGCACCCTCACCCTCGCGGTGCTGCGCGTCCTGGCCGAGGGGCCGACCTATGGCTACGCGATCGCCAATGCCCTGGCCGACGCCGGATTTGGCGACATCAAGGGCGGCACGCTCTATCCCCTGCTCAGCCGACTGGAGACCCAGGGCCTGGTGGAGACCGAGTGGCGCGAGGGCGACGGTGGCCCCGGCCGCAAGTACTTCCTGCTCACCGACCTGGGCCAGCGCCGCTACCACCAACAGGCCCCCCTGTGGCGCGCCTTCTGCCAGCACACCAGCGACTTCATCAACCCTGACCAGCCCCACCAGAACCCGGAGGCATGACATGAACGCCAAGCAGCCCACCGACAAGCAGTGGCTCGACGAGATGATCATCGAACTTCGCCTGCGCAATGTCCGGGGACCCGCCATCGGTGACGCGGTCGCCGCCGTCGAGACGCACTGCGCCGAAGCCGGCGAGAGCGCCGCGGAGGCCTTCGGCGCCCCGCGGGAATTTGCCCGTGCCCTCGACTTCCCGGGCGACCAGCTGAACCACACCACCCCCACGAAGTGGGCACGCTTGATGTCCCCGATCGCCATTGGACTCGTCGGCCTCTACCTGGTGCCGGGCATCGTGCTGGCCCTGTTCACCGATGCCCCCGTGGCGGTGCGGTGGGGAGAGATCGTCACACTGGGGCTGTTGGCGTTGTTCGTCCTGTTGGCTGCCCGGGTCCCCGGCGTGCTGCGCGCCATCACTCAGCGATGGATCAATGCTGCCCTGATCCTCGGCGGCGGCATCACCGTGCTGACGATGAGCCAGGTGTTGCTCGACGTCACCGCCTTCCACGTGCCGCTCTGGCTCGCCGTCGTGGCCTGTCTGGCGACGCTGGCCTACTCGGTGATCGGCATGCGTCACACGATTGAGACCGAGCAGGACCTGATCATCGACCCCCGCACCCGTCGCCCGATGAACCCCGCCATCGCGGCCGCGGCCAGCTGGATCTTCGTGATCAGCGCCGTCGGCCTGGCCCTGATCACCGCGATCCCGCTCTGGTTCGCCAGCTGAGGCGTCACGCCGACGTGCGTCGTTGACTGCGCACGTCGGGCTACCCCGGGCACGCGCTGCTGACAATCTGCGTGCAGCGGCTGCCCGGGGCACCAGGACGTGCAGCGTGGAAGGCAGTACACCGGTGCGGTCACCGCAATTGCCAGACTCGACAACCTTCGAGGGCAATAGCCCCCTGTCGTCGGCCCCATTCGTCCAATAGTGTGAAAACCATGACCACCGCACTACTGACCGACCACTACGAGCTCACCATGGTCCGCGCGGCCATGGGATCGGGCACCGCCTTTCGGCGCAGCGTCTTCGAGCTCTTCCCGCGACGGCTGCCCGAGGGGCGCCGCTACGGCGTCGTGGCCGGGGTGGGCCGGATGCTCGACGCGCTGGAGGACTTCCGCTTCGACTCCGAGACCGTCGACTGGCTGCTGGACAAGGACGTCGTCAACGACGAGTGCGCCGCCTGGCTGCGGGACTTCCGGTTCAGCGGCAACATGTGGGGCTACCCGGAGGGTGAGATCTACTTCCCTGGCTCGCCCCTGCTTCGGGTGGAGGGAAGCTTCGCCGAAGCCTGCGTGCTGGAGACCTTGCTGCTGAGCATCTACAACCACGATGCGGCGATCGCCTCGGCCGCCAGCCGGATGACGGCGATGGCCGAGGGGCGGCCGTGCATCGAGATGGGCTCGCGCCGCACCCAGGAGCTCTCCGCGGTGGCCGCCGCCCGGGCCGCCTACATCGCCGGCTTCAACAACTCGTCGAATCTGGAGGCCGGCCGGCGGTGGGGCGTTCCCACCGCCGGCACCGCCGCCCACTCCTTCACCCTGCTGCACGACAGCGAGGAGGAGGCCTTCAAGGCGCAGATCGCCGCGCTGGGTGAGAACACCGCGCTGCTGGTGGACACCTATGACATCGACGAGGCGATCCGCACCGGCGTCCGGCTGACCGAGGGCCGGTTGGGCGCAATCCGGCTGGACTCCGGAGACCTGGCCATCATGGCTCGTCAGGCGCGTGACCTGCTGGACGACCTGGGCGCCACCAAGACCCGGATCATCGTCACCAGCGACCTGGACGAGTGGCAGATCGCCGCGCTGCGTGGTGCCCCCGTCGATGGCTACGGCGTCGGCACCTCGGTGGTCACCGGCTCCGGGCACCCCACTTGCGGCTTCGTCTACAAGCTGGTGGCCCGCGCCAATTCCGACGATCCGAATGCGGAGCTGTACCCCGTCGCCAAGAAGTCCACCAACAAGAACACGGTCGGTGGCCGCAAGTTCGCGATGCGCCGCTTCAACGAGCGCGGCGTGGCTGAGGCCGAGATCGTCGGCATCGGCACCCCGCCCAGCGGCGACGCCAATGACCGGCAGCTGATGGTGCCGCTGGTGGAGAATGGCACCGTCGTTGGCCGGGAGGACCTGCAGGCCGCCCGCACCCGGCACGAGAATTCCCGCAAGGAACTGCCGTTGGCGGCGCTGCGGGTCAGCAAGGGTGAACCCGCGATTCCGACGATCATCCTGGATTCCGAGGGTGACGAGGCCTACAACCCGTACCTGCACTCTGCCGTCCCCACCAATATCTGAAGGACGCGGCCCCACCACTTCAAAGGAGACATCATGGCCAGCACCAGCGCGCTGCTCGTCGTCGACGTGCAGAACGACTTCTGCGAGGGAGGTGCGCTGGCGGTGGCCGGCGGCAATGACGTGGCCCGACGGCTGGCCGAGCTGCTGGCCGACGGGCGGGCGGGTTATGCCAAGGTGATCGCCAGCCGGGACCACCACATCGATCCCGGCTCGCACTTCAGCGACCACCCGGACTTCAAGGATTCCTGGCCGCCGCACTGCGTGGTCGGGACGCCCGGCCAGGAGATCCACCCCGCCCTGGCCGGTCACGACTTCGACGCGGTCTTCGACAAGGGCTCCTACAGCGCCGCCTATTCCGCCTTCGAGGGCAGCATCGGCGGCGACGAGGACGGGGAGCCGCTGGTGGACTGGCTGCTGCGGCACAAGATCAGCCACGTCGACGTGGTGGGGATCGCCACCGACCACTGCGTCCGGGCCACCGCGCTGGATGCCGCGCAGGAGGGCTTCACCACCACGGTGCTGCTGGACCTGACCGCCGCGGTGGACCCGGCCAACCTGCAGCGGGTGCGCGACGAGTTCACCGAGAACGGGATCCACCTCCGCTGAGCTCGGCGGGGGCACCCCCTCGACAAGCGCGGGGACCGTGGTGACACGACCACCATGGGCGTGGTGACGCGACCACGATGGGCGTGGTGACGCGACCACGATGGCCGAGCCTGTCGAGGCCCCCCTCGACAGGCTCGGATCCCAGATCAGCGGTTCTCGGGGAGCTGGCTGTAGCCGTTCATCACGGCGGCGAGCCGGGTGGCGCGCTCGCTGGCGAAGACGTCCTCCAGGTCCATCGGCGCGCCGTCGGGGCCGGAGAGCGGCACCCGCCAGTTGGGGTACTCGTCGATGGTGCCCGGCTGGTTCTGGGTGCGGCGATCCCCCACCGCATCCACCAGCGCGGCGTTGAGCACCTTCGACGGCGTCCAGGTGAGCATCCGGTGCATCGCCAGCACGATCTGCTCCACGTCGCGTCCCTCGTAGTCGTACTGGGACAGGGCGCCGCGATTGCGCAGGGCCTCGATCATCGCCTGCTGCTCGGCGCGGCCGTGTTCGAGCTCACTCTCCAGGCTCTCGGTGAGCATCCCCAGCTTGTCGCGCAGCCGGATGTGGTCACCCGCCAGGTAGCCCGAAGTGGGCGGCAGGTCATGCGTCGTCACCGAACTCATGGCGTATTCACGCCAGTGCTCCGGGGGCAGCGGGTGACCGTCGTCGCCCTGCTCGAACCACATCACCGACGTGCCCAGGATGCCGCGACGGCTCAGGTATTCCCGCACCCATGGCTGGACGGTGCCCAGGTCCTCACCGATCACCAGCGCCTGCGCGCGGTGCGCCTCCAGCGCCAGGATGCCGATCAGGGCGTCGTGGTCATAGCGGACGTAGGTGCCCTCCTTGGCGGTCTTGCCCTGCGGCACCCACCACAGCCGGAAGAGGCCGATGATGTGGTCCACCCGCAGGCCGCCGGCATGCCGCAGCACGTTCTGCACCATCTGGCGAAAGGGGGCGTAGGCAAGGTCGGCCAGCCGGTCGGGGCGCCACGGCGGCTGGCCCCAGTCCTGGCCCAGCTGGCTGTAGGCATCCGGCGGCGCCCCGACGGTGCAGCCCTGGGCGAAGACATCGGAGAGCATCCAGGTCTCGGCACCGGCGGCGTTCACGCCCACCGCCAGGTCGCTGACGATGCCGATCGGCATGCCGGCGTCGCGGGCGTCGCGCTGGGTGCTGGAGAGCTGGTTCTCCGCGATCCACTGCAGCCACTTGTAGAAGCGGATCCGGGGCTCGTTGGCGCGGTAGAACTCGGCCACCTGCGGCGAGGTGGGGCGCTGCAACTCGGCCGGCCAGGTACGCCAGTCGGGTCCGTGCACCTCGTACAGGGCGCACCAGGTGGCGAAGTCGCGCAGCTGGCGGCCCTCGCGGCGGATGAAGTCGTTGAAGGCCATCTCCCGCGCGGGGCGGCGGCCGGTGGCGAAGATCAACCGCAGCGCCTCGGCCTTGTTCTGCCAGGACTGGTTGCGCCGGATCTCGTCGACGCCCTGCAGCTCCTGCAACAGCTCGTCGCGCAGTACGGCAATCTGGCGCCGGTCGGCATCCGACAGCGTCGCGTACTCCTCGATCGCCTCCGGGCGGATGTAGAGCGGGTTGACGTACATCCGGCTGGTCGGCAGGTAGGGCGACGGCTCCAGCGGCGGCATCGGCTGGGCCGCGTGCAGCGGGTTGACCAGCACATAGCCGGCGAACTGCTGGGTGGCCGACCAGACGCACAGGTCGGAGAGGTCCATCAGGTCGCCCACGCCCCAGGACTCCTTGGAGCGCACGCTGTACAGCTGGGTCGCGTAGCCCCAGATCCGCCGGTTGTTCATGCTGACGGGCAGGCCCAGGAAGCTGGGGGTGATGATCAGGCTGGATTCCACCTCGACGTCCTGGCTGCGCAGCACCAGCCGGTGGTAGCCCAGTGGCAGGTCGGCGGGCAGCTGGAAGGTGGCCTCACCGATCCAGTTGCCGTCCACCTCACGATCGGGCGCGTCATTGGTGGACTGCCAGGTGTCGCGGGTCTCGCCATTCTCCAGCCGGATGTAGAGGGTGGCGTCGGCCCCGGAGTTGACGTGCACATTGACCCAGCCGGGCTGGCCCTGCTCCAGCACCACGCACGGGGGGAGCTTGCGCCGCCACGGCCGCATTCGCAACTCGTCGATGGCGGCCTGCGCCTTCTCCGGGGTGGACGCGTCGATCTCCAAGCTCTTGAGCACGGCGATCACCGTCTCGTCGCTGATCTGGGTCTGGCGGCCCTTCCAGTCCCAGAATTCGGAAGCGATGCCGAAGTGGTCAGCAAGTTCCGCGAGGAGCGGGTCGTTCAGTGCCATCGTTGGTCCAGTTCGTCGAGCTGCCGAGGTCTGTGCCAGCCTAGCGGCCCGGGTGGGTGATTCAGCCCCGTGTTTGCCGTGCGACACCCGGTTCGCCCAGAGGAAAAAGTGGGCGTTCGTCATCCCGGGCGACGACGAGGGTTCCCGCGACCAGATCCGCCAGGCTGCGACGCTGGGAATCGGCCAGCGGCCACAGCACGCAGACCAGCCAACCCAGGCAGGTGGGTGCCAGGATGCGCAGCACCAGGCTGCGGCGCAGCGCCCGGTGCCAGACCAGGCCGTGGCCGGTGGCGGTCTGCGGATCCTCCGCTGCGGCCACCACGCGCAGACCGACGCGCCGGTGACCGATCGTCGCGCCCTGCCAGACCAGACAGAGCAGGTCATAGCCGACCCGCAGGATGATCCCCGGGATGGCCGTGAGCAGCCAGAGCTGGACCAGGCCGTAGTCCCACCACAGGACGGGGCCGGGCAGCCGACCGCCGTCGGTGAGGATCGAGACCCGCAGGATGCCGACCACTTCGTTGATGAAGGGGGTGTGCCAGCGTTCCAGCAGGAAGAGCGAGGCCAGCCAGAGCAGGCCGGCGTCCATCAGGTAGCCCCGGGCGCGTTCCCACCAGCCGGCCAGCCGCCACGACGCGGCCCGATCGGCCCAGCCGGTGACGTATCCGCTCCAGGTGGCGCCGTCCCACCAGCGCAACGGTGCCTGGCCGGTGGGATCGGCATACCAGCCGGCGACGGGGGTGGTCACCGGCCGCGGACCACCTGGGTGCGGGCCATCAGGTCATGCAGCGCCTGACGACGCTGCGTCCACAGCGGCATCAGGAAGCTGATCAGCGCAAAGATCCAGATCTGGTTGAGCAGGGTGAAGGACAACGACCGCACCACCGCCGGGCCCCAGCCGAGCTGGCGCGGCGCCCGGCCCTGGTCCACCGGCACCACCCGGATGCCGAGCAGCAGCTGACCAAGGGTGGCACCGAGGAATTTCCACATCAGCAGCAGGTAGCAGACCAGCACCGCCGCGCTGATCGCCTGGAGCTCGGACGTGCCGGCGGTCAGGTTGTAGCGGGAAATCAGGTCGTCGGGATTGCTCTGGGTGCCAGCCCGCGCCTGGGCCAGCACCTCATTCCACATGCCGCCCCAGTTCTCCCGGATCTGGCTGAAGAAGTTCCAGCCCAGCATCACGGTGACGGCCGAGATCAGCAGGCTGTCCAGGATCCAGGCCAACGCGCGACTCCACCAGCCGGCCAGGCGCACCCCGTCGGCTGTGCTGTCCCGCTTGCCCATCGTCGACGTGTAGGGCCCGGCCGGCTGTCCCGGAGCGGGAACACCGCCCTGGTAGGGGCCGTAACCAGCATTCTGCGGACCCCACGGGCCCTGACCGGGCTGCCCGGGCTGACCGAACTGGCCGGGATGGGTGGGCTGACCGGGATGGGTGGGCGCGGCCCCCGGGGCCGCGGCGGCCCAGGGATCCTGCGTCGGGGCCTGCGGGGTGGGCAGATTGCTCAGCGGACGGGTGTTGTGGGTCCAGCGCTCACCGTCCCAGTAGCGCTCGCGTGCGGGATCGGCCGGATCCGGGTACCAGTCCATGGGTGGGTTGTTCGTGGTCACCACCCCAATATCTCATGCAGGCCAAGCGGCGTACCGTTTCACTGCCGCAGCGGACGCGACAGCTCTCGCGCCCCGGCCCACGCCGACCTTCCGTCGTGGTCAGGAGGCCGACGCGTTGCGCACCGGGCCGATCCGACGAGCCGCCAGGATGCCGAACAGACTGCAAAGGCCGGTGGCGACGAAGACCCAGCCGAAGGTGTGGTTGCCGGGCGCGCTGGCGTGCAGGCTGTGGAAGATGGTGCCGGCCACCGCCCCGATCAGGGAGTTGCCCAGCCCCTCCGCGGTCTGCAGCGACGAGGTGTTGCGACCCAGCTGGGCCGGTTCGGAGAGCGCCATCACGGCCAGCGATCCGCTGGCGATGGCCAGGCCCATCCCGAAGCCGCCGACCGTCCAGCCGACCGCAGCCAACGGCAGGGTGCCGCGGGGATGCCAGGCGGAGATGGCCAGGGCCACGATCCCGAAGGCGCTGCAGGCCAGACCCAGCTGGATGATCTGGTCGCGTCGCAGCCGAAACCAGGGGCGGGACTGGATCCAGGAGCCCAGCGTCCAGCCCAGTGAACCGATGGTCAGCGCCAGACCGGCCTTGAACAGCGACATGCCGCGCTGCTCCACCAGGCTGAGCGGCAGGAAGGCCTCGGTGGCAAAGAAGGCACCCGCCTGGCACGCCCGGGCCCAGACGACGGCGCTCAGCCCGTGGCCCATCCGCAGGAAGTGCGGCGGCATCAGCGGCGGAACGGCAACGAACAGCGTCACCAGCGCGAGTGCTCCCAGCGCCGCCCCGCGCCAGTCCAGCAGTTGGCCGGCCGCCTGCAGCCCGGCCACAGCCAGCGCCGCCAGCCCGGCCGCCCACAGCGGCACCGGCCGGGCATCCTCGGGCGGATGCGGCCGGTGCGCAGCCTGTAGTTGCAGCAGGGGCCTGGCCGCCAGCACGGTCGCGGCCAGAATCAGCGGGATCAGGCACCAGAAGACCCAGTGCCAACCCCAGCGATGGGTGATGGCGGCCGAGATCGGCGGCCCGAGGAAGGCGGGCATTACCCAGCAGACGCTGAAGGCAGTCATCATCGACGCGCGTTCCCGCT
Source organism: Luteococcus sp. H91 (assembly GCF_038433135.1). NCBI lineage: Bacteria > Bacillati > Actinomycetota > Actinomycetes > Propionibacteriales > Propionibacteriaceae > Luteococcus > Luteococcus sp. H91. Next base: position 15,305 of record NZ_JBCDMV010000019.1, on the reverse strand, counting down.
CATCGAAGGTATGCGCCACCACCACCATCAGGCACAGGTTCATCGCGCCGCCGCCCACACCCTGCAGGAAACGCGCGGCCACCAGCACCAGCATGGATTCGGCGGCACCGGCCGCCAACAGCCCGGCCACGAACAGCGCAGTGCCGATGGCCAGGGGTTTCACCGGGCCCACCCGGTCCGCCAGTCGCCCGGCCAGCGCGGTGGAGAAGACCATGCCCAGCACGAACAGGGTGAAGGCCCACGCGTAGAGCCCTAGGTTGCCCAGTTCCTTGGCGGCCTGCGGCATCGCCGTCGCCACCGCCACTGTCTCGAAGGCGACGCCAACCACGCCGGCCAGCAGACCGACGGTGAGGGCACGTCGGCCCTGCACCGGGGTGGCGGATTCGACGTCTGGCTGGGTCACCCGGCCATCCCACCAGAGTTCTGGCCCCACGGACAACCGAGATTGGGGCGACGGCTTCCCGCCCGGCCCAGCGGCACACTCCACCATCGAGGTCACGGTGCGCCGAGGGGTCGCCGTGCGGAGGTCACGGGTGGTGCAAGGGTGGGCTCCGACGGCAACCCGTCGCGACGTCGGGAACGGGTGAGCGGTGGGAGCCTGCCACGGTTCCCTACACTGGAACGCATGAGTCAACAGCTGGCACCCGGTTCCCAGACGGTCATCGACGAGCGCACCCAGGACATGGAGGCGGGCGACCAGGAGCGCTTCAGCCACTACGTCCCGAAGGCGAAGCTGACCGAGGCGATGGTGATGGGCACGCCCGTCGTCGCGCTGTGCGGCAAGGTGTGGGTGCCCAGCCGCAATCCGGAGAAGTTCCCGGTCTGCCCGGAGTGCAAGGAGATCTGGGAAAGCCTCAATGACAAGGGCGGACCCAAGGATCCCGACGCCTGATCCACGGCGGGGCCGCTCAGCTCGTGGCCGGCACCAGCTGGGCCCAGCCGTCGACCGACTTCGCGTCGCCGCGGACACTGAGCCGGACGCTCTGCCCCGCCGCCTGGGGGTGGGCGGCCTGTTCCACACTGCTCGGACAGCGCAGCACGACGCCCTCCACTCGGTCACCGGTGGCCTGCTCGACGGTCATGGTCCCCTTGCCGGTGCAGTTGGCACGCAGCACATGACGCCCGTCCTGGCGCGGTGTCCAGCTGCCGGTGGCATGACCATAGGTGTGCACCGTCAGCACGGCGTCGCGGTGCTCCACCAACGGCTCAGGAGCATGCAAGCAGCCGGTGCACAGGATCAGGGCTGGGGCCAGGGCCAGCAACGGCAGCAGCACACGTCGTGTCGTCATGACCCGAGCGTAGAACTCCGCGATGCCCAGAGGATCGGCCCGTGGTCTCTTTCAGGCGGCCCGCGGCAGCAGCCTCACCAGACCGGCAGACCCCTGGGCCGCGACGGCAGCGCCATCCCCTTCGGATGGATCACGTAGGTGAGGCCGCCGGTGCGCCCCCAGGCCGATTCGAACTGGGCCCGGTTGTAGGTGCGGGGCACCAGCCGATTGCTGGCCTTCATTCCCGACGCCGGGTCGTTGACCAGCACATTGCCGGACTCGTCGAAGCCCCGGATCACCATCAGGTGGCCATTGGTGCCGAACCCGGCGCCGGTCAGCTGGCTGCGGCTGAAGCTGGTGGAGACCACCAGCGGGATGCCGGCCCGGATGAAGCGCTCGGCCTCGTTCAGGCTGCGCAGCCGGGTAACGAAGCCCTGCAGCCCGCGGGCCGAGGCATAGGCGACGTTGAAGGGCCAGTTGCCGGTGCCGCGGTAGCCGGCATCCCACACGCCGCGCACCACCTGCTCCACCTGCGGATCGGTGTGCGGCCGGGGACGCACCCAGGCCGTTTCGGCCGGGCTGGCGCCCGCCTTCCAGTAGTCCAGGATCATCGCCAGGCAGGTGGCGGAGCACCACGCCTCTCCCCCGCCATTCCAGGCCGGGTAGTGCCCCATGTGCAGCATCTGGCTGTAGGCGGGCACCGTCAGGGCGCGCCCACGCGCGACGCCGACCGGGCTGACCGGGGTGCTGGTCTGCTTGCCCGTCGAGCACAGCACGCAGAACTGGGAGACGATCGGCATGGCGGTGGTGCCCGTGGTGCGCAGCAACTCCAGCCGGGCCTGGTAGTGGCTGAAGGTGACGCCGCTCTGGGCCACCAGGGTGTCGGTGGCGACGCGCGCGACGGAATCGGACTGGCCATTGACGCTGGTGCGGGTGGGGGCGATGGCGCTGGCGCTGGCAGAACCCCACAGCCCCAGGGTGAACCAGCCTGACCACCGTCCGGAGCTGCTGCGGGCCCGCAGCTGGATCCGCACCGCGCTGCCCTCCTGGGTGCTGGCATTCCACGACGGGATGATCTCCTTGGCCGCCAGCTGGGTGGCCACCACCGGGCTGGTCCAGGTGGCGACGCCCTGGCTGAGGGTGCGGCCGGTGTGCGGATCCCGGTAGCTGCGGCTGCCTCGGGCAGAACTCAGGTAGAGGCCCTTGCTGGAGACCTTGGTGCCCCAGTGGGTGCCCGCCTTGTAGCCGCTGCCGCTCCACCGGGTGATCCGGGCATTGCGGGTGGCGGCGGCCTGAGCCTCGGGGGCCAGCAGCCCGGTGCCCAGCAGGGCAACAGGCGCCACGCTGATCAGGCTGCGACGGGTGAACGAGGGCAGGACGGGTGCGGTCTGGTCGGCCATGCCCAGAGTCAACCATGACGCTCTGCATAGATCCAAGTGTCCAGATGAACACTTGGCGCATGTCGGTGGACCTCCCGGCGTCGGCTCAGGCCGTGGCGGCCAGGTGCCGCAGCGCCAGCTCGTAGCCGCACAGCCCCAGGCCGGCGATCACACCCTCCGCATACGGCGTCACGACGGAGTGCCGCCGGAAGTCCTCCCGGGCGTGCACATTGGTGATGTGCAGCTCGATCACCCGCGGCACCTGCACCACGGCGTCGGCCAGCGCGATGGAATAGTGCGTCCAGGCGGCCGGGTTCAGCACGACGGGGGTCTTGGCCTCGGCCGCGTCGTGCAGCCAGCCGATCATCTCCGCCTCCGCATCGGTCTGGCGGACCTCCACCTCCAGGCCCAGCTCCTGGCCGACCAGCACCAGCCGCTGGGCCAGCTGCTCGTGGGTGGTGGAGCCGTAGACCTCCGGCTGGCGCTTGCCCAGCCGGCCCAGGTTGACCCCGTTCAGCACCAGAACCTTCATCGCTCATCCCCTTTCGTCGTCGGCCAGGCCGAGCGCCAGGTAGCTGGCGGCATAGCGGCCCCGTTGCAGCAGTTCCACATAGCGATCCAGGCCGGACAAGGCATCATCGGTGTCCGACGCGATCTCGCAGACCCGCACGCCCCGCCGTTCGGCGAGGCTTGTCAGCTCGCCGCGTTGGCGGCGGATCCGCTCGTCCTGGTTGCCGTCGTCGATGACCACCAGCACGCAGGGCAGCGCCGCCGCGTCCTCGTCGAAGGGGTCCAGGAAGGGATCACGCGGGGTGCAGGCCTCCAGCACCGGTAACAGGGCGGTGGCGTCGGCGGACAGGGCGGGGCGGCCGCTGGCCCGGCGCAGCGCCTCCGCGATCCGCCGGGCGGCCCGGGCGGCCAGCACCGACCCGCCCCAGACCAGCGGCTGTGCCTCGGCCAGTGCGACGGCCAGGTCCTTGGCCGGGTTCTGTGCCAGATCCCGGTGCGGCGAGCACTCCTGGGCAACCAGATCAGCCTGCCGAGCGACCCGCTCATGGCTGACCGCCGGCCCCAGGCCCAGCTCGTGCAGCACCTCCAGGGTGACCACGACGGTGGCCAGCGGATCGCTGTGGCCGGTGGGCAGCACCAGGGTGCTTCGGGAGGCGGCCTGCTCAGCGATCGGGGAATCCGGGTTGGCGGCCACCAGCAGCGAGGCCCCGCGACGCACCGCCTCGGCGACGGCGCTCATCAGGTCGGGTTCGCTTCCCTCGCTGGCCAGCACCACCACCAGGTCCAGCGGGCCCACCCAACCGGGCAGTCCACCCGTCGGCCAGGCGACGAAGGGCACCGGGCAGACCGGCTCCAGCATGGCGCGCACCAGCCGGGCCTCGGCGCCCAACGCGATCACGCCCCGCGGCCGCTCCTGCAACAGGCTGCCCGCGGCGGGGTGGACGGCGTCGCCCAGCACCCGGACCCGGGCCCCGGCGGAGGCCAGCTGGCGCAATTGGTCATCGATGGCCTGCAGGGCCACCGGATCGTCCAGGCTGCTGTCGTCAAAAGCGGGGAGCGCCACGGGTCACTTCGCCTCGGGTCGCCGGGCCTCGTCGATCAGCAGCACCGGGATCCCGTCGCGCACCGGGAAGGCCAGCGCACAGGCATTGTTGGTGCACTCCAGCTCGTGCCGGTCGTAGTCGACGGCGAACTTGCTGTGGCAGGCCGGGCAGGCGGCGATCTCCAGGAAGGTCGGCGACAGTTCCATCTGGTCGGGCATCGGTTCTCCCACGGTGAGGTGTGCCCGCGTGTCGGGCCAGCGGAGCCAGTCTAGTCAAACAGCCCCAACGTCCGGCCGGTCACCGACGTTCGGCGTCACCGATCACCCGCAGGTGCCGTTTCTCCGCCAGCACCACGATCCGGGCATCCTCGGCGCCAGCGACCGACGGCTGCACGACGGGGATCTCCTCCGGCAGCGTGCCCACCTCGCGGACCGCATTGGCCAGGGCCAGCAGGTCGTCGTCGGGCACGGGCGGCGGGGTCTGGGCCATCCCGGGCAGCCGGATCACCTCCCAGCCACGCGGGGCGGAGAGGTTGTCGCAGTGCTGCGCGCACAGATCATAGGAGCCGGGCACACGCTCGGGCGACAGCGGGCCCAGCACGGCGGTGGAATCGGCGTACACATAGGTGAGGGTGGCAACAGCCGCACTACCGCAACCGGTCTTCGTACAGCGTCTCAGGGCCACCGGGCGAGGGTACTACAGTGGCGCCATGCCTCGCCGACGTGACCGCCATGACCGGGGCCTTCGCGGGCCGATCGCACTGCCCAATGCCCTGACCGGCAAGCAGGTTCCGTTGCGACGTGGGCTGAGCCGGCAGGAGTTCTTCCACGGCTGCGTCACCGAGGGACTGGCCCGGATCGCCAGCACCTATCCCGGTGGGCTGGACGGGGTGGACGTCGGCGTAGAGGAGGTGCCCTACCTGGCGACGATGTGGAGCGGTGACCGGGTGCCGCTGGCGGTCTGCGTCGAGGCCACCAGCCTGCGCCCCGCCCAGATCGTGATCTACCGACGCCCATTGGAGCACCGGGCCCAGTCCCGCGCCGAACTGCGCGAGCTGGTGCACCGCACCCTGGTGGAGCAGCTGGCCGCCCTCACCGCCCAGCATGTGCGCGACATCGACCCGTCCCTGGACGAGGACTGACTCAGCGCAGTCCCGGATCCTGTTCCAGCCTGGGCACGGCCTGCACCCGACCGTCATCCTGGCTGGCGATGATGGACAGCCCTGGGCTGCTCACCACCGCACCGGCCGCCACCCCGCTGGTGAAACTCACCAACCCGGCCTGGGCGACGTCGATGCTGACCACGCCCCCCGCGGGCACCGTCCAGTCACGGCTCCCTCCGCCGGGCTGGGTGACGCTGACCTGCCGGTCGGTGGCCTCCGGATTGGTGAACAACACGCTGCCCGCGGCGGGCAGCAGGAGGGTGCTCCGGCCCGAACTCGGGGCTTGGGCTGGGGTGAAGGCAAGATCCTTGCCGGAGCTGGCCCACAGCGTGGCGGCCACGGGCTGGTCGGAGCTCAGGCTGAGCGAACCGGCCTCCCCGGCGAAGGAGCGGCTGACGTCGACCAGGGTGGTGGTTCCCGGCTCCAGCACGGTCTCGGCGGCTCCCGACGGATCGAAGGCGCCCCGCCTGCTGTGCGCCACCATCCGCACCGTGGTCCGCTGGTCCGAGGGGTTGGTGAGCAGGACGGAGCTGGTGCTGCCCATCGGAACGGTCGGGATCACCGCGCTGTTCTCGGGAGCTGTGGCCGGCACATAGTCGGCGCCGACACCGTCGTCGACCAATGCCCAGGCCGCCACCCGTCCCTGGGAGGCGACGATCCGCGCCCCGACGGGTTTGCCCGCGGGGGCCTGGACGGAGACCGGCACCAGGGCCTGGCGGCCGGCGGGGACGGTGATCCCGGAGGTGCCGATCGCCTGCAGCGGCCCCTCGGTGCCGTACAGGGTGATGTCCACCTCGGCGTCGACGGTGCCGGGGTTGACCAGCAGCAGTTTGGTCTTGGCCGGATTGGCCAGCTGCACCATCTGGTCGGCGGTGCCGGGCTGGCAGGCGCCCCACCAGCTGACGCTGGGACGCGGCAGGCCGCTCAGCCACACCCCGCCGGTGGCCTGGTGCGCCCCGGCTGGCAGAACCCGGGCCGGGGACGCCGGGTCGCTACCGGCCAAGCGGGAGGCGACTTCGTCACGGCCGGACGAATTGTCCAGCAGCCGCGCGGTGGACTCCCCCAGCGGGGCGCTCGGGCAGGCCAGGGCGCGGGTCACCTCCATCGCGACGGCGCCGGTGGTGTCCGGGCCGGCCAGCAACGACGGTGCGACCAGGCCGGCCACGCTGAGGACGGCAGCTGACAGCAGGACCCCGCCTGCGGGCAGCACGTCGCGTGCGGTGATCATCGTCGGCCTCCTGAGCGGTGCTGGGGGCGGTACGCGCCGCCTCCGCGGCCGGCCGCGGCCCGACGAGGGCCCTGGTCCCCGGCCGAGGACGGAGCGGCCAGCACCAGCAGCAGGCCGGCGGTCAGCGCCAACGCCGCCGCGGGCCACCAACGGCGTGGCCCGAGCCATTCGCTGTCGGGGGTGCGGCTGACCAGCCCGGTCACGGTCCAACTGGTCGCATCGCCCCGGTTCTCGGCCGGGCCAAGACCCGGGCTGTCGGAGATCGCCGCCACGACGTCTGGCCGCGCTTTGCGCAGCCACAGATGGCCGATCCCCAACTGCCGGGCCCGCTCGGCCAAGGTGTCCGAGCTCTCCCCTGCCGCCATGGTGGCGACCATTTCCCGCACCAGCGTGCGCTGCGCGGCGTCGGGCACGACGGCATGTTCGGCCGTGCCCCAGCGCGGCTGGTCCGCGGCCGTGACCGACCAGCGAACCGGTTGGGGCCCGACGTCCACCAGCAGCGCCCGGGTGGCGCGATTGGTGTGCTGCACTGCGGTGATGTTGGCGGGCAGCGCGCTGCGGCTGCGGTGGGTCGGCGCCCCGGCACCAACCAGCCACCAGCCGGCCTGCGCCGCCAGCAACACCAGCAGGATGATCGCCACCGGATGCCGCAGGCTCGAAACGCCGGCCAGGGCAAACTGCACCAGGCAGAGCAGTAGCAGGGTGGCCAGCAGCAGCCAGACCTTTGCGTCGAGCAGCACGGTGGCGGCATCGAGCGGCACCTCCACCTGGCCGAGGGCCAGCCCGAGGAACCAGCACAGCCCGGCAGCGGCGGCCAGCCAGAGCCGCTCACCCACGCGTCGGCCCACCACGCCCCAGCTGGCCAGGGCCCACAGCAGCACGGCGACGGGAATGAAGACCCACCACGGGGTATTGCCCCAGGGTGGCTCACCGGGCCAGGGCAGCGGGCCGGTCAGCAGCGGATCGGTGGAGGTCAGCCACCGGCCGGGCTGCTGCATCAGCCGGTGTCCCCAGGGGGCGAGCAGCGCCAGGGGCCCCAGCAGCGCGATCGAGACCCCGCGCAAATCGACCCTGCGGCGTCCGGTGGCCGCCGCCAGGGCCGCAATGCTGGCGGCGAACCACAGCGCCGGCACCGCCAGGGCGGCGATCCCGGCCCACAGGGCGAAGCGGGCGGGTGCCCGGAGCGCGTCCGGACCGGTTTCGGTCTGCCGACGCCAGTCCACCCAGGCACAGGCGGCCAGCGGTGCGACGATCGCCACCAGCAGGGTGCCGGCCGATCCGCTGCCGGTGATCCCCAGCAACGGTTGCGCCAGGCCCCACGCCAGAGCCAGCAGCAGTCGCCGCCACGGCGGCCCGGGCGGCGACAGCCGACGCCACAGCGGCAGGCTGGCCGCCGTGGCCAGCGGCACGGCCAGCAGGTGGCCGAGCACCGCGAACCAGTCGGGCCGGCCCAGCGTCAGGGTCGAGCCCAGGGCCCCGATCGCCAGCCACGGGGCATTGGCCCACTGTCCGTGCGGGGCACGCAGCCACGCGTCCCACGCCCCGCTCAGGGTCTCCGGGGCGGGTGCCAGGGCGGGCCCGGCCAGTTGTCCCAGGCCGAACAGGCGTCGTCCGGCCACCAGGCAGAGCAGCACCAGGGCCGCCATCGCAACCGGGATCAGCACCGGCCGCCGGCGGGTGTGGATGTCGACGCTGTCACTGGTCAGCTCGTCGATAGATGTGTCGTCTCCCCAGGTGGGAAGCAGCCGGTCGGAGGCCCAGCCGGCGAACTGGTCTGCCCGCAGCCGCAGCATTCGGCTGCGGTGCGGGCGCAGCGCGGTGACGTCCCGACTGCCCGGGGCGGAACGCAGCTGGTCGCGCAGGGCGCGGGTGGCGCTGCCGGAGGCCAGCAGGTCACGACCGCTGCCCAGCGCGTCGGCGGCCTCCCGTGGGGCCTTGCCGAAGAGGTGGCCGATGGCCACCAGCAGGCTCAGCAGCGCCAGCCGGAGGCTCGCGAGGGCGGGACTCTTGGCGTGCGCGGCCACCAGGCGCATACCCAGCAGTCGATCGGTTCGGGCCGGGTTGGCCGTGAGGGCCGCGTCGCGCTGCCAGTTGCGGCCCGCCCGTCGATGATGGATGGCGGCGCTGGGGCAGGTGACCACCCGCAACCCGGCGCGTTGTGCCCGCCACCCAAGATCCACCCCGTCGCGGAAGAGTGGCAGCTCGGGGCTCATCCCGCCCAGCCGCCGCCAGGCGTCGCGGCTGACCAGCAGGCCGGCGCTGGAGGCCCCCAAGACCTCGGTACTGGCCAGCTGGTCCTGGTCGATGTCCCCGGGCTCGACGCTGAGCACCCGATCCCCGGTGCGGGAGATGGTCTGCCCCAGTTCGCTGAGCCGGTTCGGGTGGTTGCGGCGTCGCGGTTCCAGCAGCTTGGGGACGACGATGGCGACGGGTTCGCCCTGCTCTGCCCGCTCGTTGGCCAGCCGGAGCAGCTGGGTCAGGGCATCCGCCCTCGGTTCGACGTCGTCGTGCAGGAGCCACAGCCACAGGGTCTGGTCATCGGCCCGGGACTCCACCCGGGCGACGGCGGCGCCCAGACCATCGTTCGCGGAACCGGTCAGCACCTCGTCCAGCTGCCCGGCCGCCAGCGCGTCTGCCAGCAGACCACCGGAGGCGTCGGTGGATCCATTGTCGACGGCGACCAACCGGGGGCGGGCATCCAGCCGGTCGAGCGAGGTGAGGCTGCGCTCCAGCCACGGTTCGGCATTGTGCACCACCAGGATCGCCGTCACGCTGGTCGGGTCAACCGCTCGGGGGGCGGTTGCGTCCGACTCGTGCGCCCAGGCCCAATCCTGCGCCGGATCAGGGGTCATGGGCTCAGGCGCGTCGCTTGAGCTTGCGTCGTTCTCGCTCGCTGAGCCCGCCCCAGATGCCGAAGCGCTCGTCATTGCCCAGGGCGTACTCAAGGCATTCGGCCTTCACCTCGCAGGTCTGGCAGACCTTCTTGGCCTCCCGGGTGGAGCCGCCCTTCTCCGGGAAGAAGGCCTCCGGATCGGTCTGGGCGCACAGGGCGCGCTCCTGCCAACCGAGAAGTCCGTCCTCGACGTCGGCGATCAGTGTCAGCAGCTCAGCCATTGCCTCAAGTCCTCTCGGCCGCACCATGCTCATCGGGCAGCCGACGGCGGCCCAACAGTCGTCGAGGGGTCGCTCTGCTGCGTCCCCCCGCGGTTAATTACATGCGTGTAGTTGCCATGCGTCAAGCCGATACCGGAATTTGACAAACACCTTCAGCGCGTCGAGTTGACAGCCTCCAGCCGGGGCTCAGTCGGGCCGCCGGACCGGCTCCCAGCTCACCTCGCCGGCGCGCGGCGGCTCCGAGCCGTTGCCAGCGGCGGTTTGGCCGTCGGGCAGGGCCTCGCCCGCCGCCAGGTCACCGGCCGTCGCCCACGGCCCTCGGGGCGCTTGCGGCTCCTCTGCGGCCGCCGGGGAATCTCCAGCAACCTTCCAGCCAGCCGACCCGGATCCCGGATGCCCCCAGGTGGTCGCTGCCGCCCCGCTGGCGGCATCCCCGGCCCTGGTCCAGACCGCACCCGCGGCCTGGTCCGCACGCCAGCTGGCCTGCTGACGCTCGGGCTCCGCCACCACCGCCACCTCAGTGCTGGCCTGCTGCTCGACGGCCGGCACCGGCTCGGGCGCCCGGGCGCCGGCGCGCCACAGCAGATGCGCGGCAACCGTCTTGATGGCAACCTCCAGCACCCCGCCGAGCACCTCCAGAGCGGTGACGAAGATGCTGACGTGGGTGTTGAAGACCCCCATCACCAGGAAGGCGGCCTCCAACAGCGCGGCAATCCCGATCACCACGGCGCCGGTACGCACCAGCTTTCGGCCCTTGGGCGTCACCGGGCGGACCAGGACGCAGGCCAGGGTGGCGGCCACCACCAACAACACCATCACGATGCTCAGTGAACTGCCGCCCAGCTGCCGGGCGGTCTCCGCCAGCGGCGTGTGGCGGTACACCAGGTAACCGCCGCGCACCAACGACAACAAGATGTAGAGGACGCTGATGCCCAGCACCACCTGGGCCACGGTCTCCCGGAAGCGCTTCACTGTTTCTGCCATGGTGCAAAGACTAGAGCCCGGCTGTGACAAAAGATCCGCCGCCGCTCCGCGACCGGCCGGCCCGAACACGGAACTGACCGCACCCGGCACCGACTACGGGTGCCAGATGCGGTCAGTACCTCTGTCCAACGTGCTCCGGTGGCTCAGGCGAGCTCGGGGCCCACCTGATCTGCCACCAGCGCCACCAACTCCTTGACCCGCTGCGCATCACTGATCGGCACCACCAGCGTCGCCTGTTCCGTGACGCAGACCACCATGCCGCTCAGCCCTGCCACCGCCACCACCGTGCCGGGGCGTCCGCGATTGATCAGCAGGTTGTTGCTGCAGTCCAGCGTGACGGTGACACCCTCGCGGGCATTGCCCTGCTCGTCGTGGCCCAACTGCTCGGCGAGCGCGGCGAAACCTCCCAGATCCACCCATTCGATGTTCAGCGGCACCGCGACCACATGCGCGCTGCCCTTGCCCTGGCTCACCGGCTCCATCACGGCGTAGTCCACCGAGGTCTTCTTCAGCTCGGGATAGATCTCACCCAGCTTCTCGGGGTGCTCCGCCAGCTCCAGCACGCTGGCATGGGTTTCGGGCTCCAGCAGCCGCAGTTGCTCCAGCACGGTGGCCGCCTGCCAGACGAACATCCCGGAATTCCACCAGTACTGCCCGCTGGCCAGGTACTCCTGCGCCACCTCCAGCGTGGGCTTCTCCTTGAACTCGACGATCTGGCTGGCCTGCGGAAAGTCGGCCAGCGGCTCCCCGCGCTTCAGATAGCCATAACCCGTGTGCGGGCTGTCCGGCACGACGCCGAAGGTGACCAGTGCGGTCTCGTCGGCCTCCGCGATCCGAAAGGCCTGGTCGAGCGCCTGACTGAATTCGCTCACCGGGGTGATGATCTGGTCGGCGGTCAGCACCGCCACCACGGCCTCGGCATCGCGTCGCTGCAGCACGGCCGCCGGCCAGGCCACGGCATTGAGCGAGTCCCGCCCGATCGGCTCGCCCAACAGGTTCTCTTCAGGTAGCTCCGGCAGCTGCCGGGCCACGACGTCGGTGTAGGCCGCCCCGCAGCACACCAGGATGTTGGCGTCCGGCACACTGCCCGCGACGCGTTCGTAGGCCAGCCGCAGCAGGCTCTTGCCATCAATGAGTTCCAGGAGTTGCTTCGGCTCGCCCTTGCGGGAGAGCGGCCACAACCGGGTCCCCGAACCTCCGGCCATGATCACCACATGTCTCATGCGGCGAGCCTAGCGGGCAGCGGGTTGAGCCGCCCCGTTTGCCGCGCCCGGCGCCCTTCGCCCTACGATGGCCCAATGAGCAGCCCACTCGATCCGGTCGCCGCCCTGGAAGCCCGGGTGCTGGCCGATGGCGCCCAGCCCCTGTTGACCTGCTACGACACCGCCGACGGATCGCGAGTGGAGTTCTCCGCCCGCACCTTCGCCAACTGGGTGGACAAGACGGCCAACCTGATCGGTTCGCTGGGCCTGGACGAGGGTGGGGACATCGGCCTGCCGCTGCTGCGCACCCATCCCGGCCACTGGGTCTCGCTGGTCTGGGCGATGGCCACCTGGCAGGTGGGCGGCCGGGTGCTGGCCCTGCCCCGGGACGATCTGGACCGGGTGGAGCTGGCCGTCGTCGGCCCCCAGCAGGCCCATCCCGTCCCTGGCGTCGAAACCGTGGCGTGCTCACTGCACCCGCTGGGTGCCGGCCTGGCCGCCCCGGCGCCGGGAGTCACCGACTTTGCCGAGGTGCTCAGCCAGCCGGACGTGCACTGGCGCAATGACCCCCCGGAGCTCTGGCTGGATGACGGCGAGCACCGACGCGATGGGCTGGCACTGGCCGGTGTCACCCCCAGCGCCCAGCGACGGCTGCACACCCCCAGTGGTGACGTCTGGCAGGATCTCTCGTCCCTGCTGATCGCTCCCCTGCTGGGCGGTGGATCGACGGTGGTGGTCCGGGGCGACGCCGACGCCGCAAGGCTGGCCGAGATCGCCACCGCTGAGCGAGCACTGAGCACCGAGGTGCTGGCCTCCTGAGCCAGCCTCAGCCGCGCTGGTCGGGGTCGGTTGCCCGCTCCCGCTCTTCCCGGGGCAGTCCCTTCAGGGCTCCGGCGCCCCAGGCCAGGTGCATGATGCTCAGGACCAGGGGCAACCGCGCACGCACTCCGGGCTCCAGCTCGCGGCGGATACCGCAGGAGGCGGCGCAGATCGCCAGCAGGTAGCTCGCCGGGGCGGCAAATCCCCAGCGCAGCGCCCGTGGGCCACCCACCAGCCCCAGCACGCCGGCCACACTTCCGGCGGCCATCACCAGCACCGCCGTCGGCGGAGCCAGGTAACGCGGGCTCATGGTGTCCGGGTTGCGCCGCATCACCTCGCGTCGCCACTGCCCGGTCTTGAAGAACTGCTTGGCCAGCGCCTGCACCGTGGAGCGCGGCCGGTAGGTGACCTCAAGCTCCGGCGAGAACCAGACCGTCTCGCCCCGCTTGCGCAGCCGATAGTTCAGGTCCCAGTCCTGCGCGCGCAGCAGCGACGGGTCATAACCTCCCACTGCCTGCAGGGCGTCGCGCCGGAAGACGCCCAGGAAGACCGTGTCGGCCGGCCCCTCCTTGGAGTTGGCCAGGTGGAAGCTGCCGCCACCCAGCCCGATCTTGGAGGTGTAACCCACCGCGACGGCCTTCTCGAAGGGCGTGACACCCTTGGCCGCCATCAGCCCGCCCACATTGGCCGCGCCGGTGCGCTCCAGGAGCTCCACCGCCCGATCGATGTAGCCCGGGGCCAGTTCACCATGGGCATCCACCCGGACGATCACGTCGTACTGGCTCGCGGCGATCCCCAGGTTGAGCGCATCGGGAGTGGTGCCGGACGGATTCGGCACCACGATGATCCGGGAATCCGCCGCGGCAAGCTGCTCGGCGATCTGCTCGGTGCGGTCCTGGCTGGGGCCGACGGCCAGGATGATCTCCATCGGATGATCCTGCGCCAACACCCCGGCGACCGAACTGGCCAGGTGCTTCTCCTCATTCAGCACCGGCATCACGACGCTGACCGGCCGGTGGCTCCGGCCCACCCGGCTGGGATCAGCAGGGCCGGCATCCGAGGGCAAACTGGTCATGCTCGCCATTCTTCCAGCCTCCCACGGCCAGTCGGTAGCTGGCACGCCGCGTTGCCTCAGCTGGCGCTTGGGAAGCTCTGGGTACGGTGGTTGTCATGGATCCTCGTCACGACTCCAACCGTCAGGCTGATCTGGACTGGTTGTACGGATCCGAGCGACCCAGCGTCGACCGGACCGAGATCATGGACGCCAGCGAGCTGGCGGAACTGGAGCGTCGACGCGCCATCGCGGCGAAGGCCGCGGCCGCGGCCGGAGCCCAGGCAGCGCAGAAGGCCAACCCACCGCAGGAGCCGCAGAACCCGGCCCGCGTGGTCCACCGCGAATCCGACTTCAGCCAGCCCAAGCCCAGCACCAAGCGGCCCGTCGGCCCGCAGCCCGCACCCCGGATCCCGGCGCAGCCCGCCGCGCGCCCGGCCTCGGCCCAGCCCCAGATCCCACCCCCGAAGCGGCCGGACAGGCGCCGCCCTGCGGCACGCCCACCGGCTGGCCGCAAGCCGTGGTGGAAGTGGCTGCTGCTGGCACTGGTCGCCTGGCTGGTCTGGCTGGTGGTGGTACCGCTGATCGCGCTGGGCACCGGTGGCAAGGCCCAGGAGCAGCCCGACGGCGAACGCCCCGCCGAGCAGCCCGGAACCACGACCCTCCTGGTCGGTTCCGACGCCCGGGAGAAGCTCACCCCCGAACAGCAGGCCGAGCTGGGCACCGGCACCGAGACCGGCCAGCGCACCGATACCATGATGCTGCTGTACTCCCCCCCGAAGGGTCGCCCGGTGCTGGTCAGCCTGCCCCGTGACTCCTATGTGCAGGTTCCCGGACACGGTCGCAACAAGCTCAATGCCGCCTATTCGCTGGGCGGGCCGGAACTGCTGGTGCGCACCGTGGAGCAGGACACCGGCCTGCGGGTGGACAACTACCTGGAGATCGGCTTCGACGGTTTCGCCGACGTGGTGGATTCCCTGGGCGGGATCAAGATGTGCCTGGACGCGCCGATGGTGGACAAGGACTCCCACACCAACCTGCCCGCCGGCTGCCAGAAGCTGAACGGCACCAATGCCCTGGGCTATGTGCGGATGCGCAAGGCCGACCCCACCGGCGACATCGGCCGGATGAAGCGCCAGCGGCAGATGATCGGTGCCATCGTGAAGAAATCCACCAGCCCGTGGACCTTCATCAACCCGGTGCGCTACTGGCGGCTGAACATGGCCGTCGGCGACGCGATCCGGCGCGGCGAGAAGACCGGCATGACCGATCTGGTGGGCGCGGCCAATGCGATGCGCACGGTCTCCAGCGGCAAGGGCCTCACCCTGGCGGTTCCCCTGAGCAGCACCGACGCCACCACCGCCGCTGGTTCCTCGGTGCTCTGGGACGAGGAACGGGCCGGGGCGATGTTCGCCAAGATGGCCCAGGGAGACACGTCGGATCTGGACAAGTACGCCGAGTGAGGTGACCGGGTACTACCACGGTCTTGGAGTGGGGGGGGGGGGGGGGGAGGGGAGAGAAGCACTCCATCGGCTTTCCCCGAGG